>JASFIV010000411.1:0-3015 GCA_050122475.1 Desulfobacterales bacterium | reverse complement strand
GATGCCATGACCACCGAAAGCTGGTCATTATTCCACGCGCGCATATCATTTGCGCTCAACGCCAAAATGCTGCACCCCCTGGAAGTCATCGAGGCCGCGATTCGAACCTGGAAAAAGCAAAAGCGCAACATTAAAATTCAACAGATAGAGGGTTTTGTACGCCAGATCCTGGGCTGGCGCGAATATATGCGTGGCATTTACTGGACATTGATGCCCAAACTGGGCCGCATGAATTTTTTTAGCCATAGGGCCGCCTTGCCCGATTTTTACTGGACGGCAGAGACAAAAATGCGATGTATGCAGGCTGCAATAGGCCAATCGCTTGAGCACGCCTATGCCCATCATATACAGCGGCTGATGGTGACCGGTAATTTTGCCCTGCTCTCCGGAGTTCATCCCGATCAGGTTGAGGAGTGGTACCTGGGCGTATACATCGATGCCATCCAATGGGTTGAGATGCCCAATACCCGCGCGATGAGCCAGTGGGCCGACGGGGGGTTGGTCGCCACCAAACCTTATGTGTCCTCTGCAAACTATATTAATAAAATGAGTGACTACTGCAGTCAATGCAGCTATGACCGTCAAAAAGCCCACGAAGAATCCGCCTGCCCGTTTAACTGCCTGTTCTGGGATTTCTTTCACCGCCATCGTAAGAAATTGGAAAAAAATGCTCGCATCGGCATGATGTATCGGACCTGGAATCGCAAAGACTCAGAAGATCAAAAGCGCATCCTAAAACAGGCAGAATTTTACAAAAAAGATTTAAATCGACTCTAAATCCCTTCAACCGTATGCCAGTATTTGACTTTCTTACCCCGCTTTTGACCCTCTCTTAATGACCCGTTCATGGATTTCCGAATTGCACTTGCCGATTTAATCATTATCGTTAGCTCACTAGTTATTTAACAGCTCTCTAATATGATCATTTGGAAAAGGAAAAATGTGATGAAGAGAATATCCGACGAAGGCTTGGCCAGTATCGAATTTAGAGCTTCTTACCAGCACAACGACGTTCAGCATACCGACTGTTACTACGGCCAGAGAGTTAATATTTGGCGGGATTTCCTGCCCCCCCAAACACGTGAAGAATTGTACGGCAAACAAAGCGGCGATCAGGTTGTGATAGAGGCCAATCCGGGTAGTCTAGTGGCGGCCAGAGACGAACGCAGCATTTACAATTTCCATCAAGGTCAGATTGCGCCTCTTTCACCTCAAATGGATCCGATCCAGCCCAGATTCGGTCGATTTTATCCTCTGGGGATTCTTAACAAAGTAGCGGGCGTCTTCCCCAACAACATGACCCCCTTTCGCTGCGTATCTGCCAACAGGGACGGTATTCAAGCGGATGCGAATCATCCGCTTACGGATAAGTCCATTACATTTAAGCTATCTGTTAAGGACGTGCGTGAAAAATTTGAAGAACATGGCGGTACCTGTATCGACTGGGCCGAGACTGCGCTCAGCGGGCCCGGGATGCAGGCACGCGTAGACGGCAGACCGACCAATTTCTTTGCTGACCATCCGTTTCGGCGACCCGATGAAAGTCCTGACAATCGATTTTACGAGCAACCGCGCTTGGTGCAACACATCGATGATGCGGCCATAGATATCATAAGCCGTCTTTATGGCAGGCTGCTGCAGCCCGAAAGTAAGGTTCTGGACTTGATGAGCAGCTGGGTATCTCACCTGCCAAAAGACCTTCCACTGAAATCTTTGACCGGCCTCGGAATGAACGTTCAGGAACTGCAGGCCAATGATCGGCTGACGGATCATTGCGTCCATGACCTGAACGACAATCCGCTCATACCTTTCGATGATAACGCTTTCGATGCGGCCATCTGCACGGTTTCGGTTGAATATTTGGTGCATCCATTTGAAATTTTTAAAGAAATTAATCGTGTTCTTAAGCCCAGCGGTGTTTTTATCGTCACGTTTTCCAACCGCTGGTTCCCGCCCAAAGCCATCCGCATCTGGTCTGAGTTACACGAATTTGAACGCATGGGTTTGGTACTTGAATTCTTTTTGAAATCCGGGCTATATACACATCTGCAGACTTACTCCATGCGGGGACTGCCGCGACCGGCAGATGACAAGTATGCCTCTCAGATTCTGTTTTCGGATCCGGTGTACGCCGTGTGGGGATATACCCGCTCATCTTAATCATGTACGGCAATAGTTAGAAAACGAGGTGCTGACTTATGCTTAAAGCTGAAGATGAAGGCAAATTCGGCGTCGAAAAACAAGTGCGCAAGTCCCGATCTACGGAAGGCGAGCGTTTCAAGCGCCAGATAGAATTCATTCTGGAAGCCGATAGGCTGAAAAAAATTGCGCGCAGAACCACTTTGTTAGATGTTTCGCGACAGGAAAATTCAGCCGAGCATTCCTGGCATATTGCATTGCTGGTACTCATTTTAGCCGAGTACGCCGCCGACACAGACTTAGACCTTCTGCAGGTAATCAAGCTGTTATTGATTCATGATCTGGTCGAAATCGATGCCGGCGATACTTACTGCTATGACGAAGTCGGTGGTCAGGATCAACAAAAACGTGAAATCAAAGCGGCTGAGCGCATTTTCAACATCTTACCGGCGGACCAGGCCGATGCTTTTCGAGCGTTATGGGATGAATATGATGCCAGAGCAACACCTGAATCAAAATTCGCCAATGCCCTGGATCGGCTACAGCCCTTTTTACATAATTATTTTACCCGCGGGTATACCTGGCAAATGCATGGTATACATAAAAATCAGGTCATTGCACGAATGCAGCTGGTTAATGACGGATCGCATTTTTTATGGGATTATGTTTCAAGGCTCATTGATGACGCCGTTAAACAAGGCTTTCTGGCAAAATAATTTTCGCTTAAGCGTTAACTTAAGCGAAAATTATTTGTTATCAGCTACTGATTATTTGTTAATAGTTCGTCGAAGAAAAATTCGTATCGCATATGTGGGTACTCATATAGTAATTTAACGAGGTGTTAATTGAGTTCTAATAACGAATAACAAATAACAA
>JASFIV010000410.1:0-3086 GCA_050122475.1 Desulfobacterales bacterium | reverse complement strand
GTTTGTTAAAGCAAATAATTGATATGCACTGATTTTAAAATAGTTTGGAATTAAACGAGCAAAAATCAACAACCTTTCCACTGCAACACCTCCTCTGAGATACATCTAAAACCGATCGAGATGCACGCAGTGTCGGTGCTGTTCTCGCCCGGCAGCCCTGCCGCCTTTCCCCAAAAAGGGTAAGGCCAGTGGCTTTGCGTCCCATCCTCACGAATGGTTTGCCTTTTCGAGCTTCCCCCAATGTTCCCCGGCTTTTTTGCAGCCGCGATGAATAGAGCAAAACAAATGCCAATTCTGCTGTTCAAGGGTGAATTAGGAAATAAAAGATAAGCTCTGCTGGATCCAAAAATCAAAAAAGCTGTTAAATTAAAGTAAATTAGAGAGAATGCTGCTTATAAAAAAAATAGAAAAAATTTTATAGTATACTAACAACACAATCTTTTATACTAGTACTTGAGATCAAAAATTACGATTTTGTATAACTAGTCTGTGTGATTCTTAACACGTTGATACAGCAGACGATAGGAAATGAAATCGCCATGGTTTACAATAGAAAATTTTCAGCGGATTTTGTGAATTCATTATCACCAGTCATTGCTATAAACCATTGCCAATCAGCTGTTTATGGAAGTATGACAAGTAAGCGAAGACTTTTGTGATTCAGACTTATAGCCCGACAGGCCGGCCTCAAAAGGAATGTTGAACAGCAATTTTTTTTTGCCTCACTAATTACACAAATTGGATTTGAATTACTTTTTTGTTGCTATATCTATATAACTATATAGTCATTTGCATTTTGCTATAGATTTGTGAACTGAAGTTCAGGGCTTAAAGGTTCAAAGGTTCAAGGTTCAAGGTTCAAGGTTCAGAACCCAGAACCCATACTAACACCTGTATTTATTAGAAGAAATTTGATATACTGTAAGATTGTCGAGCAATTGAGATTAATGCTTGCGCAAATATAATCTTTGTATATATAAATGCGGGTCCGATTTTAGAGATATCCACGGCTCAGATGATTTTGGAGGAAACATCAATGAACGATCGAAACCGGGTGACACTGCACGGCAGCGAACTGGTGAATCTGCTGGTTGATGAAGAGCGGGCCCTGCTGTTAAAAGAGATTGCACTCAATTTGACGGAGATCACCTTGAATGAACGCCAGATGTGTGATCTGGAATTGCTGGCCACCGGTGGCTTTTCACCCCTGAAGGGTTACATGATCCGCTCTGATTACGAGTCGGTTCTCGATCGCATGCGACTGCAGGACGATACCCTCTGGCCGATTCCCATTTGTATGGATATCGACGAGCTTAAGGCCCGCAGCCTTGAAGCCGGGCAGTCGGTGGCCCTGCGGGATCCGGAGGGCTACCTGCTGGCGGTGATGCACATTGAAGACCTGTGGCCAATTGAGCGTGAGAAGGAAGCCCAGCAGGTGTATGGTACACATGATCAAAGCCATCCGGGCATCGATTATTTATATAAAAGCACCGGTGATTACTACATTGGCGGTCAGCTGGAAGTCCTGAGCCCGCCGCTTCATTCAGACTTCAAGCAGCTTCGGATGACGCCGGCCGAAATTCGATCGAATTTCAATAAATTTGGCTGGAAGCGCATGGTGGCCTTCATGACGCGCAATCCAATTCATCGCCCCCAGTTTGAAATGACCATGAATGCCATGCGCGACACGAACGCCAACCTGTTGTTGCTGCCGATTGCCGGTATGACCAAGCCCGGTGATTTCGACCACTACACCCGGGTGCGCTGCTACCGGCGGGTTGCCGAGCATTATCCGCCCGATACCTTTTTGCTGAATCTGCTGCCCCTGGCCACGCGCATGTCAGGCCCCCGGGAAGCGCTGCTACATGCCATCGTGGCCAAAAATTACGGCTGCACCCACTTTATCACCGGTCGCGACCATGCCGGCCCCGGCCTGGATTGCAACGGCGAGCCCTTTTATCGAAGCGACGATGCCTGCAAACTGACCGAGGAATACAGTGCTGAGATTGGGCTCAGCATCGTACCGTTTTCCGAGATGGTTTACCTGCCGTTTGAAGATGAGTTTCGCTGTGCCGATCAGGTGCCGGAAGGCACCCAGTTTTTAACGCTTTCGGGCTCTGATATTCGTGATCGCATTCGGACCGGGCGCAAAATACCGGAGTGGGGAACCTTCCCCGAAGTCATCGAAGAGCTCTTAAAAGCCTATCCGCCACCGCGTAAACAGGGGTTTACCGTTTTCCTAACAGGCCTGTCCGGTGCCGGAAAATCCACCATTGCCAAAGTGCTTTATGCCCGGTTTCTGGAAATCGGTGATCGTCCGGTAACCCTTCTGGACGGTGACATTGTGCGCCACAATCTGTCCAGTGAGTTGACCTTTTCCAAAGAACATCGGGATATCAACGTTCAGCGCATCGGGTTTGTGGCCAGTGAAATCACCAAAAACCGCGGCATAGCCGTCTGCGCGCCCATCGCGCCGTATACCGCTACGCGCGCCGAAATACGGAAAACCATCGAGGCCTACGGCGGATTCATCGAAGTGCATGTATCGACACCGATTGAAGTCTGTGAAAAGCGCGATCGCAAAGGTATGTATGCCAAGGCCAGGGCCGGCCTGATAAAAGGCTACACCGGCGTGGACGATCCCTACGAAATCCCGGAAAGTCCCGAGGTGATGATTGATACCTCCGATATTACGCCGGTCGAGGCCGCTCACCAGATTATACTCGTGCTGCAAAAGAAGGGTTTTATCTAAGCAGGAACTAAAGTCGGCTAATCACCACGGAGGCGCAGAGATCACAGAGAAGTTCAAAAATAAAATTTATCCACAGATTACACAGATTCTGCAGATTAGCACGGATTATTGATTTTTTAAATCTATGCCAATCTGCGTAATCTGCGGATTCTATAATCCTAAATCTAATAAATAACTACAAAGTAAAGACGTTGCTATGAATATACTGGTGACAGGCGGTGCCGGATATATCGGTTCTCATTGCTGTAAGGCGCTTTCTCAAAAAGGATTGCACCCGGTTACCATTGATAATCTTGTCTATGGTCACAGAAATTTTGTCAGATGGGGTGAATTC
>JASFIV010000409.1:0-3097 GCA_050122475.1 Desulfobacterales bacterium | reverse complement strand
CCTCTTGCGATGCGGAAAAAATGATTTTGGGGATCAGTCATGCCGAAATTGGTGCGCTGGTGTTGCAGCGGTTTAAAGTGCCCCAGCAAATTTGTGATGCCGTGCGATTTCATGACAGGCGTGATACCGTGGTGCCGCAGAATAATGATAACTATTTACAGCATATTGCCCGCCAGGCCACCACTATTGTCGGGCAGTTTTCCCTGCCCAAGGATATTGCACCGATGGATCTTTATCATATGCTGCGGGCCACGATTGAGGAAGGCAAAAGAAATTATCGCGAACAAATTCAAACGCAACTCCGCTCGTGTGGCTATGGGCGGATTTTCCCATCTCTGCTGAAGCAGGCGGCAGACCTGGTCAGCGATGATTTGAGTGCTCATTTGCGCGCGCGGGCAACGACCATCGCAGAAGCTGATTCGGAAAATTGATGTGCTCACCTGGCAACCACCGTCGACAGGCGGGCATAAAAATAGACCTTAATGAGGAATTTTTTTGATGGATCGTTTCTGGGGGGTTGGTTTGGCCACAAATAGCAGACAATCTTTGCCGTTCATAATCTGGCGCACCGCAACTATCGGATAGCGTCGGCCCTTGAATCCCATCCCGCGGCAGCCATGCGGAAAGTTTTGATCCCAGGTCACGTAATAGTGAATGCATTTATGACAAGAAATGGGCATCGGGTAAAATTTCGGATTGCCGATTGCAGATTTCGGATTTTAAATGTGCAGTTCATCTGATATTTCAATCTACAATCGACTCGACTGCCTTCGACATGAACTACTTTCGGCCTGGCCTCAAATCGAAGGCAGGCCGAATGGAGCTCGTCGCAGGCCGCAATCTAAAATCCGCAATTGAAGTCTTTAATCCCCGTCCCGCAAATCGACGCGAATTTCCATATCTTCCAGCAATCGGTAAGCATCCCGTCGATCGGTATCCGTGCTATCCCCGACCACCGTGATGATCGCCTGGATGACATCATTACTGACGCCGGCGTTTTTGAGCGCAATGATATCATCGGCTGTCGTAAACTCAATCGATCGTACGTCTTTGCCGTATATGATCGGAGCGGTATCTTTGAGAAAAGAGCCTTCCCGTATAACCATCTGGATCGTTTTCTCGCTAAGCCCCGCCTTTTTCATGTCAATAATTTCCTGGACGCTAAAAGCCGCGGTTTCAACAACCTTTTCCCTAACCATTAGCTGAATGGTTGTATCGCTGACACCGGCTTGCTTTAAGCGCACGATACTTTCACTGTTGAGGCCGGAAAGCGGGTGGGTAATGATGAATATGAGCACGGCGATACAAGTGATTGTGATAAGTGTTTTTTTCATTTTTTACTTCAGAAAATTGAGAAACCCGGGTTGTATGATCTGGGCTGCAGTCGCCAGCGTGCTTTCATAGGCAATCTCCAGACTTTTCAACTCCAAAACGGCCTGGGTGATATCGGCAACTTCTTCATTGCCCAACAGGTTCTCGATTTTAGGTTTATAATTATCCCAGTGGTTTTCGGTTGTTTTAAACTGATAAACAATGGCAGCATTGGCGCTGCGAATATTTTTAATCTGATTTCGGGCTTGATTCAGACGATCACTCTGCGTGGAAATCGCCACTGAATCGTCATTTTCAAGGGCCACGATTAAATCTCTCATCTCATCAAAAAGATTCAGTCCGCCGGAAGCCGCATCGTGAAAAATGGGCCGGCCGTCTGCATCCATGATGACCTTCGAATTATCGGCAACGATATATTGCATATCGCCGTCATCACCATTGTAGGTAACGGTGAATTGATCAAATGTCGTGGCCAGGGAATCGTCGCGCGTAAAGGGCACTGTTTTGGTTTGATAGCCCGAGAACAAATAATTGTCGTTTAGTTTGGAATTCGCCAGATTCAGTACCTGATCATATATGACTCTAAGATCTTCAGCGGCCAGTTGACGGCTGGCGGTTGTGCCGGCAACCTCGGTTTCAGCGAGTGATCGTACCACCTGTAGCAAATTATCCACCAGATCCAGATTGGCTTCAATCACCTCCAGACGCGTTTTTCCGGACTGGATATTGCTCTGGTATTGCTCAATTGTAGCAATGGATTGACGATAACTCAGCACGCGGCCCATGCCCAGCGGATCATCCGAAGGCTTGTTGATTTTTTTGCCGGATGCGATGATATTCTGGCGATCAAAGATCGCTTCGTTCTGGCGGGTCAGGTAACGCACAATGGATTGTATCATGGTATTATTGGTCACTCGCATGATTCTTCTCCTTTTAACATCTGAACTTTCCAGCGCCATAATGGAGCGCATTGTTTAAGCAGCGCATGTTATCCATCTCCCATTGACCCCTGGCGGCTTAAATCATCTCTATAACCGTTTTAATCATTTCATCCGATGCACTGATCAGCTTGGCCGCAGCTGCATACGCGTTTTGAAATTTGAGCAAATTGATCATTTCCTCGTCCAGTGAAACCCCTGAAATCGATTCCCGGTGATTATGCAGCTGCGCCACCATTTCGGATTGATGGGTGTGATAGGAATCTGCTTTAAGGACTTCATTACCGACGTCTCTGACCAAGGAGCTATAATAATCGCTAAAGGTAGCGGTATTAGCGCTCATCACCAGCTGATTTTGCAGGTTTGCAATATCAATGGCATTGCGGTTGTCACCTGGAACAGTCAAAGAATCAGTTGCAGCCGCAATTAAATTAAAGTCGGCAACAATATTGGCATTGACGGCAATACCTGCGGCCGTGGCGCTTCCATCAAAAAACACCTCACCTGCATTTGCGTTTAAATCAAACCCGGCCTGATGCAAATTATTAACTTCGGTCATTAAATTCTGGGCCAGGATATCCAGACGATTCACCAAATCGACAATCACCACATCCCGGGTCTCGAGCCATCCTTTTAACCTACCACCGGCAATATCAGCGTTGATATTGACGGTATTGCCAACACCATCGACCCAGACGATATCCTGCAACCCGGAGGCATTGGTCTCTGTAGAAAGCTGCCACACGGAACTTCCGCTCACCAGCGGCCTACCGTTGCCAATCAGCGCCGTGACTGCACCGTGTTCATCTTCAAATGGATTAATGTCA
>JASFIV010000408.1:0-3108 GCA_050122475.1 Desulfobacterales bacterium | reverse complement strand
CTGTTCGTCTTTGCCCATGGATTGGAAAAATTGCCGGCCTTTTTCATCATCTTCAGCATCCGCTGCCTCGAAATAAATATCCCTCAGTTCGGTCTCATATTCAATCGCGGTTTTAAGTGCCTCTTCAACATTCATAATCCCCTCCTTCTTAAATATACACCGGCCGATCGACCACCGGCCGATCGACGGTAAGTATGTTATTGATCTGGAAGTTTTTCATTCCGCGCCTGTCATTCCCGCGCAGGGCGGGAAACCAGAAATGGTATGTTCTGTGTGGCCTAATCTATGCACCAATTTTTCAAGGTCAAGCGGCCCCAAAATAGTCCAGCAGGGCAGGGCATCAAAGTTCATCATTGACGCCTTCATTAAATCTCTTTATACTCGCCCTTCGCAAAAATCAGATGTCCCTCTGACAGCGTCATATTCTCCAAATCTATCGACAGGCAGCAATAGTGAAATCAAAATATTTTTACGGTTATCATATTGTGGCGGCCAGTTTTGTCATCCAGGCAGTGTGTATCGGGCCGCTGTTTACCTACGGCGTATTTTTTAAGCAGTTTCAGGCCGAGCTGGGCTGGTCGCGGGCAATTATATCGGGCGCCTCGTCGCTGGCTTTTTTTATAATGGGGGCAGGGGGAATCTTGGCCGGTAGATTAAATGACCGCATCGGCCCGCGAATTATCATGGTCGTCTCCGGCACCTCCTTAGGTCTGGGCTACTTGCTGATGGCACACATGCAGGCACCGTGGCAGCTTTACTTTCTGTACGGCATCATGGTGGGCATCGGTTTCAGCACCCATGACGTCATAACCCTGTCCACGGTGGCACGCTGGTTTATAAAACGCCGGGGGATGATGTCGGGTATTGTCAAGGTCGGTACAGGCGCCGGCCAGCTTCTGGTGCCGCTGATTGCAGCGGCGCTGATTGCCGCCTACGGCTGGCGGCATGCGTATACGATCATCGGTGCGACTGCGCTGGTGATTTTGGTAGCAACCGCGCTGCTGCTGCGTCGCGATCCTGCGGAGAAGGGGCAGTTTCCCGACGGCAATAGCGCCGACGCCGATGGATCTGCGTCGGCGACCTCGGAGCCCAACATTTCCATAAGAAAGGCAGTGCGCAAGGGATCGTTCTGGATTTTGTGTGTTGCAGAGTTTACCATCTTCTTTTGCCTGCTGACCATGGTTGTGCATATCGTGCCGCACGCAACCGACCTGGGTCTATCCCCGGCAACCGCTGCAGGTGTCCTTGCGACCATCGGCGGTGTCAGCATGGTGGGCCGCATTTCCATGGGTACCGCCAACGATAAAATTGGCGGCAAGCGCTCTCTGACAATTTGTTTTATTATTTTACTGAGCGGTCTGTGCTGGCTGCAAATTGCGGACAAGGCCTGGATGCTGTTTCTGTTTGCCGCTGTCTATGGCTTCAGTCACGGCGGCTTCTTTACGGTCATGTCGCCCCTGGTGGCGGAGCTGTTTGGCACCGGCTCTCACGGGCTGCTTTTCGGTCTGATTCTGTTCAGCGGTACGATTGGCGGCACGGTCGGCCCGGTTTTAGCGGGGCGCATGTTTGACGTGGTGGGCAGCTACCAGGGCGTCTTTTGGGTGCTCATCGGCCTGGCGCTCACCGGTCTGATTATGATCTTAATGCTCGGTCCCCTGCAGAAAGCCGACAGCCCAACTTAGCGCAGAGTGCCTATTTTGTGCCTGTTAACTTTATTTCCCATCCGCTGTTACTTTTGACTCTCATTTTACTTTAAGTTTTTGGCATCAGCCGCTGAAACCTTTTTGCGATTTGTTGAAATCTTCATAGCCTTTTGATTTTACAATATAATTTATAGGAATCAAAAAATACTGTCAGTTTGAGCAAGATGGCATAGAAAATGCTTTATTCCATCCGGTTTGCCTGGTACCCGCTGATGATTCGGTGGTATTCGGGCAGAACCCTCCGGGGCGAAAACAGGTCATTTTAAGCGAGGCACGTATGGAAAAGCGACAACATCCGCGCGTAAAAACATCTAATCTGATTTCTTATGTCGGTATGGGTTCAAATGGAAAGATCTCGGAACAAAGCATGGGCAAAGCTTTAAATATAAGCCAGAGCGGAATTTTTCTTGAAACCCCGAAACGGGTTTTATCAGAATCTATCTCGATGATGTCGGTTGATACCAACAATAATCTGATCGAGATTAAAGGGCAGGTCATTTACTCCGCCGAACGCAGCAACGGCTGTTTTGGTGCCGGTGTCCGGTTTAAGGGATCGCACGCCGAAAATATTCAATTTGCAATGAAGCTCATCAAAGTGTTCCATACGAACAAATATAAAGCGCCTACGACCGCAAATCTTCAATCGCCGGCATAAATCCAGCCGCAGATTGTTTTTACCTGCTCTGGGGCCATATTGCCGCTTCCCTTACAAAAGAATAATGTCAAGCAAAGCGATTCCATAAACACCCGCCTTCACTTCTGATTAAACACACCACCCGCAGCGATTATCCGACAAAAAAACGTGGGCTGGTAAACCCCATCCACGCTTTTTATACTTTTAGGTGTGCGTGAAATGACAATTTGAGGTGATCACAAGTCTATAAAAATCAATTGGACACAGATTAACGCAGATGCCCACGAATAAAAACCAAAACTTTAATTAATAAAATGAAATCTGTATTTATCGACGGAAATCTGTGTTCTAAAAATGCATATCGCTCATATGTTCAAAATGGATAAAATCCATCGACTATTTGACCATACAACCAGACTATTTAACGGATCGACTATTTAACTGTTTAACCAATGCTTTTAACTAGGGGGACGCCCATTAAATTATAAGTTTCTCTTTTTGGTGTGTGGATGACTTCTTATACTGCTGGGGATGTCATATCTTAAATTGATCGTATTCCTGGCGGATGAGCTCTTTGCCGTATTGTCTTTCGAGTCTGCGGATAATAAAGTGACCGCGGGCCATATTTTGGAAATGATCGATGAAGATCGTATTGATCAAAGCCCCCCCGGCGGCGCCGATCAGCGGGATCGCCTGGGCGGCCACTTTTTCCGATACGATCACCCCGAAGCGAGATGCCAGAACGGCTATCAGCCGCACGAGCACCGGAGC
>JASFIV010000407.1:0-3121 GCA_050122475.1 Desulfobacterales bacterium | reverse complement strand
GGATATTATTGAGGCCAAACCGACCTTTGAAACCGCGGTGGAGGCAGTTCTGGGCGACGCGCTCCAGTACATTATTGTTAAAGACCAGGATGCCGGCCTTAGGGCCATCGATTATTTACAATCTAGCAGTGCCGGCAGAAGTGGTTTCATCCCGATTCCTAATGTGAAACCCGTTACTAACGATACGACGAGCAAAACCGTTTCAGGGCAGCTTCTTTTAGATCAGATTAACGTCAAGTCCGGCTATGAATCCATTGTAGATGCCCTACTGGGCCATGTGGTTTTCACAGAAAATATGGCCGAAGCCATCGAGATGTATAATCGCAACGGCGAGTCAAAAACGATTGTTACCAAAAATGGTGATCTTATATCCCCGCAGGGCATCCTGATCGGCGGCAGCAAAGACAAATTGAACGGTATTCTAACCAAGAAGCAGGAGATCAAAGATCTCAGCCGCCGTAGTGTGGCACTGGATAAGAAACTGGAAAAAGCCCGCCGGGACCAGAGTATATTGGAATCAGAGGCTCGCCAGCTGGAAAGTCAGCTGCAACAACTTACGGAAAAAAAGAATAACGCTTCAAAAGCCGAAATCGAGGCCGAAAAAGAGCAGGTAAAGGCTTCTGAAGAGCTCAAAAACGCCAACCGCCATCTGGAAATCATCACACTGGAAAAAGAACAGCTACAGGGCGAAGCCAGTGATATTGATGAAGAAATGAGCAAATATGATATGGCCCTGGATGAGCTGTCGACGGAAGTTACAGCTGCTCAGGATAAAGTTACCAATATCTCCGCAACCATCCACACGGTTTCGCAGGAACTGGAAGCTTACAACCAAAAGATCGTTGATCTGCAGATGAAGTCAACAGAGCTGAATGCAAAATTGGAAAATGCAAATAACAGCTTAAGGCGGCTCACAGAATTTCATAATGACAGCTTAAAACGCCTGGAACAGCTCGCAGAGGAAATTCACGAAAAACAACGCAAGGAAGAAGCTGCAAAACAGCAAATAACTGAATACGATCAAAAGCTTTCCGAAATGTATCAGAACATGGAAACGCTTGACGAGTCTCTCAAAACCAACGAAGCGCATTACCAGGCCATTGATCAGGAACTCAAAGAAAGCGACGGAAAGATATCGGATATAAAAAGCCAGCGTGAAAAGACATTGGAAAAAGTCCGCCTGCTGGAGCTTGAACAATCCGAGCGTAAAATTAAGAAAGAAAATATTGCCAATCAGCTGGAGGAAAAATATCGCAAGTCGTTTTCGGTATTAAAGACCGAGTTCAATCATGATTCCGAGAGCATCGAATTGACATCGGAAAAAAGCATCGAACAAATGGAAGCGGAGCTGGAAACCACCAAAGCCAAAATCGTTAAAATTGTTGATGTTAATCTGGGCGCCATTCGGGAATATGAACAACTCAAAGATCGATTTGATTTTCTTGAGGAACAGCGCGATGATCTGGTTCGTGCCATTGCGGATCTGCACAAAGTGATCAAGAAAATTAACACCATCACCGAGAAACGCTTCCTGGGAACCTTTGATATGATCAATGAAAAATTAAATGAAGTTTTTCCCAGGCTTTTTGGCGGTGGTAAGGCCAGGCTTATCTTGCAAGATCCAAACGATCCCTTGGAAACCGGTGTGGAGTTTATGATCCATCCGCCAGGAAAAAAGCTGACCCGTTTAAGTCTTCTCTCAGGCGGTGAAAAGGCCATGGCCGCCATTGCTTTCATATTTTCGATCTTCTTGATCAAACCGACTGCTTTTTGTCTTCTGGATGAAATCGATGCCCCACTGGATGATGCCAACGTATATCGGTTTAATGATCTGCTCAAGATTATCGGGGAAAAATCACAGATCATAATGATCACACACAATAAAAACAGCATGGAATTTGCCGATACCCTATTCGGAATTACCATGGAAGAAAAGGGCATATCCAAAATCGTCTCAGTCAACTTTGATGCTGCCCATTCCCCCAATTAAGATTAGATGCCCGGGCTCCCTTATCCGCTCCTTGAGTAATAATGCAGTGCGGATTGAATTAGGGAATACATAACGAAATAGGCACATACCCACTGCAATTTTTTACCACGAAGTTCACGAAGAACACAACGTAAGGAATTTATAGAATAAATGATTTGAATTTATCTTCGTGAATCTTCGTGTTCTTTGTAGTGAGAATGAAATAGTCACAGGTCACAAAGCAGACATGATTTTTCGCAAAACAAAAAAAAATGAGAGCGAAGAAAAGAACAATTCGTCAGTATCTTCAGAACCACCTGCTGAAGAAACCGACCAGCCGCCTCAGACTGAGGAGACCGGTGGATATTTCCGAAGGTTAAAGGAAAGGTTATCAAAAACTCGCAAAACCTTTTCCGACGGCTTTGATCGAATTTTTGCCGGTAAACAAAGAATCGATGATGATCTTTTGGAAGAACTTGAAGAATTATTAATTACATCAGACATTGGTGTGCATACCGCAATGACGCTAATGGAAAAGGTATCATCATCGAAAATTTCTGAGGTGGATCAAGTAAAATCCATTCTTAAGGATGAAATTTTAGCCATTCTTGAGCCCCAAACAGCGGAACCGGAAATAGCGTTGCCGCCCCCCCGGGTCGTAATGATCGTAGGCGTAAACGGAACCGGCAAAACTACCACAATCGGCAAGCTTGCTGCCAAAGCAACCGCTTCCGGGGAAAAGGTCCTGATCGGTGCAGCAGACACGTTTCGGGCCGCCGCGATCGAACAATTGATGATCTGGGCCGAAAGAGCAAAGGCAGATATCGTAAAACACAAGGAAATGGCTGATCCGGCAGCGGTTGCTTTTGATGCGGTTGAGGCCGCAAAAGCCCGCAACGCTGATCTGGTGTTGATTGATACGGCCGGCCGGCTACACACAAAAGTCAATTTGATGGAAGAATTAAAAAAAATAAAACGCGCCATTTCAAAAAAAATACCGGATGCTCCCCATGAGATATTGCTGGTTCTGGATGCAACCACCGGTCAAAATGCATTATCCCAGGCCGAGCTATTTAACGACGCCTTAGATGTTACCGGTTTGGCGCTGACTAAACTTGACGGCACGGCTAAAGGCGGCATCGTCATTAGCAT
>JASFIV010000406.1:0-3126 GCA_050122475.1 Desulfobacterales bacterium | reverse complement strand
TCAATTTCAAAAACCGAATCTAAACACGGGAATTCAAATCAATCCGCATTCCGCATTCCGAGATCCGCATTCAATCTATTTACATTTTGCCGGAGATGGCGAATCAAAAGCATGCCCATGGAGATAGGAGAACATATCGAGCCGGTCTTTGTCCGACAACTTGTCCCAGGTGGCAACACATTGTAGCTGTTTGTAATCATCAAAGGCCTTTTGCCAATCAGCCTGGGTTTTACTCATAGGACTGAGCTCTTTGGCATCGCCGCCCTCAACGTGGCACGTACGACAATTTTTACGGAACAAATACTTTCCTTTACGCGCATTGCCTTTGTCGTCCGCCATCACAATCCCGATGGCAGCCAGCAAAAAAATCATAATAATTAAAACCGTCCCCATCTTTCTAAGCATTTTGACCTCCTTGTTGAGTTAATATCGCTAACCCGGAATTACAATTAACTATTGAAAATTTTCAATCACTTGAAACCCCAGTCGCATGGGCGACCCCAAGCCCTAGCTTGTCAAATCGACTGCCGGTTTCGATCGGGTCACCGTTGTAGCCTAGGGCCTGGTAATCGATATAATTGGTTTTGCCGATTAGATCCGCCACATCCTGACCCCGTTCTGCCAGAACTTTAAAATCCATTCCCTTATGAACCAGTTCTTTGAAGCTCACATCCGGCCGTTGCTGGTGGCATTTTCCGCAATAAGGCGCATGGGCCAGGGAAGGATGGCACTCAGCACAGGAAAGCGCCTGTTCTTTGGGCACGACTTCATGGGTCAGGCCCCAGTACATCGCGGTTTCCACAAACTCATATTTCCCGCTATAGGCCAGCCCGGCAGCCTTCATCCCGTCTCGCGAAGCTTTGTCCCAATCCCAGTGCTTCCAGTATCCTTCCCAGAGCTGGGGTGCGATCAGGTGTTTATGAACCGCATCGCTGATCTGTTTGCCGCGATGGACTTTAAACGGATATATTCTGGAAGCGGGATCATTGAAACTGCCGACAGGCTTGGTTAATTCCGTCACGCCGCTTTGATTAATGCGATCACCGAGCAGGTAACGCTTGACGGTGCCGTTGTACCACAGGTAGGTCGGCTTGACCGCCTCTTTCCACTGAAAGTCGCCCTTCTTTTTGTCATACGTCGGTTTGCCGTATTTATCAGCCGGCTTGTTGCAATCCTGTCCGGCCGTCGACCAATCCCAGAATATTTTGGTGGGGTTGTTTTTTGAGTAAACCGGAATGTGGCAGGTCTGGCAGGCGACATGCCGGGTGTGCTTATTGAGATGATGATCAATCAGCTCACTGCCGATATGGGGTCTGTCCGTATGGCAATATTCGCAGGAAATATCCCCTTCCACGGCCGCAACGGATATACTGCGTCCTGAAATCATATGATTGCGGGTCTTGTGGCAGTCCTGGCACCTGAAATTCAGTCCGCCTTCGGTGACGCCCATGTGCACGTCATGATTTTTGTCAGGGTGGGCCAGGAGGGAACTCATGTCACCGTGTTTGACGGCATCGCCACCGCCACCGCGGAAATGGCAGTTCATGCCGCAGGTGGCCCGGCTGGGCCGGCCCACATTTTTAGCGACCTTGACCAGGTCCACATCTTTGGCCGGAAACCCTGCTGCCGGCGGCGCTTTCTGATATTTTCCGGTGGTGTCATGGCAAACCAGACAATCGATTTTGCTCATGTCGTTGAAATCAAAATTCGCATCTTTCCACCCATAACCGATATGGCAGCTGGTACAACGGGGCCAGTTTCCGTTCAGGTTGATACAGAAATTATTGATGGTATTGGTGCGTTTGCCTATGTCGATCCGCTTTTCATGGCCCACGGTGTAAGGCGAAGCGCCATGCCATTTCCAGTGGGCGGTTTGCAAAATGGCCCTGCCTTCCTGTTCGTGGCAGGAAAGGCAGTTTCGCGTAACTGCCAGCGCATCCACCTGACCTTCGAGTTTGACCAGCTGATTGTGATCGGGCACCTTCCTGGCGTGGCAGGCCAAACAATCCGTGGGTGCACGGGTATCAAGCGTTCGAACCAGCGGCCCTCTAACCATGGCGCTGTAGAGAACCGGACCGCGGGCATGGGGAACCTGCTCGGATTCCTGGTGACAGTCCATGCACAGTTGATGATAAGCGCCTTTTAGCCCGGGTGTATTCAGCTGTTTGGGATTAAAAGGACGGTCATGGCAGACGGCACAGCCGGCAGGCGCCTCTTGCTTTTGCCGCAGGGTGACCATGGTCACCGGCTCACCGTACTTATCACCTTCCTCACGGGGGTTGCGATGGTGACAGATGGTACAGTCTTCCAGGACGTTGGCATGTTTGCTGTGCATGAAGCGTACCGGTTCATACATATCGCTGTATTTATTAATCACCGGGCTGTTTAAAACGCGTATTTTGGGCGCATCATTAATCGATGGAACGACATCTTTTGTAAGCGGAAGCGGTGTGCGGGTTACATTCGGAGCCGTTGAAGCGGCATCGGCCGGGCCATGGAGCAAGAATAGCGCGGACAGCGCCAACAAGACCAGCACCGTGGTGGACATCTTTTTGGGGCGGGCGCCCAGGACCGGGAAAATAAACACAAACACCCGGTACATAAACATTAGCGTAGCAATCAGCCCGACAGTGATAAAAATCTCCCCCAAAGCCGGAAAATAAGCAACGAGCTTATACGGCGGTGTGAAGCTGACCACAAACACGTTAATCCGATTCAAAAGGATCCCCAGCACAAACGCCGTGGATGCAAAAAACAACCATCCTGCAGAGCGACGGACCCTTTTAAACAACAAAAGCACAAACGGCAGAATCACGCCGAAAAGCACTTCGACGATAAACGCATTCGTCTGGTAGGTGCCATCCAGTAAATAGACATAGGTGCCGCGAACGAACATATCGCCCATTTTAAAAGCGAGGTAGATGCCCATCAAAAGCGGCATAAACTTGGCCAGCGGCGTGAGAACTTCCATTTCGGGCGCGCGGCCGAATGATTTGGACACCAGTATGGATTCAAAGGCCACCATGGGGTATCCGGCCGCAAAAGCGGAAAGGAGAAACAAAAGCGGTAAGATCGGTGTGTACCACAGGGGATGGACCTTGTAAGGCGCAATCAGCATCAAAGAAC
>JASFIV010000405.1:0-3153 GCA_050122475.1 Desulfobacterales bacterium | reverse complement strand
AGGATACTCCCAAAATTCTCAAGAGGCATTGTTTCCTCTCTTTCGTTTAATTTTACATGATGATTTATTCAAACCGTAGATCGTTTTAGCTATTCTATATTGCCTCTTTAGGTTAGCCCGTTGAGCCCGTTAAAAAAGGAAATATTACTAATTATAGATATTTAAACGACTTGAGTTAAACTGGCTTTAAGATCTTTAGCTCTTGGTCGATAGCAAGGCGCGAGGAGCAGAAATTTGTGCCGCGTACATTCTGTACGTTAGCGGTTTTCTGCTTCGAGCAACACCGCTATCGGCCAAGAGATGATGGAATTAAAGCCAGTTTTAGAACCAGCGCTGAATGACAACCTTAGTATCCGTAAAAAAGTTAAAGATCTCCTGACCATGGGCTTTGGTGTCACCGAACATCGAGCTGCCGGCACCGCCAAACGGAAAAAAGCTCATCGGCGCCGCGATGCCTATATTGATACCCACCATGCTGGGTAAAACACGATATTTAAATTCCCGGGCGGTGGCGCCGTCATTGGTATAAATACAGGCGGCGTTGGCAAAACCACGCGTATTGATCAGATCGATGACCTCATCCAGATCCTTGGTGCGAACCACACTGACCACCGGGCCGAAAATCTCTTCTTTGGCGATGGTCATATCGGGTTTGACATTGTCAAATAATGTCGGCCCGACAAAAAATCCATTCGGGTATTCAGCGACCGTAAAATCACGGCCATCCATGACCAGGTCCGCCCCTTCTTCGATACCTTTCTCGATATAACCCAATACCTTTTCCTTATGGGCAGCCGTAGCCAGAGGTCCCATTAAGGCCTGTTCATCGAGGCCGCTGCCGACTTTCATAGCCTTGGCGGCGGCAGTGAATTTTTCAATCAATTCGTCGGCCACATCACCCACCGGCACCAGCACCGATCCCGACAGGCAGCGTTGCCCTGTGCAACCGTAAAATGAGGTGATCATGGAGGGCATGGCCGCATCCAAATCGGCATCCGGCATGACCGCTACGATATTTTTGGCACCGCCCAGGGCCTGAACCCGCTTGCCGGTTTCACCACAGCGCTGGTAGATATATTTGGCCGTGGGAGTTGAGCCCACAAATGAAATGCCTTCTATGTCCGGATGATCCAGCAATCCATTGACCACATCGCGGGAGCCGTGCACCATATTCAACACCCCTTCGGGAAGGCCGACCTCTTCCAGAATCTCGAAAATTTTGGTTTGGGTCATGGGTACCTGTTCGGAAGGTTTGACAATGAAGGTGTTACCGGTCACAAGCGCATACGGCAAAAACCACCATGCCACCATTCCCGGAAAATTATAGGGGACAATCGCTGCGAAAACACCCAGCGGTTGCTTATGGCCCATACAATCGATGTCTTTGGCAATGTCTTCCAGCGTGTACCCGGTCATCAGGGTGGTGACGCCGGTGGCATGCTCCACATTTTCGATCATGCGACGCACTTCACCGCGCGCCTCGTCGATGCATTTGCCCTGCTCGCTGGTCAAAACTTTAGCAATTTCCTCGAAGCTTTCCTCAAAGGCTTCCTTGATGCGAAACAGGTAACGGGCCCGCGTCAACGGTGGTGTGGTCCGCCACTCCCAGTAAGCGTCCTTGGCCGCCTGGACCGCTTTGTCGACGTCTTCTGCGGTGCCGTAGGCAACCTGGGCGATTTTTTCACCGGTGGCCGGGTTCCAAACATCGCCAATCGTTTCCGAGTTGGATTCCACCCACTCTCCATTGATATAGTTTTTCATTAATGGCAGTGACATATCGCATCCTCCTTTACTAATTTCTGAAGTTAAATTCGCGGTATAATTTTAAGGGTTTAAGCCCACAACCAAAACATTCCTAAGCTCAATCTGCTACCGTATCAATATTCAGCAACTTAAAGCAAATCCTATTTTGTTGTCAAGAATTTATTTTCATTTTTCTGCGAAAAATAGAAAAAAATTATAAAAATAATACGAATTTAACCAATTTTCATTTCATATATCACGTTATCAAACAAAAAATAGTTGTATTTTTAATTTTCCGGTGATAGGGTCCTTGTAATGTTGAACGATAAATCCGTCATTTTCTCTGCGACGGACCAATCGTTATCTCAAATTTGGGGGTAACAATGAAGCGGAATAATTCAGCCAATAAAAAGAAACCGCTGGATCAAATAGACTGTCAGATGATCGAACTGCTGCAGAAAGACGGCCGCGTACCCAATACCGAAATTGCCAAGAAACTGGGGGTATCGGAGGCCACGGTGCGCAGCCGCCTGAACCGCCTGATTGAAGAGGAATACATTCAAATCGTGGCTGTCAGCAATCCGATCAAGCTGGGCTTTAAGATTGTCGGCATTCTCAGAATTAAGGTTGATATCACCAAAATTGAAAAGGTCACAAAGGAGTTGTCGAAGATCAAATCGATCTGGTTTGTGGTGCATGCCACCGGTGATTCCGATATTTATACCGAGTTTGTGGCCAGGTCTTTGGATGAACTCAATGATCTGATTTTTAAAAAAGTGTACAAAATAGATGGTATTGTTCGAACCGAAACATCTTTAATCCTGAAGTACATCAAACGAAGGTATGACTGGGGCACAGCCATAATTTAGAATCTATCTCAAAAATGCATCTAACGCCCAAAGCTTTTGTTTCCCCGATAAATCGGGATCATACATCTAATTTTATGAATATTAAGGTGTGCGTAAAACCGATTCGAAATACTCGAATACTACTGTGTATACTCCGTTTTCGAATCGCTTTTGCGCCGCGCTTTGTTGAACACCTTAATGTTTTAAGATCAGATGTGAAATCCCGCTTTCAAGCGGGGAGCGTGATCTACTATTTTTGAGATAGGTTCTAGTTATCGTTGACCGCAGATGAATCTATATCAATCAAAATACCCATTTGCTCGATTCGAATATGCTAATTTAGGTATCTGTAATTTGTATAATTTTTTGATATTTCAAATATATCAGTCCTTAGCTGATCTTTGGTTTTCTATCCTAATATCGTAAGTTTTGATTTAGATAAATTTCAGCCTATTTAAGCCAATCTGCAAAATCCCAAAATTTCCTATTGCAGAGTCATACCTAACAAATTTTCAGCCCCCCTAAATTTTATCCTAAGGCACGCATTAAAAGGCCCCTGTCA
>JASFIV010000404.1:0-3155 GCA_050122475.1 Desulfobacterales bacterium | reverse complement strand
GCTCCTGAATTTCTGACTGCAGCTTGTTCACGCGCGTTTCAACGCTTTTATCAAGGTTTTCCCGGTAACGCTTCAACTCCGAGTGTGTCCGGATCCGGGCCTTAACCACAGATTTTTTAAACGGCCGGGTTAAAACATCCGCCGCGCCCAGTTCAAATGCCTTTGCTTCTGCATCTTCGGTGGTCAGCTCGCAGAGGAAGATGATCGGGATACTGTTCGTCGTACTATCGGCCTGCAGCCTGCGGCAAACCGAGGTCAGGTCAGCAGCGGGCATCATGTTGCTTATCAGGATGATTTCGGGAGATTCCGGTGCCAGGGCAAGCCGGATGGTTTGTTGTGCGTCAGCAGCGACTTTAATCTCATAGTCATCGGCCAGAATGGCCTTCAGAGCGCTAACATTTTGCGGATTAGCATCTGCAATTAACAAGACCTCTTTTGCTGGCAAACGATCCATATTGGTGGCTGGTAATGGAATTTCGGTTCAATGGTCAGGTGATACAAGCGTGTCGGACGGAATCACCAAATGGGATGATATCAATATCTTCATGGATTGTAAATAAGGGCTGATGGCCCTCTTTTTTGGATTTTTGGTTATTCGGCTGTTTATAGCTAAGCAGAAAATCACCGCAAACCTTCCGCATCTATCTGCAACCCCATCGTGAAATATTGTTGTTTATTTTGTTTTCAGCCTTTTAATATCGTCTTCCAGCAGAACCTTGCAATAGCGGCAGAGCTGATCTGATTTGCGGTCGACATCATCCTCATTGCGGCAGTAATGCATCAAACAGGTATGTTCCCGGCAGTGATGCAGTTTGAAGGTGTGGCCCAGCTCGTGAATGGCTTCTTTGATGATGCGGCTTAAATACGGTTCCTGGGTGTTCTGAGATTGGTGGCCTTCATTGAGCCGAACCGTAGACACAATGCAGGCTTTGCCGCCCAACTGGGCTTCTCCATAGACATGGGTTAATATCGGGATAAACAGGTCCACCTGAGCCACGGCCAACACTTTGATAGCACCTGTCGGAGCCTTACGGGCCAGCTCCTCCAGAATGGGAGTGGAATGGTATTGTTTGCGATTGGGATGAAACGCAAATTCGATATCCGTCAACAGGGGCTGGACATCGGTGGAGAAGGTGTAAATCCGTTTAATTTCCGCACTGATTCGATCCAATAATTCTGGAGTAAAATCTCCGATGGGGGAAATGACGATCGTATATGGGGATAGGGGCGTCAAGTTATCTTTTCAATGTCATACCGTTTGATTTTGCTGTAGAGGGTGGAGCGATCGATCCCCAGGATTTTGGCGCTTCTGGCGATGTTCCACTGGTTTTCTGTCAGCACGCGCTCGATATGCGTCTTTTCCACATCTTTGAGCGAATGAGCTCTGATAGCCGGTGCGGGTTCATGGCAAAAAATGGGCAAATTTTCAGGTAAAATTTCACGCTGTCGGCCGACGACAACAGCGCGCTCAATCGCATTTTCCAGTTCCCGGATATTTCCCGGCCAATCATAGATCATCATCTCATCCATGGCTTCGCGGCTAATACTATCAATCGGTTTATTGGTTTCCTGGGAAAAGCGATACAGAAAATGCTCGGCCAGAAGCGGAATGTCTTCTTTGCGCTGGCTCAGGGATGGCATGGTAAAGGAGATAACATTTAAGCGGTAAAATAAATCCTCACGAAAATCACCCGATTTGATGGCCGCTTCCAGATCCCGGTTGGTGGCGGCGATAACTCTAAAGTCAGCTTCAATGGGTTGGGTGCCGCCCACGCGATAAAATACACGATCTTCCAGGACCCGCAGCAGGTCGATCTGCATGCGCATGCTGATTTCACCGATTTCGTCTAGAAACAGGGTGCCGCCATGGGCCAACTCCAGCCGGCCCTTTTTGGTCTCCTTGGCATCGGTAAAGGCGCCTTTTTGATGCCCGAACAATTCACTTTCCATCAGATGCTCTGGGACGGCGCCGCAATTGACGGTCACAAACGGGCCGTTGCGGCGGGGGCTGTTCGTATGAATGGCTTTGGCCGCCAGACCTTTTCCGGTGCCGGTCTCGCCAGTGATCAGGACGGTTGAGTCCATGGGCGCCACGTCACAAATCAGATCAAATATTTCTTGCATCGGTTTGGATTGGCCGATCATGCTTTCAAAGCGCGTGCGGTCCTTGTATTGCTCTTTGAGGTAGATATTTTCACGCGCCTGCTCCTGATGCTGGATGATCTTTTCGATCAGCACGCCCAATTCGTTGGGGTCAAATGGTTTGAGCATGTAATCAAAGGCACCGTCTTTCATGGCCTCAATCGCAGAAGGGATGGAACCATAGGCGGTGATCATAACCACTTCGGAATCCGGGTCGGTTTCCTTGACTTTGCGCAACACATCCAGACCGCTAATGCCCTCCATTTTGATATCTACCAGCAGAATGTCAAAATGGGTTTCTTTGACTTTTTCGAGGGCTTCTTCCCCGCTGACGGCGGTCTGGACAGCATGGCCGTCGCGTTCCAGCCAGCCCGCGAGAGATTCGCGCATAATCAATTCATCATCGACAATCAGGATCTTAACGTTGCTCACTGAGACCTCCCTGCGCTTGAAGTTTCTCCTCGACCGGCTTTAATGGCAATTTAACGTTAAATTGGGTACTTTCACCGGCATTCGATTCCACGTAAATGGAGCCGCCGTGTTCCTGGATAATTCCGTAGGCCACCGAAAGGCCCAGCCCCACGCCCTTGCCCTTTTTTTTGGTGGTAAAAAACGGCTCGAACAGCTTTGACATATTTTTTTCAGTCACACCGACACCCGTGTCTTTAAAATTGACCAATAATTTGTTCTCGCGCAATGAGTGCCGGGTTTCAATTAACAACCGCCCGCTACCTTTGGATTCTATTGCCTCGGCGGCATTAGACACCAGATTCATGAACACTTGCTGGAGTTGATCTTCGGAGCCGATCATGTCTGGCAGGTCCGGATCCAGATGGGTTTCCACTTTGACACCGCTGATCTTGAGCAGGTTTGCGTTTAAAAAAAGGGTCTGTTCGATCAGCCGATTGATATTGACGCTTTTGAGCTCCATTTTGGACTGGCGTGAGAAGGCCAAAAGGTTGGATACAATCCGGCTGGTGCGCCGCGTTTCGGTTTCCATCAAGGTCAGGTAA
>JASFIV010000403.1:0-3189 GCA_050122475.1 Desulfobacterales bacterium | reverse complement strand
GCATACAAGGTTTATGCCGCCAGCAAACACGGCAATATCTTTTCTAGCCTGCAAGCCACTTGGAACTTCAAGGCCGTGCCCTGGACCATCGGCAAAGACTTTACAGCCCCCACCTGCGCCACCTGTCATATCAGCCTGCTGGTCAATACCGATGAGGAGGTTGTGGTAGAAAGAACCCATCAGATGAACAATCGCTTGCCTTGGCGTATTCTGGGGTTGATTTATGCCCATCCGCACCCCATTGAGCCGGATACCAGCATCATCCGCAATAAGGACAAATTGCCCCTTCCGACTGATTATAATGGCGGCTTCGCAACACAGTATTTAATCGATGAAAAGGAAATGGCAGTTCGCAAGCAGGCGATGCAGGCAGCCTGTCTGAATTGCCATGATGCTTCCTGGGTTAATGGTCACTGGCAACGCTTTGAAAATACGATCAAAGAAACCAATGCCCAGACGCTGACCGCCACCCGGATTATGCAGGACATCTGGAAGCTGGGCCTGGCCGAGCGGCAGGACAACCCTTATGACGAAGCCATTGAAAAAAAATGGAGCACCACTTGGTTGTTTCATTCCAATACGATCCGTTTTGCTTCGTCCATGGCCGGTGGGGGCGATTACGGTGTGTTTGCCGGCGGCCGCTATCAGCTATCGCAAACGATTCTGGAACTCAACGACTGGCTGAAGTTAAACAAGCAGCTTGAGGCAGCTCAAAAAAAATAAGCCCATTTGGGGCGATCATCGGTTAACCCATGAAACTTAAAGACATACAGGACACGCGTATCCAATTCTTAAACGATCTCGATCGGCGCCAGGGGAATTTTGTACTCTATTGGATGCAGCAGTCCCAGCGGGCCGAATACAACCATGCTCTGGAATATGCTGTGCAACAGGCCAACCAAGTGGGGCAGGGTGTTTTGGTGGTCTTCGGGCTGATGGACGATTATCCGGAAGCCAATTTGCGCCATTACACGTTTATGCTCGAAGGGCTAAAGAAGACCCAGGCGACTTTGGCCCAACGCGGCATCAAGATGGTCGTTCAAAAAGGCCACCCTGTTGATGTGGCCCTTGCCGCCGGCCAAAAAGCATCCCTGATCGTGTGCGACCGCGGTTATCTCCGGCATCAACGTCAGTGGCGCCGAAAAGTGGCCCGCAACGCCGGATGCCGGGTGGTACAGGTCGAAAGTGATGTGGTCGTACCGCTGGAAGTGGTTTCTCAAAAAGCCGAGTACGCGGCCCGCACCATACGCCCTAAAATTCATAAGCATCTCGGCAATTATCTGGTTGAATTCGAGCCCACCAAAATAAAAAAATCATCGCTGCAGCTAAGGATCAAGGGCATCGATCTGAGCAAGATCGATGCCGTCTTAAAGAAAATGTCGCTGGACCGCAGTGTCGGGCCGGTCAGCCAGTTCTTTGAAGGCGGCAGCGCCCAGGCCCGCCACATATTTAAAGATTTCTTACGCCATCGGTTCAAAGACTATGTTGAAAACCGCAATCAGCCTCAGACCGATGATGTTTCCCATATGAGCAAATATTTGCACTTCGGTCAGATTTCCCCGCTTTATTTGGCTTTGCAGATCCTGAAAACCAAGCATTTCAAAGAAGCCCGGGAGGCATTCTTGGAGGAATTGATTGTGCGGCGTGAGCTGGCGTTGAACTTCGTTTATTACACGCCCGACTATGATTCTTATCGATGTCTGCCGAACTGGGCCCAAAAGACGCTGGCTGAACACAAAAAAGACCAACGTGAATACCGCTACACCCGCCGGCAGCTGGAAGATGCCAAAACCCACGATGAATACTGGAATGCGGCCATGCGGGAGATGAAGTTCACCGGCTTCATGCACAACTATATGCGCATGTACTGGGGTAAAAAAATTCTGGAATGGTCTTCATCGCCCAATCAGGCCTTTAAAACCACGCTGGCCATTAACAATACATATTTTCTAGACGGTCGCGACGCCAATTCCTACACCGGTGTAGCCTGGGTCTTCGGGGTTCATGACCGGGCCTGGTTCGAGCGGCCGATTTTCGGCAAAATCCGCTATATGGCCGCATCCGGGCTGGAGCGCAAATGTGATATCCAGGCTTATGTTAAAAAAGTGGATGTCCTGGAAAGACAAAGCAGGAAAGGACAGGACTAACATTCTGTTCTGAGTGTCTAAAAGATTGAGGGCGGTCCTATCATTTCCTGATGGGCGATATGAATTTTAGGGTGCCTGCGGACCGTGATGTTTAATCGCGCCCATTCTCAGCCAAGATAATATTCCGTCAGACAAAAGGACACGATACCGATGGCTACGAATAAAATTTTAAGACTTATCTTGGGCGATCAACTCAACGAAAAACACTCCTGGTTTCAAAAGCCGGATAACGCCGTTGTGTATGTAATGATGGAGATTCGGCAGGAAACCGACTACGTCAAGCAACACGTTCAAAAAGTGCTGGCCTTTTTTGCAGCCATGCGCGCCTTTGCTGAAAAGCTGCAGGAAAAAGGACATACGGTTATTTATCTGCGGCTTGATGATCCTAAAAATAAGCAAACCATCGCTGACAACATTAAACAGCTGCTCAAAAAAAAGCAGTATACGCATTTTGAGTATCTGCTGCCCGACGAACATCGTCTGGATGTTGAGCTGCGCAAGCTGGCCAAGTCGTTGTCAATTTCCTGGGAAGCGGTCGATACCGAGCATTTTCTGACGCGGCGGGAGGACTTCAAGGATTTTTTTACCGGTAAAAAGCGCTATCTAATGGAATCCTTTTACCGCCAAATGCGTCATAAGCATGACATTCTGATGGATGGCGACAAGCCCCAGGGCGGGCGCTGGAATTTTGATGTCGAAAACCGTAGTCGGTATGATGGTCGGGTTCCGATTCCAAAGCCCAAGTTGTTTCGCAATGACGTCAGTGCGCTTCACAAAATGATCGAGAAAGCCGGGGTAAAGACGTTCGGCACGATCAAGCCCAAAAGCTTAATCTGGCCGATCAACCGATCCCAGTCTCTCTCTTTGCTAAGCGCCTTTCTGAAAAATGGGCTCCAAGAATTCGGTACCTATCAGGATGCCATGACCACCGAAAGCTGGTCATTATTCCACGCGCGCATATCATTTGCGCTCAACGCCAAAATGCTGCACCCCCTGGAAGTCATCGAGGCCGCGATTCGAACCTGGAAAAAGCAAAAGCGCA
>JASFIV010000402.1:0-3195 GCA_050122475.1 Desulfobacterales bacterium | reverse complement strand
TTCTTGAAACACAAATGCCGCCGGCATCGGCAAGCCCCTCTATCCGCGCGGCAATATTGACGCCATCGCCGAAAATGCTGTCGCCATCCTGAATCACATCACCGATGTTGATCCCGATACGAAATTCAAGTCGCTTGTTTGTCGGCAGTTCCTGATTTTTAGCTTTCAGTTCCTTCTGGACCTCCACAGCGCATTCAACGGCATCCACCGCACTGTCAAATTCTGCCAGCAGGTTGTCGCCCACCGCATCCACAACCCGGCCGCCATGCCGTTCAATGCGTGCCGACATGACATTGCGGTAATCCTTAAGCGTCTGAACCGTAGCAACCTCATCGTCAGCCATAAGGATGCTGTAACCTTTGACATCAGCACTCATGATGGCTCTGAGCTTTCGGGTGACTTTTTGATCTGTAGTCATCGGATAGCCTCTTCAAGCAGTTAATTACGGATAAATTATGTCCCCTCCGGAAATCCCGCCTTGCGCATCGCATCGACAATGAGTTTAGTATCGGCTTGATTTTTAAACTTCGAGATTTTGGTAAACAAACCTGCGGAAACAAATGGTGCTAACTCTAAGCATTTCTCGGCTGAAGCATGTGCCTCTTCTTTCCTGTCTAACAAGCTATAAGAAATGGCTAAATAGAAATAAGACCAAGGGGACTCCGGAGCGAGCTGATGTGCTTTCTTATACTCTATTAGTGCTTTCTCATATTGCCCTTTCAAAATATAGCAGCGCCCTAAGCTTCTGAAGTACCAAGGTTCTGGAAAGGGGTTGAGGCGCATCGCTTTTTTAATATGCGCAATTGCATCATCCGGTCTTCCAGCAAAGCTTAGTGTTTGGCCTAAACTCGCATATACATCAGCACCGTTTGGATCAAGTTCAATAGCTCGCTCTCCTTCGGCAATTGCCTTATCATATTGCCTCATGCTCAAATATACACTTGCTAATAATTCACGGGAGGCTGGATCAGATTCATCCAGAGAAATCGCCTTTTGTGCCAGCTCAAAGGCTTTTTTAGTATTTTCCCGGGGTGATTCGCCAATGAATGCAAGCCACCAGTAATGATAGCCTAAAGACATGTATCCTCTCGGAGATTCAGGCGCCATATCGATGATTTCCTGTGAGACCTGGGCATGCCGCATATGACTTTCAGCCGTGCCTTCCCTCCAAAGCGCGTGAGCCTCCATCCGTTTTAAATAAACATCGAGGCTTTTGTAATGCCTGCTCCACATGCGAGCTTGCTCGCCTTCGGTGAGTTTTATTTCTAAAGCTCTCACTATCTGCAGAGTGATCTCATCTTGCAGTGCAAAGATTTCTTTCAGATCACGGTCGTAGCGCTCCGACCACAGGTGATGGCCCGTAGTGGCATCGATTAACTGGGCGGTAATCCTCACCCGGTCTTCCGATTTTCGAACACTGCCTTCGAGCACATAGCGCACGCCCAGCTCCCTTGAGACCTGTTTGACATCGACAGGTTTGCCCTTGTAGACAAACGATGAATTGCGGGCAATCACAAAAAGTTTATCCGTCTTTGCGAGGGCGCTGATGATCTCTTCCGAAATTCCATCGCTGAAAAATTCCTGCTCGGGATCGCCGCTCAGGTTATCGAAAGCCAGTACTGCGATGGAAGGTTTATCGGGTAGTGGGAGTGGTGGGTGCTCAGGTAATCCGGCCTTGCGCAAGTTGGCGGCCATACGATCTTTTGTCTCCTGGCTGATAGGCCAGGGTTTTAAATATCGGGCTGAGGAAAAGTCGGGATCGATCCTTATAATTTCAGACGCTGCAGCCCGAGCTTCCTCTTCACGATCCATACGTACATATGTATCGGCCAGGTTGATGTGGACCCATATCTGGTCCGGACCAAAGATACGTAATGCTTTCTTGTAGGTGGCGATCGCTTCCTCATATCTGCCAAAATGTCTGTATGCATTTCCAAGCAGAACCAGAACATGACTGGCAACCGGTATGGGGCTCAGACGCAGGCATTTCTCAAGAGCCGGTATCGCTTCTTGATACCGACCGGTGTTGTTAAAAGCAAATCCCAGTGCGAAGTAGCCTGCAGCAGAATTCGGGGCGATGGAAACAGCCTTTTCCGCCTCCTCGAAGGCCTTATCAAAATTCTTAGTCACAATATAAATAAATGCCAGATTGGCATGCACAGATGGATTCGATTCATCAAGAGCGACAGCCTTGTTTCCCAGTTCAATGGCAGTCATCAAAGACTGTTTGGGATCGTCACTTGCGCCAAGAACGACCAGGTCAAAGTGTGCCGTTGCCATGTAAGAGTATGCAAGAGCATACTCGGGATCCAGGGCAATGGCCTCCTCAAAGAGCTGCATTGCTTTTAACACTCGCCCTTTGGTGAACTGGCTGTTTTTATAGTCTCGGGCCTGCATAACCTTTAAATAAGCATCGAGGTTGTCCGTTCCTTTTTCATGATACGCCTGCGCCTCTCCAGCAGCCAATTTCACCAGTACCGCGGTAAACACTTTCTTCGTGATTTCATCCTGCACCCTGAAAATGTCTTTCAACTCCCGGTCATACCGCTCGGAGAAAAGATGATATCCGCTCAGAGCATCGATGAGCTGAGCCGTGACGCGCACCTGGTCGCCGGCTTTCTGAATACTCCCCTCCAGCACATAGCGAACCCCCAGATCCTCGGCGATCTGCTTGACGTTTGTCGGTTTTCCTTTGTAGGCAAAGGTAGAGTTGCGGGCAATCACCAAAAGACGATCATTTTTGGCAAGGGCGTTGATAATGCCCTCAGACAACCCGTCACAGAAATACTCCTGCTCTTTTTCACCACTTAAATTGTCAAAAGGCAAAACCGCAATGGAGGGTTTATCCGGCAACGGGTAGGCCATTTTGGCCTCGGAGGCAGGCTCAACAGAGGGCCTGCGCGGGTAAAACTGCCAGATTCCCAGGCCGACGATAGCGACAACGACCGCAGCTGCGGCTGCCCATATCCACCCTTTTTTTGATGCTTTTTCCTCAACACCTAGTAGTTTTCCGGCCTCCTTTTCATCCATTAACACCTTATAGACTGTCACCGGCTCGGAGATGTTTTTGACCGGGTGCTCTCCCAAAAATTCATAGCCCAGGGTAAGCTTCTTTTTGATGTGGTTATAGACATTTCTTGAAACACAAATGCCGCCGGCATCGGCAAGCCCCTCTATCCGCGCGGCAATATTGAC
>JASFIV010000401.1:0-3206 GCA_050122475.1 Desulfobacterales bacterium | reverse complement strand
GAGACGATCAAAACTGAAATCGGCACTTGGGGAGGGGTTTTTCCGGATATCGAAATCTTAAAGTTTGCGCGCCGCAACGATATTGATCTTATTGTCATGGGATCCCACACTAAAATAAAAGGAAAACTACAGGAAGCCAGGTGGTATGTGGGCAGCGCCGTCGAACGCGTGAGCGCCAAGTCGGTTTGCCCGGTTGTTGTCATCACCGATCCAAAAGTTCTACAAAAATGGATGGCCTAACAGGAGACAAATTTTAAGCCCCTAATGGGTGTTTTTAGTTTCAAAAAGTATAATTATTGCCAATCTGAGGACACCTTCAACTTTCTTCCTTATCACTTCAAACACAATCTCTCAAAAGCGCTTCGCAAAGCAGCATATTGATTCGAATTTTTTCGACAAGAAATTCGATATTTTTCAAGATTCGGTGGTAACAAGAACGCTTAATGGTCAGAGGTATCAATAACGGTTTGAATTAATATAGGTAAATTTTTTACAAATCACTGGCACATTTGATGCAGATTAAGGTGATAGACGCAGAATTAAAAACCGAAAAATTACATTATAAAAATATTTATCCCAATACAGGGGGGTGATGACGGTGCGGGTTGATCGGTTCTGCTACTGTAAAAAAGACCTCATGTCGATCTGCACTGCAACCAGTGTGGAGGAGCAAAAGAAGTGTCGATATTATCAAAAGTCATCATGTTCTGATAGGTGTATGTACTTGGTATTTGATTATTATTGCGATTGTTTGGAAGCCCAAATGAACGGTGAAGAACAGGATGCTCCTGAAGCTCTTTGAAGGTACGACCTTCATCGTGCATGAACAATTATGTTGAGAAAGGCAGCTTATATTTTTGCTGCAATTAAGGCGTCATTGCCATCGTGCGGCTTTTTTTCAGGGATAGATATCGGACAAAAAAAACAACTAAGACGAAAATGCCAAGAAATAAAAGCACGCCTTTTGACAAATACCATGGGCGTTATGAAGCATGGTTTCAGCGGCATCCGGAAGCTTATCATTCTGAGTTGCTGGCTCTCCGGGCCTTTTTGCCCTGGCAGGGCCTGGGGCTTGAGATCGGTATCGGGTTGGGTCGTTTTGCTGCCCCCCTGGGCATCAAAGTCGGCCTCGATCCCGCCAGAGCGATGCTTGCCTATGCCATTAAAAGAGGTGTCCTTGGTATCCAGGGGGTTGCTGAGGCCTTGCCTTTCAAAAATGCGGTATTCGACTACGGGCTTATCGTAACCACCATCTGCTTTGTAGATGAACCCATTGTGATGCTGAATGAGACCCACCGGGTGCTGAAGACCGGAGCACCCCTCATCATTGGCTTCGTCGATCGCGCCAGTGTGCTTGGCAAGAAATATCTGACGCATCAGGCTGAAAGCGTCTTTTATCGTGAGGCCCGCTTTTATTCGGTCCCGAAAGTGGAAAGGTTGCTCGGCGACGCGGGATTCGTTGACCCAGTCTGCGGGCAAACCTTGTCAAAACCGATAAAGAAAATTCAGGAGATTGAGCCACTTTGCGATGGTCATGGGCACGGCGGGTTTGTCGTGGTCAAAGCGTTCAGGCGTTAATGACCTCTGCAGGTGGCTTTTGGGCGGGCGCCGGCCAGCCGCCGAGATTTGAAATATTGAGAAAATACCATTCTTAATTCTTCAAAATTCAAATTATCAGTTGAGTGGTCCCGGCACTTTATTTACTATAAGCAATTGAATTTTTTCTTATTACTTATTTTACGCTACTTGGCATGCCTTATGCTAATAGATGGTATGAAGAAGCCATCCGTAATTGAAATATAAAGGCGCGCTATGGAGATGTTAAGCGAAATCAGAGGAATGAAAATTTTACTCATCGATGATGATGAGTGGATCCGTGATTCTTTGCGTATTTTCTTTGAGGCCGAAGGCTGCCATGTTTTGGCCGTAGAGACTGCCGAAGAAGGTCTGTCTGCAATCTGTGATCAGACCTATGATTTTTTTATGGTCGACTATAAATTGCCGGGCTTGAATGGTCTTGAGTTTTTAAAACGAATTCACAACACCCAGCCAGATGCCATAAAGATACTCATTACCGCCTATCTCAATAAAAATTTAATCATAGAGGCCAAGAAGTTAAACGTCCAGGGATTCATTGAGAAGCCGTTTACATCCGATACCATTATGGCATCTTTGGCTTATACCATCCGGATGCGGGACAGGAACGCGCGGAGAGAACTGCATGAATCAGGCGAATAAAAGCATTTTTAATCGACACTCAAAAGTCTTACTTACCATTTTTTGTCTCACCTTTACTTCAGCAATTGGCGTCATGCGATATCTGACCGGACCGGAATTGGCGCTATCGCTTTTTTATCTATTTCCGATCGGGTTGGCCAGTTGGTATGTTGGAAGATGGAGCGGCGCTCTACTATCGTTTGCAAGTGCCCTTTCGTGGCTTATAGCAGATTTAATGATGCTGAAGTCATTTTCCAACCTTTTAATACTCTTTTTGAACGAAAGCTTCAGACTAATTGTATTTTTAATCGTCAGCTACATCATATCCAGGTTAAAAACCTCTCTTGAAAATCACCGGCAGCTCGCGCGAACCGATCACCTAACCGGGATACACAACAGGCGTGCTTTTTTCGATATAGCGAATCTGGAGTTGAATAAAGCCCGTAGATACCAGATGCCCATTTCGGTCTTATACCTGGATATAGACAATTTTAAGCAGATTAATGATCGTTATGGCCATCAAGTCGGCGACCAGCTTTTACGCCTGGTCGCAAAAACGATAAAAGACCATATTCGCTCCATTGATGTAACGGCACGATTTGGGGGCGATGAATTTGGAATTTTATTGGCTGAGACACGACCGGAAGCAGCTGCATTGGTCGCAGGAAAACTCAAAGAAAGGCTTGAGAAACTTGCACAGCAAAACAGGTGGCCGGTGACATTCAGTACGGGTGTGGTGACATTTGAACGTATCCCTACCAGTGTTGATGAAATGATAGATGCAGCTGATGCTCAAATGTATCTGGCCAAGCAAAATGGCAAAAACCGAACCCGCTATCAGACGATTGTTGGTGATGAAAGTTCTCTTCCTACCGCAGTCAATTTATAATCATATTTGAGGTTTTTAGAAATTCCGTTTCTAAATTTTCCGAAATCGGAAGGATTTAACATCAGAAATAATCCGCATGACTTCAGCAATATATTGAATT
>JASFIV010000400.1:0-3271 GCA_050122475.1 Desulfobacterales bacterium | reverse complement strand
AGGAAGGCGATCGAATTTTTGTGGGTAAAAGAGAGGTCGGCATGGTGGAGACCGAACAGTACGGCTCCAAGATGCTGCATATCGGTGGCGTCAATCGCCTGACCGGCAAAAATGGATTTGTGATTGCGAAAACCATTACCGAGATTGCCAATCGCAAACGGGTAAAACTTAAAATTGAAAAGGGCAGTCGGTTGGAAGTTCAGGTGGGGCACCCGCCCATTATTGACGGCAAAGAGGCGACCAAAATGCGGGTGGGCTGTGGCAGTGCCACCATGGGGCTGTTTGCGCCCCTGCTGAAGGCGGCTGCCGATGAAGTCATTATCATCGATTCGCACATCACCGGGCAGATGAGTCGTCACGTGGCCGGTGTGTATGCCGGTGCCAAACCCACGGGTATCCGACTGAAGTTCAATGAAAGCACGCCGGGCCGTTATTTCGGAGATCATGGCAAAGGCTGGGGGGGCACTTCCATTATTAATCCCAGCGATATCATTAAAAGCATTGATAGGAAAGTTGCCCGTAAAGGCATGACGATATTGATTACAGAGACTACCGGCCAGAATGGCGCTATGTTTAAAATCGGCGCCAGGAGTGCCCTTAAAGAAATCCCGCTGTCCCCCAAAGCCAAAGTCGCGTTGAAGGCCATCGCAGACAGCTGCCAGCCGTCCCGGGTTTCGGCCATTTATACCGCCGGTGCCGGCGGCAGCGCACGGGCCGGGGTGACGCGCTATCCGATCAAACTGACCCGGGCGGTGCATGCCGGCCAGGCCCATTTAACCGTGGGCGGTTCTCCCGGATTTATCCTGCCGGGCGGTGGCATATCCTTTATGGTGGATGTCGAACGCGTCAAGTCCGGTTCGTTTTACTGGACACCCACGCCGGCAACCATCTGCCCCCTTGAGTACACTATGGAACTGAAAGAATATGAAGCCATGGGCGGGCACATTGAAGCCATGAAGCCCTTTAAAGTCAAAAAGCACCGGTCAAAATAAACCATGTCCTATGAGCAATCCATAGCGCTGCTGGATGCAGAAACAGTAATGGCTGAATGCGGGCCCATGCGGCTGGCCATCCGCGCCTGGCAAAACGGCGCCCCGCAGATAGCCCTTTGCCGGCAGGCCGCAGAGGTATCCTTTGGATACTTGGAGGCGGTCGCTGAACATCGAACGATATTGGCTTTGCCTTTCAAACAAATCGAGACACCGCCGGACAACGATCTTGCGCAGCGGATGATTCAAAGCGTAAAAGCAGTTGGTGATGCGGACCTTACGCCCATGGCAGCGGTAGCTGGCACGATTGCCGATGCCGTGGCTGACTGGCTGTATGGCAGGGGGCCCGCCAAGGTGGTCGTGGACAATGGTGGCGATATCGCCATACGGCTGTCAGCCGGTCAGACAGCAACCGTCGGCATCCGACCGCACATAAACAGTTTGCACATATCCCATATCGCCCAGCTGGATGGCCGTCGGTCCTCCTGGGGCGTGACCACAAGCGGCATCGGCGGCAGAAGCTTTACCCGGGGGATTGCATCGGCAGTTAGCGTCATTGCAGCCAATGCCTCGATTGCGGATGCAGCCTCGACGGCAATTGCCAATGCCTGTTTCGTTCGGGATCCAAACATACGGCAGATGCCCGCTGAACAAATCGACCCCAATACCGATCTGGCAGGCGAGCTGGTGACGATGCGTATCGGTAACCTGACGCGGTCCAAGCGCCAAATTGCCCAGGCCAAAGCATTACAGCGGGCAGAAGACCTGGTCGCGGGTGAGGGCATCGTCGGTGCGCTTATTTGCCAAGATAAACTATTTGCGATGACCGCCTCTTTGAACGCCTGGGTCCACAGGATCGATTGACACCTGGAAAGGGCCCCAAGCGCTATTTTGGGTGCAGTCGCAGCATTCAGACTCGCGTCTGCTGGGAGGGATTGCAGCACGAGAAAGCATCAATTACCTTGACACGGGTTGGTTTTGTTTGGTTTAAAAATAAGACTCTGACAGTTAAACGCATCACCCACAATCAAAGGAGGCCAAACATGAAAAAGCGAATGGTTTTTGTTGCGGGATTATTGGTTTGTTTCCTGGCAGCCGCTTTCCTGCTGCCAACTGGGGGGACCACCCAGGAAACCATGCACATCAAGTTCAGCACCTGGCATCCCCCGATGAGCAGGGAGGTTAAAACGGTTTGGATTCCCATGCTCGAGGAGCTCAAAAAAAGAAGCGGCGGACGGATTACATACACCATGTATGCCGGCGGCGCGCTGGGCAAAGGGCCCGAGCATTATGACATCGTTGCCAAGGGCCTGTCGGATATGGGATATTTTACCGCTACCTGGACGCCGGGACGCTTTCCGGTCAGCGATGTGCTGTCTCTGGCCGCTACGACCGACGGTAAGGACGTGAGCACCGATGTCGGCAATGCGCTTTACGACAAAGTGCTGAAAAAGGAATTCCCGGGTGTCAAAATGATCGAGCTGAACGGCTGCATCCAGGCGTTTCTGTGGACGACCAAGCCGATCCGCACGCTCGATGATGTCAAAGGATTGCGCATCCGATCCCCCGGCGGCCACCAGACTAATTATATTAAAGCACTGGGTGCGGAACCGGTATTCATGCCCTTGGGCGATGTCTATCTTTCCATGCAGACCGGTACCATTGATGGCCTGGTGACCTGCCCGCCTCTGGTTCTGGCATTCAAGCTTTACGAAGTCGCCAAACAGGGAACCCTGGCCACTTTCGGCTGTGTCACCGAAGGGGTCATTATGAACCAAAAGAGCTGGGACAACGCGCCGGATGATTTGAAGTCGATCATCATGGAGGTGAGCCATAACCCCTTCCGCACTACCGGCGGTTTGAATCGTGATGTTTACAAGACCATGATGAAAGAGATCGCCGACAAAGGCGTTGAGCTCTATCAGATGCCCCAGGATCAGCAGGCCCAATGGTTCAAACTGTTTCAGGAAGAAACCAAAAAGTGGGTCAGCGAACTTGAGGCCAAAGGTCTTCCCGCCAAAGAGGCGGTCATGCTCTTTAACGAAGAGACACATAAACACGATGTCTCCGCTGCGGCGTTTCCCGTCGAATGGGGTAAAAAATAGCTGGAGCGCACAGGAAGGTAAGTAGTGGAACAGGACGGGAAGATCAAATTCTGGATTCAACGCATTAACCGCTGGATTTGTTATACGGGCATGTTTCTGATCCTTCCCTTGATGCTGTTCACGACTGCAGATGTAATCGGCCGGGCTGCCTGGGCCTGGCCGATTCCCGGCATCGTC
>JASFIV010000399.1:0-3291 GCA_050122475.1 Desulfobacterales bacterium | reverse complement strand
TGTCTTCGAGCGCCTGGATGAGTTCGGTGGCGTTTTCATTTACGGTTACGGTTTCATAGGCGGGAATTTCATCCACCTCCGCTCCCATTTTGGTCAACTCAACCGGCAAAATCGGTCGCGCCTCCCTGGCGCGGGGCAGCAGTATTTTCTTTGCTTTCAAATCCAGTTCTTTGAATGCGGCCGCCACCGATTCGGCTCGATAGGTCTCGGGGATAATATCACTGGTCAGTCCGAATGTGCGCAGCTGTTGGGCGGTTGCCGGACCGATCGCCGCCGTTTGCAAGTGGCTCAGGGCGCGGACATCTTTCCCGGCTGCAAACAGTTGCTCAAAGAAATGAATAACCCCGTTTACGCTGGTAAATACAATCCAATCATACGCGTTTAGATCCTTTATGGCCTGCTGTAAGGGTTCCGGATCCCTGGCGGGCATGATTTCGATAGTCGGAAACTCAAGGCATTCAGCACCCAGATCGGAAAGAAGCTTGGTCAGATCGCTGGCCTGCTGCCGCGCGCGGGTAACCACAATTCGCTTGCCCAATAGCGGCCGTTTTTCAAACCATTTCAATGTTGGCCGCAAACTGACGACATCGCCGACCACGATAAGGGCCGGCGCTTTTAGTCCGGCTGTACGGACTTTTTCGACAATTGAGTCCAAGGTGCCCGATACCGTTACCTGGCCGGGAGTCGTGCCCCATCGAACCAGCGCAACCGGCGTATCCGGTGATTTGCCGTGTTCTATCAAGCGGCGCACAATATCGGGCAGATTTTTGACACCCATGAAAAATACCAGGGTTCCGATACCGGTTGCCAGGGCGGCCCAGTCGATACGGGATTCTTCTTTATTCGGATCCTCATGGCCGGTAACAAAAGCCACCGTGGAGGTTAACTCCCGATGGGTCAGCGGGATACCGGCATAAGCCGGTGCCGCAATCGCTGATGTGACTCCGGGTACAATCTCGAAAGACAGACCCGCTTTAAAAAGCACCTCTGCTTCTTCGCCGCCGCGGCCAAAGATGAACGGATCTCCGCCTTTTAGACGGGTTACGGTAACCCCGGTCTTGGCTTTTTCCACAATCAGGTCATTGATCTGGTCCTGGGAAAGGGTGTGTTCGCCGCCTTTCTTGCCGACATAGATAAGCTCGGCAGATTTGCGGGCAAACTTCAACAGGGCAGGGGAGGCCAGGTAGTCATAGATGATAACATCGGCGGCTTGGATGCATTCTTTGCCCTTTACCGTAATGAGGCCGGGGTCTCCCGGTCCGGCCCCAACCAGATAAACTTTAGCTTTCATAACGTTCAGGTGGTGTCGATTTGAGTTTTTTCAATATTCGGTCCGCGCCTCTGGCTAGCAGCTCCTCGGCCAGATCGATGCCGACCGCTTCAGCTGATTGCACTGGACCGCTTTTTTCCGCTCTGATTAATCGGCTGCCATCGACCTCAGCAACCAGCCCGGTCAGGATAAACTGGTTTTGGCTGATGGTGCCGTGTCCGGCAATCGGAACCTGGCAGCCGCCCTCGAGGCGATTAAGAAAGGCACGTTCTGCTTTGACCACAACGCGGGTGGGCGCATGATCAATGGATTGTATCAGGGGCCCGACGATGGGGTCTTCGTTGCGAGTCTCGATGCACAAAGCCCCCTGGCCGATTGCAGGCAGTACTATGTTCGGCTTCAGATATTCGGTGATTTTATGTTCAAGATTCAGTCGTTTTACACCGGCGGCTGCAAGTACAATGGCATCCAAATTTTCAGTTTCCAACTTTTTGAGCCGCGTATCGAGATTGCCGCGTAAGGGTTGAATGACCATACTCGGCCGCGCATGGCGCAGCTGGGCGCCCCGTCGCAGACTACTGGTGCCGATGATGCTGCCGGGACCCATTTCGTCAAATCCCATCCCGCTGCGAGATATGAATACATCGGATGGATCTGCTCGTTCAGGGACAGCACCGATACACAATCCATCCGGTATTTCAGCCGGCATATCCTTCATGCTGTGTACCGCAATATCGATTTGCCGGGTCAGCAAAGCGTGTTCGATTTCTTTCACAAAAAGTCCCTTGCCCCCCACCTTGGCAAGGGGTACATCCAGAATTTTATCTCCCCGGGTTTTAATAATGATGAGCTCAACAGGTTGGGACGGGAATTTTTTTTCGAGAGCTGACTTTACCCAGTTTGCCTGCCACAGAGCCAGTTTGCTGCCACGGGTTCCGATTTTGATGGGATCGTTCATCTGAGGCTAGTGACTGCAGCCGGCGCAACTTGATGCGGCGCAACCGCTACATGCAGATGCCCCGGCGGAACTGGACACCGTTTCACCGCCATTGCCTTTAGATATAAAACCACAGGGGGACATCAATTTGGATACCTTTTTGCCCTTACACTCGGGGCAATTCGGTTTCTCGCTTCCAAAGACCAAGTATTCAAAATCCCGGTCACAGTTTTTGCAATGGTATTCGTAAATCGGCATATTCAGTTCTCCGCAGGCTTTGTAAAGGAATCAAGGAGCCAAGGGCAAATCATAAGCATCAATGCCTTAAAATCAAGCCATTGATTGGCTCCAAGCGCATTGCACCCGCGACATCGAGTCGGGCTGTAAAGTAAACAAGAAAAAAATGGGTGTGTCAAGCCCCTCCGCCGGATTCACTAGGACGCTTTGGCCGGCCGGCGTTTTTGGATCTTTGTAATATATTCGGATGCATCCTGACCCAACAAGTCTGCTTTTTTAAATTCCTTCAGGGCGTCATCCAGGCGGTCCTGTTTAAGATAAAGCTGGCCCAATCGATACCGGAAAAGACCGTTTTCAGGGGAAAGCTTTACGCTTTCCTGACAAAACATCAGGGAAATTTCCGGATTTTCATCCTGGGTATCAAACAGGCAGCCCATGGCTGACAAGGAAGCTGCGTCGCTCGGATTTTGTTTTATAGCCGATTTGTAGGCCGCAATCGCTTCATCAGGTCTACCGATGCTGGTGTAACATTCCCCCAGATAACGATATGCCGCGCCGGATCCCGGATCCAAACGGGTGGCATGTTCAAGATATTTTTTTCCGCTTTCAGGCTGTTCCATTTCAACAAGAAGCCTGCCGGTTTGAAACACGACTTCAAACACGTCCTGGTTTATGGTGTTGGCTTTTAGAAAAAGATCAAGCGCTTTCGTGCGATTGCCGGCTAACATATGGGTAAATCCCAGATTGTACCAGGGCATGATCTCTTTTGAATTCAATCTGATGGCGGCATTAAATTCCGATATGGCCTCCGCATAATCTCCAATAATGCCGTAACAGACGCCCAGGC
>JASFIV010000398.1:0-3294 GCA_050122475.1 Desulfobacterales bacterium | reverse complement strand
CCATTCGCGCATGCGGTTGTAGGACAAAAAGTTCTGCCGGCAAAAGCGTTTGAGCCGGTTGCCGCTTTTGTGGGACTGCCAGACATGATTGTAGCGATTCCAGATGTTCAGCAGGGTGGTAAAATCGGATATGGGATCATCAAACTGCGCATGCGCCTGATCGGCTTCGGCCGTTTTTTCCAGAGGCCGTTCCCGCGGATCCTGGATGCTCAGCGCCGCGGCAATAACTGCTATTTGATCAATGCACCCCCGATCTTTGGCCTCGAGCAGCATGCGTGAAAGCCTGGGATCCAGCGGAATCCGGGCCATCAAACGCCCCTTCTCGGTAAGCTTAATTCTGCGGGCTGATTGCTGATAGGTCGGTGGTGTCTCTGCCGTATCACCTGCCGCCTTACGCCTTGCACCTTGTGCCGTATGCCTTGCTGTTATGGCCCCCAGCTCATAGAGCAAATCATACCCATCTCGGATGCTCTTTGAATCCGGCCGGTCGATAAAGGGAAAATCATTGACATCACCCAGCCGCAGCGCCATCATGCGCAAAATGACTTCCGCCAGATTGGCCCGTAAAATTTCCGGCCGGGTATACAGGGGGCGGCTGAGATGGTCTTTTTTGGCAAACAGGCGCACGCAAATGCCATTCTGGACCCGGCCGCAACGCCCTTTGCGCTGGTCGGCACTGCTGCGGGAAATCGGCACCACCGGCAGGGAGGTTGTGCGTGTTCGCGGCGAATAGCTGGATATGCGGGCCAAGCCGGAATCCACTACATATTTGATTCCCGGAATGGTAATGGAGGTTTCGGCCACATTTGTGGCCACAATGATTTTACGCTCCGGCGAGTGCGCAAAGACCCGGGCCTGCTCGGCGGCTGTCAGTCGGGCGTACAGGGGCAAGATCCGCGCTTTTTTGAATTTTGACCCCTCAATCAGTTCACAGGTATCCCTGATATCCTGTTCGGTGGGCATAAACACCAGGATATCACCCCGGCTGCTTTCGGCTATAAGCTGTCTGACCGCCTGCGCGGCCCGCTCAACATGAGTCAGCTCATTTTTTTCCACTTTTTTGGATTCCGGTTTTTCAAAGCGTACATCCACCGGGTACATGCGGCCCGATACTTCGATGACCGGGGCATCCCCGAAGGCTTTGGAAAATTTTTCGGTATCGATGGTGGCCGACGTGATGATCAGCTTAAGGTCGTCCCGGCGAACGAGCAGCGTCTGTAAAATGCCCAGAATAAAATCAATATTCAGGCTACGCTCATGGGCTTCGTCGACAATAATCGTATCGTAAGCATTCAGGTAGCGATCGGTCTGCGTTTCAGCCAGAAGAATGCCGTCGGTCATGATTTTGACATAGGCCTTTTTCGAGGTGCGATCCTTGAATCGAATTTTGTAACCAACAGCATCACCCAGGTCCTGGTCAAATTCCTCGGCAATCCGGCGGGCAACCGTCATGGCGGCAATCCGGCGGGGCTGGGTATGCCCGATCATGCCGCCGATGCCCTGCCCGGCAGCCAGACAATATTTGGGCAGTTGCGTGGTTTTGCCGGAACCGGTTTCACCGGATACGATAACAATCGGATGTTGTTTAATCGCCTTGATGATATCCGTCTTTTTGGCCGTTATCGGCAGGGAATCGATATCGCTGAACTGCGGCACATTCTTTTGGCGCTCAATTCGCTTGCGACGGGATGTCTCAAGGCGCCGTTCGAGACGCTCCAGCCGGTCACGCAGTTTGTCCGCCGGCAACGCTTTAGCCTTTTTGCCTCGCAGACGCCCCAACTCCCGCAGGGCGAACCGACGATCGGCGATCATCACCTCGGGCAAAAGCGACTTGATGTGCTTTATTTTTTTATCAAATTGCTTCAATTAAGCCGCCAATGGAATTCGGATTGAAAATAATTCTGTAGCCTGAAAATGGTCGTTATAGGCGATCTCTAAGCCACTAATTATCACGAATTATTGCAAAAAATAAATACAATTATTCATTTGCACCATTCGTTTATCAAAAGGCAATCTTGCTTCTGGCTGAAATAAATATCGGGTAGGGCTTTGACTGGGAAAGCTGGAGAACAAAACGGGTTGCACTCAGTCGCGATTTAATATTGATATTATCATATCTTTATAATTATCGACTCTGACAGAAACACTGCACAAGCATTCTGGATGCTAACTTAAGTAAGATATCACAACCCTTTAGAGGGATTCGAATGTACCGATATGTTGGAGATATCAACGGTTTTAGAACTGAAAAGATTACGCTGAACGAATCTATGATTTCTTTCTAAGGTCATCCACTACAATTTTTAAAAGTCCAACAAAAATAGTAAACAAACTTTCATCATTATTACCATTGATCATTACCGATATCGTCGTTCCGTAATCAGGCAGGTACATTACGATTGACCGAAATCCAAGTGTGGAACCTCCATGTCCCCACATACGCACGCCCTTAACGCCAAACGACTTTTCAGCTAACTCTGAATCGATAAACATAACTCCCAGTCCATATCCAGAGAGCGGAGGCTCATTGGGCGAAGGGGAATGAAAATCAAGCATTTGATCGAGCAATTTTTGACTGAGTACCTTTTTTTCATGGTAGAGCAAATGTATCCATTTGGCTGAATCCTCGGCTGTCGCATATATCAAATGTGGTGAGGTAGCCGTCCATGGTTGAGGCTTGGTGGCGAGATCAACTATGTCACCCCTGACACCAATCCAATTATTCGCAATAATTTTGCCAAGTGGAATGGGTGCAAGAGGATCTACAATGGTAGTGCCATCAAGGTCCAAAGGAGTTAGAAAACGATTTTTTATTTCCTCAGATACCTTTAGCCCCGTAACTTTTTCAACTATCATTCTAAGCAAAATATAATTCGTGGAGGAATAATGCCAACCATTGCCTGGAGTAAAATAAGGCTTATCAACTAAATCCGCTAATATTTGTTCTTGGGTCCACATTTTGGTTGATTTATAGGCCATTTGCCACGGTGAACGAGAGTTTTTCACAAATTCATAAATGCCACTTGTGTGATTGAGCATCTGGCGAACAGTGATGTTGTTGTCAATATTTGGATAGTCCGGAAGCCATTTGCGGAGGGGATCTTCAAGTGTAAATCGGCCTTCTCCAACAAGTTGAAGGATAAGTGCGGCCACATAATTTTTTCCGGTGCTGGCAATATCAAAAAGCATTTCGGGAGTAATTTGCTCTTCTATAGTCGGGTCAGACATTCCGCTCACTCCGAGCCAGATTTCTTTATTTGGCATTATAATAGCGGACGAAACACCTTGTATGTT
>JASFIV010000397.1:0-3296 GCA_050122475.1 Desulfobacterales bacterium | reverse complement strand
GATAATAGAGATCCCTATTACCCTCATCACGGTGTCGTTCTTATAGATAAAGTAAATGGTAAGCATCATTTTTTTCATACTGCGCCAACCTCTCTGCCAGAAGGCCGCGGGCTCCTGCAGTCACATCCCTCGGTTCCATTGCTATCCATTTCACTGATCAATTGCAGCTGAAAAACTAAAGGACGCTCCCTTGCCACGAATATTTACCATGCACAGACAAGGTGAGGTCCAGATTGGACCTGCTTCCATGTCGGTATTGAGATGCGAAGGATCACAGGAATATATTAAAATCGGCTCGAATTTCTTTTTCGATTTCCGGATGGATCTTGGGCTCGAGGGGTCTATCGAGGATGGTGCGGGCCATAGCCCGCGCCCGCTCGCGTGCAGAAAGACTGCCTTTCTCGATCCACGCTTCACGCCCACCCTTATCGCTGATCCCGTTGCCTTGAAAATACTCGGAACGCAGGTGCTGAAAGGTATGTTCGGACAGCAGGTAGTTGCCGCCCGGCCCGACCTCGCGAATGGCTTCAAAGGCCAGGTAGTCTTCACCGGTGGAGATGCCTTCCAGGATTTTGCAGGCCTGGCCGATGATTTCATCGTCAATGATATAAAGTTCGTAAGCGATGCACTGCATCGACTCCAGCATGCCGGCAGCATGATGGATATAGTTGTTTCCGCTCATTACAGCCAAGCCGGTGGTAAGCCCCTTTTCCCAGCCGGCTTGTGCGTCAACGACCTTGGAATCCGTCAGGCCTGCGCTGGCGTAGTTGGGCACGTCGATTTTCTGGCTGAGCTGATGGATGGCGGCGTGCATCATGCCGCATTCAACCCCGCCGCCCAGATAACCCATGCTGCTCATTTCCGCCATGCCCGGCAGCCCGCCATAAAGAACAGGGGCGCCCGGCCGGGTAAGCTGGTGCACCGTAATCCCTGCCATTACCTCGGCGTGGGTCTGCAGCAAGGTGCCGGCCATGGTCATGGGCGAGGTGGAGCCGCTCATGGGCGCGCTGGTCACGGTAGTGAGCATATTGAACTCAGCCGCGGCGCGCACGTTAGCGGTGGACTGGGTGCAGAACTTCAAGGGGCTGATGATCATGCAGGCGGCAATGGAAAATACGGGTTTTGCGCGAAGCGCCTCTTCTCCGCCGGCGATCCTGGCCACCATACGGTGGGTATCCCGCAGGCCTTGTTCGCTACCGCACCCGAACATAATGTGCTTGTAGGTGCCCTTCATGGCGGCAAAAGCGATATTGCAGTCATAATGCTCGAGGGGGACGTCGTTGGGCGCGCAACAGTTCTGGAAAAAGTGGATATGCTTCATTTCGTCAATAATGCGGGCGACATTGTGAATGTCCTTTAGCACGCTCTGGCGCACCTCACCGGTATCAAGATCCAGGACCTTCACCGTGGTGCCCCCGGTACCGGCATAGACGCGGTTTTTGCCCAGGTGAAGATCGTTTTTTCCGTCCCGGCTATATAAGGTAATCTCTCCCGGGGCCTGAGCCACCCTTTCCTCTACCAGCTGTGGTGGAAAAAAAATTCGCATGGCCGCCGGGTCCACCCTGCAGCCGGCTTTCTTGACCATTTCGAGCACATCGTCCTGCCCGCTCTCGTAAGCCATGCCGACTTCTTCCAGCAGGCGCAGGGCCTCGCTATGAATTAACTCCACCTGTTGAGGACTGAGCGGTTTATAGATGTCGCCTGTCAAGCCGCCGCTTTTCATTTGACCTCCTTTGGGCATCCCGCCAAGATCCATTTCAAGGATCACAGTGAACAGTTAAACGCACCTTGCTTGAATGCCCGCCTGATTCCGGTTTTCATCTAGTTAAAAACATCACCCATGCATAAACTGCCGGTGTGGCCTTCATCGGCTTTTCACTGCGGCCAAAGCCACTAATCGGGCCGCCTCGGTTTCCTGCTCCAGATTCCAAACCATATCCTGCAACTCTTGGGCGCGGGTCCGGCCAAGAACCGGTTCGGTGACCATATGGAATTTTTCAATAAGATCCAGATCTGTCGGCCGATCGGCCGGAACTCCCCAGCGGGCATCCACTACGCCGGAGTCGAAAACGCGACCATCGGTGGTTGTTATCTCCACCCTGGCCTGGCGTTTAGCAGGGTATCCTTTTTGTATTTCCTGATCCACCATGGGTTCAATCTTGTCCATGAAGGCAAGGGTCTGTGAATCAGAGATTGCCGGTGGCGTCACCTCCAAAGGCCCGACTTTTCCTTTGATTACCGCGCATGCCAGACCGTATGCCAGATTGTACTGCGCCTCTTCAGTGTCGCGGGGCACGGAGCAGGAAAGCTGCGTGGCCTCCCGGAAAGAGTAAACTCTGATCCGGGTAATCTGCTCAGGTGTAAGATCATGATCTTTGATCAATGCTAAGACGCCGGCAATCGGCGGGTGAATCCAAAAACAGCAGGCGTAGGGCTTGTGGTAAAGGTCCAATATGAGCCAGTCTCTGCCAAGCCCCTCGATCAGCTCGGGCCCCGGTCCGTCGGCAAAGATGGGGTCGATGCCGGTGAACCCTTTGGAAGCCAGTAAAATTGAACTCATGGCCACCATGGCCCCCCAACTTATGCTGTCCTTTGTCATGGCCACCACCTCGATGCCTTTCATCATGGGAGCAATGGGTGCGAAATATTCGGCGATCCCCATCGCAGACCTGAGCTGTTTGGAATCCAGGTCCAGCAGCTTGCCGCCGCCGGCCGCTCCGCCAATGGCCCCCCAGCTGCCGGTGGAATGATAGGTGCTGTAGGTGGCATGGCGGATCATTGCAGCGCGAATAGCCAGCTCGTATCCCACTACCAATGCGGCAAGGAAACCCTGCCCGCTGGCCCCTGTCGCCAATTCCGACGAAGCCAGGAGCACCGGAAGCAGAGCTGCACCGGGATGCCCTTTGGCCAAGTTGTAACCGTCGTCCATGTCCAAGCCATTGGCGGCTGTTCCGTTGGCCAGGGCCGCACCAACCGCGGACACTTTCTTTCCGGTGGACACCACGGTGCAGGCAGCTTTCGGATTGTTGCCGGTTAATTGGTCCTCGACAAATGCATTGGTGATCTGCGATGCGGGCGTTATGCCGCCGGCAATGAGAACGCCCAGATTGTCTAGCAGCGCCCTTTTGCTTTGATGCTGAACTGCATCCGGAAGGTCGTTCCATTTTGTATCAAGCGCAAAGCCGACTACGCGCTGGTTGCTGTTCATTTAGAGTTTCTCCAGGTGAAAAAGGTCTTATCGCCTATTAATCTATGATCACACATTAAAAGAAATGCGCTGTGCATTAGAGCCTGCC
>JASFIV010000396.1:0-3307 GCA_050122475.1 Desulfobacterales bacterium | reverse complement strand
TACAGTATCTGGTTGAATGGTTCATTGAAAAATACCGATTTCCGTGAATTTGTAAGCTTGACGTTTAAAAAAAAATTTTATAGACTTCAAGCAAGTAAATACTAACTCTTTAAAATTTCAAAGTGAGGAGAAAAAATGACAAAAGCAGAATTAATTGAAAAAATGGCTAAGGATGCAAAAATTACTAAAGTCGCCGCCGGTGCTGCTCTGGAATCGTTTATGAGCAATGTGACCAAGGCCCTCAAGAAACGTAATGGGAAGGTGACGCTGGTCGGGTTCGGCACTTTTCGGAAAGTCTACCGCAAAACCCGCAAAGGTCGCAATCCTCAGACAGGCAGACAAATCAAGATTAAGGGCCGAAATGTCGTAAAATTCAAAGCCGGCAAAACACTTCAATCAAAAATCTAAATTTAGCGTTTTCAACTCGTGTGGGCAGTTAATCAGTTTTTATTCCGGCTTGATTAACTGCCCATTTCAATTTGGACGACTCATTCTCAACTCCTGCAAATACCTGAATCGGACGCATCCGGCGCCGTTCGAACCGAAACCTTCCGGGTATTTACAGAGGAAGAATACCGCAAACTCATTTCGGAATTGCCATAGGAAGAAGACTTTACGATTGCTTAAATATCTAGGCGTATACCTCCCGCCAATCTCATTGGATGAGATGGTGGTGGATTATTTATTTTTGAGCCGATAGGTAAATGTGGCTGTGGTGGTATTGTTGTGACCGTCGATATAGGAGAGCTTGATGTCACATTTTTTTTGTAATTTGCGGGACCGCAGTGCCGAGCAGACCACCGGGATGCGCCGGGTGAAACCGAGCTCCCTGTGAATTTCGCCGGCTCTCAGAGAGAGGCTCTTTTTACCCGCTCTTTTGGCAGGATCGATATGCTTGCGTTTGACGTGCTCCCGAACCCGCTCTGAAGGCGGCAATATCTGATCTGCCGGAACGCCCAGGTATTTTGGGTTCAGTTTATAAGCACCCTTGCCCAGGTAGGTAAAATAATCCTTGCGATTCGAAGAATGTCGGTGGGAGGGGTGATTGGGTGCAGCGGCAATGACCCGCGCGGCAAAAGTGTTTCGTTTTAATCCGGGATGGCGCACCAGGGCAAGGTTAAAAAGCTTTGCGCCGCTAAACTTGTTTTGGCCGGAATCCAGCACATATTTTTTGGCCGTTTCCAGCATGATATCATGGATGGCCTTTTTCTTTTTCTCGGATGAATTGATCTTGTAACGGGAATCTATCCGGACCGGCAATGAAACGACCGCCGGGACGAGATGGACATTTTCAACATTGATGCTGGCTCTGTCTTTCTTGAGATCGAGCGTAAGATTAATCGTAATTGAAAAATTTAATTTCTTCATAAATATTCCCTTTCCACTTTAGGTAATTTTATTCATATTACAGGTAATATTACCTGTCAAGGTTTTTGCAGAACAACTCTATTTGCCAGCGCTGGGTGCTCCAGTCTTTTTGCTTGACTTGAACATCATTTCTCACTAAAAGCTCTAAGAATTTTCTTGAAGGGATTTAAAGGAATGCAACGGTTTGAAATTTTAACCAAAACTCAGATTGAGAAGGTGCACCAGACCTCCTTGCAGATTCTGGAACAAATCGGAATGGATATTGGCTATCCACCAGCGCTGGAGGTGCTAAAAAAAGGGGGTGCCAAGGTCGACGGCCAGCGCGTCTTTTTCCCATCGCGACTGGTTGAAGCTCAAATTAAAAAGGCGCCCCGTCGCTTTATGCTGCATGCGCGCAACCCGCAAAACAATGTGGTCGTCGGCGGCGGCAACACAGTCTTTGCTCCCGGCTATGGTGCTCCTTTTGTCACCGATCTTGAAAACGGCCGGCGCAAAGCCACCTTGCAGGACTTTGAAAATTTTGTCAAACTCACCGGTGCCAGTATCAATCTGGATGTTTTAAGCGGTACGGTCGTCGAACCCACCGATGTGCCCTATGAAATCCGGCACGCGCAGATGATGTACACCGCCATGAAATATTCGGATAAATGTTTTATGGGCAGCACAATGGGCGCCCAGGCCGCCAAGGATTGTATTCAAATGGCGGCCATACTGTTCGGCGGCCGGGATCAAATTGAGTCAGCGCCCGCGATCGTCAGTGTCGTTGGGCCGCTGACTCCTTTGAAATACGACGTCCGCATGCTGGGCGCCTTGATGGAATATGCTGCTGCCGGGCAACCCGTACTGATTGCTTCATTGGCGATCGCCGGGGCGACAGGGCCGGTTACGCTGGCCGGGAACCTGGCGCTGCAGAACGCCGAGGTTCTGGCCGGAATTGTTCTGATCCAGCTGATCCGTGAAGGCACGCCGGTCATCTTCGGAGGCGCTTCCTCCAACGCCGAGATGCGCAACGGCACATTGAGCATCGGTTCGCCCGAAATGGCCATCAATGCTGCGGCCACGGCTCAGATGGCCCGTTATTACAAATTGCCGGCTCGAAGCGGTGGGGCGGTTTGCGACGCCAAAGCACCCGATACCCAGGCGTCCTATGAGTCCATGATGAATCTGTTGATGGCCCTGGTTTGCGGGGCCAATTTTGTGCTGCACAGCGCTGGCATCCTGGAATCCTTTAACTGCATGTCCTATGAGAAATTTATCATGGATGATGAAATGTGCGGGATGGTCAAAAGGATTCACAGGGCGATTGATGTTAATCCGGATACCCTGGCTCTGGATGTGATCAAGGCCGTCGGGCCCGGAGGCCATTTCCTGGACAAAGATCACACCTTCGACCATTTTAGAACCGAATTTTATCAACCGTGCTTAGCCAACCGGGACGACTTTGTGACCTGGCAGGGGAATGGTTCCCCCCAGAGCATGGTAACAGCCAATCTAAAGGTAAAAGAAATTTTGAATAACTACGAAGTCCCCCAGCTGCCGGCCGATGCCGACAAGGATTTGCAAAAATTCATCGCAACATTAGGCTAGCCGCCCTTTGTTGATTTTGATGTGATGGCGCATAGACAGCGCTCACGCCCACTGGGCCTGCATGCGATCCAGTTCTTTGACGACCTCCTCGGGCAGCGGCGTTGGCTGGTGTGCCATGGCCTCCTGGGTCAGTTCCCGCAGCCGATCTTCAAAGCGCTTGCCGCCCATCTCCTTCCACTGGTCATACACCGTGCGGTCAAAAAGCTTTGAATACCGGACCTCGCGGAAGTGTTTCATGGTGTGGTCTTCCTGCAGATAATGCCCGCCGGGTCCGACCCGATCGATCAAATCAACGGCCAAGGTTTCTTCGGTAACCGGTAGCCCCTTCATGTATTGATTCACATTATGCAGG
>JASFIV010000395.1:0-3313 GCA_050122475.1 Desulfobacterales bacterium | reverse complement strand
CTGCCGTGCAAGCAGTTGAAGAGCTGAAGCTGACGACTGAATCCAAGCAACATGATGCTTTCACTGGTGTGATCAAAGGCAAAATGGCCGATGGCAAAAGCTTTACGATTAACCTCAAAAGGCTGGGTGAAAATTCGACCGAAGTCGGTGTTCGCATCGGCACGTTCGGCGATCGCGTCAGATCCGAAGCCATCCACGACAAAATTCTTGCTCTTATGTAGTCACTCTTTTTAATAGCCGAACTTACGGAGCGCCCTGGTATCCTTACGCCAGTTCTTCTGGACCCGCACGAAAAGTTTTAAAAAGACTTTGGTTTCCAGCATGTGCTCTATTTTTTTGCGTGATTCGATCCCGATGCGTTTGAGTTTGCTGCCGTCCTTGCCAATGATAATACCTTTCTGAGATCCGCGCTCCAGGTGGATGGTGGCTTCAATTTTGACCAGCTTGCCTTCCTTTTCTTCCTTAAAGGTATCCACCGTTACCGCTGTGGCATAGGGAATTTCCTCACCGGTCAGACGAAAGACGCTTTCGCGAATCATCTCCGCTGCGATAAAGCGCTGCGATAAATCCGTAAGCGCATCATCCGGAAAATAGGGCGGCCCGCTTGGCAGCATATTCTGCATGGCGGTTGTCAGTTGCTCGATCTGAGTACCCTCGGTGGCGGAGATGGGTATGATGACTTCAAAATAATATTCGGTCGACCATTTTTGAATCACCACTAGTAGGTCTGATTTTTTGACCTGATCGATTTTGTTGAGCGCCACAATCACCGGTCGTTCTTGTTTTTGAAGCCGTTTGGCCAGAAAATATTCAGAGGTCGGATCCGGGTGGGCCGCATCCAGAACAAAAAGGATTAAATCGGCTTCGTCTATGGCTGCCAGGGCAGTATCGACGATGCGCAGATTAAGCGTATCTTTAGCTTTAAATATGCCTGGGGTATCAATAAAAACCATCTGCGCGCCCGGCCGGTGCATGATGCCTAGGATTCTATTGCGGGTGGTCTGAGGCTTTTTAGAGGTTATGGATATTTTTTCACCCAGCAAACGATTGAGCAGAGTGGACTTTCCGGCATTGGGAGCCCCCACGATGGCGACGTAGCCGGACTTGAAATTGTCGTATGTGTCCTGATCGCTGGGCATTTTAATTCTTCATGGAGTGATGGAATACTGGATTGGCCTACTCCGCCGAAGTAGCATCGGCTACGAAGGCCGGATTGGCGTAATGGATTTGATAGAACAATTGAAATTAGACATTTTGTTTATATTTATCAATTAAAAAAATCGATTTTCTGATAACAATATAAGATCTGCTGGCAATCTTGTAAATTTGGATAGAATTTGCAAATCCTAGGCATCGATACCGGGTAATGATAAAATTGCTTTCCAGAGGGCGTCGCGGCCGCGGCGGGATTTAGCGGAAAACAGGACCATATCCTTTGAGTCCATTGTAAGGGCCTGAGCAATGCGGCGGTGCTGCTGGGCCGATTTGCTTTTGGATAGCTTATCGGTTTTTGTCAAAACCACGATAGCCGCGATGGCATAATGGCTGAGCCAGTCGAGCAGGTTTAATTCTTCCTGCTGCGGCGTGCGCCGGATATCCATGATGACGACTACCCCTTTTAAAGTCTTACGTCCGGAAAGGTAGGTTTCAATCATCGGGCCCCATTTTTTGCGGACGGTCGGCGGCACTTTTGCATATCCGTATCCGGGCAAATCAACGAAAACGACCTGGCCATTGATGTCAAAAAAATTTATCAACTGGGTGCGTCCAGGCGTTGAGCTTGTCTTGACCAGGCCTTTGCGATTGACCAGGGTATTGATCAGGCTGGATTTGCCAACATTTGAACGGCCGGCAAAGGCAATCTCGGGCAGTTGTGCCGCTGGATATTCGGCAGGCCGGGTGGCGCTTTTGACAAATTCGGCAGACTTGATAATCATGCTAGTGGGTATTCGGTATTAGGTATTGGTTATCGCGTATTTGAACGCCATGCCCCATGCCCAGTCTAAATTGTTGCAGATTTTCGAATACGCTATCCTAATTGTTAGGCGCGCTCTGCAAGGTACCGTTCGAGGCGCTGCATACCTTCTTCGATATTTTCCATGGAATTGGCATAGGAAAATCGTAAGTAACCCTCGCCGTTTTTGCCGAAATCAATTCCCGGGCTGACACCCACATGGGCTTTTTCCAGAATGTCGAACGCCAATCTATAGGAGTCAGAGGAAATGTGTTTGGCATTGGCAAAAACATAAAATGCGCCGGTGGGCTCCACCGTAATCCCAAGCCCCATCTCCTTTAAGCGGCGGATGATAAATTTGCGACGCTTGTTATAGGTTTGTTGCATGCGGGCCACATCTTCGGCGCCATGTTTCAAGGCTGCAATACCGGCCTGCTGAACCATGGCATTGGCTGAAATAAAAAAGTTCTGTTGCAGTTTTTGCATGGGACGAATGAACGACTTGGGTGCAATCACGTAACCCAGACGAAGTCCGGTCATGGCAAATTGCTTGGAAAATCCATTGAGCACAAAAGCGTGATCGGAAAATTCCAGAATCGAATGCGCCTGGCCCTCATACACCAGCCCATGATAAATTTCATCGGAAACAATATGGGGGCATTGTTCACATTTTGTCAGCTCGGCGATTTGCTGCATGCGATCGAACGAAAGCAGATTACCGGTAGGATTAGAGGGCGAGTTGATAAATACGGCTTTGGTTTGCGGGGTGATTTTTTGTCTGATGACTTCAGGTCGGTATTGAAAACCGTCTTCTTCATACACCGGGATTGTGATCAGTTTGCCATCCACAAATTTGATAAAATTCGGATAGCAGGCATAGTGCGGATCTGAAATGATTACTTCATCCGCCGGTTCAAGCAGGGCTGCGAAAACAAGGAATATGGCCGGCGATGAACCGGATGTGACAATCACCTGGTCCGGATCGACCGACACCTGATAGTGCTTTTGATAATATTCACAAATGGCCTCCCGCAGCTCATACAAACCCAAGCTGTGGGTGTAATGCGTAAATCCGTTCTCGAGGGCTTTGCAGGCTGCTTCTTTAACGCAGTCCGGTGTATCAAAATCGGGCTCACCGACTTCCAGGTGGATGATGCGGGCGCCGTTGCGCTCCAGCTCCTGGGCCCTTTCGAGAACATCCATCACGATAAAAGAGGTCATTTCCCGAGTTCGCTTTGAGACCATTGCTCAGCCTCCATCTATATTCTCATGAAAACTATGTTGCATTAAATCAGGATCGAAAAGTCTTTTAATTTCAAAATCCGAAATTCGAAACCCGAAACAAATTCGAATATCAAA
>JASFIV010000394.1:0-3354 GCA_050122475.1 Desulfobacterales bacterium | reverse complement strand
ACAAGGGTTACGGCCTTTATGTTAATGCCCATGGTCAGGGCCATATCTTTGCCCATCATGAGCAGGTTCATGGCATGCGAAAACACAAATACGATAACAAAACAGGGAATTAGGATCGCACCCAGTATGGCTACCTGCGGCAGGTCGGAAGCGGATAAATCCCCCATTAACCAGAAAATGATGTTATGCAATCGGGCATCCTGGGTGATGGAAACCAAAAACATAATAATGGCCGAGCAAAAGGCATTGACCATAACACCCGACAGCAGCAAGGCGTCCTTTCTTAAGATCGATTTTCCGGTCGACATGATCAAAATCAAGGCCAGGGTGCCCAAACTTCCCAGAAAAGAGGTAAAGCAAATTCCTGGAAATCGCGATAGGCCCAGCAATATACCGATGATGGCGCCAATTGCCGAGCCACCGGATACCCCCAGTATGAACGGCTCTGCCAGTGGATTCCGCAGCAGTGCCTGAAAAACAAGTCCCCCCAGAGACAGCGTGGCGCCTACAATCGATGCCAGTAAGACGCGGGGCAACCGTATGCCCCAGACGATGCTGTATAAGACAGGATCGGATTCCCGGGGGGAAAAAAGGGTCGCCAGGGCCGCTCGCAGCCCGCTCTGGGTGGGTCCAATGGACAGTCCCAGAGAAATAGCGATCAACAAGATCCCCAGCAAGATCACCGAGATCCATGCGAGTCGGCTGATATTATGTTCTGAATTTAAATTCACGAACCATCCTTAAACAGCTCCGGATGAAGCAAGCGCGTTAATGTTTCAAGGGCCTCCAACAATCGCGGAGACGGACGATCAAACACGTCCGAGTCGACGGTGTAAATGCGTTTTCCCAACCCGGCCGGCGTATCGATGAGGCGGCGCCAATCTGCCTCGGCTTTCTTAAATGCCCTGGATCGACTCATGGATGTGATGATGAGAACATCGGGCGCCAGCGCCAATACCTGCTCGCGGCTAAAATGCGGATAGGCTTTTTTACCCGCCGCAACGTTGATCCCGCCGGCCCGCACAATGAGCTCGTGAATAAAGGTATTCGTACCGGCCGATATGATCGGAGAAATCCCGATCTGAATAAATACGCGTGGCCGTTGTTCGACGCTCGCAACGAGGGCATCCACCCGCTGAATTCGACCGCGCATCGCCTGCACCAATGTTTTTGCCTTTTCAGATGCATTCAGGATATCGCCAACTATTTGAATGGTCTGCATCACGGTTTTCAGGTTACGCGGGTTCACAGCGAAAACAGGTATGTTCAGAGATTGCAGGCGCTCTACGGTTTCTTTTGGATTGCCATCCTTAATGGCAATGCAAAGATCGGGGTGCAGGGCAACAATGCGCTCAAGATCGAGGCGCACATAGGAGCCGACTTTGGGCAATTTGGCTGCTTCAGCAGGGTAGTTGCTGAATTGGGTGGTGCCTTTTAAGCGGTCTTGCTGTCCGAGGGCAAATATAATTTCGGTAATGCTCGGCGCCAGTGCCACAACCCGCTGCGGATCATCCGGTATCTGAATTTCCCGCCCCAGCTGATCCTCGGCCGTTTTGGCCACAAGCGGCAGCGCGCCTGTCAGCCAAAGGATGAGCGCCGATATAAAACCCGCTATTATTTTTGAGTGCTTCGTTAAAATCATTTCATCTAAACTTATTGTCTGATCCCAGAACAAAAAAACCCTTCAAGCAGTCAAATGCTCGAAGGGTTGCACCCAGTTTACTTGGCCCTTTTTATGTGTTGCCCGGTCTCTGTCGTTCGCAGAATGAAACCGCTGCGCGGGATTCTTTTTTGCCCAAATTCGATATCAGGCAAAGAAGACCCTTTTTCACAGGTCTCAAAACAAGGCTGTCCGGTAAGGCAGGTCTTCTGGCTCCCCCGCCCATTTAGCAACCTTCCCATCCCGATGATTCGAAACAGTGGCGTCTGCGGCTAAATGGGTCCTCTTTTCTTCAAATCTGAAAAGAGCAGGGTTACAGCGGCGGGACCGCTCCCGGTTTTAACGGGATTCCCTATTAAGCTTACGCACCTTATTCCCTGATACCTCCCTTAAGGGAAAAGCGAGCTTAAGTCAAGAAAATTTACTTGACAAAGATTGGGGGTTCGGGGAGAAGGTACATTTTTAAGCGTGGCTGGTTCACGCGGAGATTTTCAAAATTAAACCACGAAAACACGAAAAATAGAAAGCACGAAATAATCCTAAACTCGGGTATCGTACCGCCAAATCTGATCTTATCCACCTGAAAACTATTTTTGCGGGAGGCGATATCAAAAGCTGCATACCCGGCGGCCCCATATTGGGATTACCGTTGCGCTGAAAGGTTGCCCAAAGACACTATCGTCTCAATCCCAAATATGGGACCGCTGTCATCGGCCGGCCGGGCAAATCAGATATCACCTCCCGCAAAAACAGTTTTCCTCAAGCAATGGGGCAGCCGGTTCGATCGGATTTGCGTTTGACGCCATTTGGTGATGCGAAACTTGTGTCCTAAGATAAACAGTATACCAAAGCGTACCTGATGAGCAGTTGTGCAGAAATAATTATTTCGTGTTTTTGGTCTTTCGTGCTTTGGTGGTAAAAATTGAAAGGTGATAAAAAAATGATGAAGCTGGTGGAGATTATTGACGGGATTAAGCCGGTTGAGCGGCAATGGATTGAAAAGGCACAGGAGCGGACTGCCCGGCTGGTGATGCCCACCCGGGCGTTGGGGCGCCTGCATGACATATCGGAGCGGTTTTGCGGTATCCAGCAAACGCTTGAAACCCAGATAGCAAAAAAGGCCATTCTGGTAATGGCTGCAGATCACGGGGTAGTAACTGAGGGCGTCAGCGCCTATCCTCAGGAGGTTACCCCTGCCATGGTGCAAACCTTTTTGGCCGGCGGTGCCGGGATTAATGCCATCTCCCGCCAGGTGGGGGCCGATGTCTGGGTGGTGGATATGGGCATCATTCCTCAGCTGGATGTTAGCCATATGCCGGGTGCCGACCGTCTGATTGTTGAAAAGGTTGCAAACGGAACCGCTAATTTTACAACCGGACCGGCCATGTCACGTCAGGATGCGCAAAAAGCGATGCAGATCGGCTTTGAGCAGGCCACCCGCTTGATCGAAGATGGCGCTGATCTTCTGGGTACCGGCGACATGGGCATCGGCAACACCACCCCTTCGGCTGCCATCGGCACTATTCTATGCGGGGCTTCGCTGGATGCCATGGTGGGTCGCGGCACCGGGGTTGATGAAGCCGGTTTGGCGCGCAAGCGCGATATCGTGCGGCAGGGCATTGAGATCAACACACCGGATCCAAAAGATGGGCTAGACGTCCTGGCAAAGGTCGGGGGGTTTGAAATCGGCGGTA
>JASFIV010000393.1:0-3380 GCA_050122475.1 Desulfobacterales bacterium | reverse complement strand
ATGCAGTGGATCAAGAGGAACCGGACCTCGATGCTGGCGAGCAAGCGCCGGAAACTGTGACTTCCAAAACATCAATCGTCAAGATTGCAGTGTCTGCGGTATTGATCACCGCTCTTTTTTCTGGTTTTTTCATTTTTGAAAACAAGTCAAAAGTTAAGAAGGACAAAACCGTGGCTGAAGCGCTATCAGAAGATCGGTTGCAACAGTTTAAATCTGAAAATAAGCAAATTGTGGATATTCCGTCTGCGGTGACCCCTAATATTTATGACGACCCTATCAATGAAGTCAGTATTCTCAGAGACACCCTGTTAAAAAAGCAGGCAGAAGTGCTTGCACTCAAAAAACGGTACCGGCAGAGCATTGAAGAACTAGAAAAAGAAATTTTGGATGCGCAACGCAAAGCCGATGTTCAGACATTTCTGCAGGCCACTAGCCAGAATAGTATCGTTTTTAGTCTGAAGACCATCCAGCGTCGTCAGGCATATATCAAACAGTTAGAAAAGCCACTTGAATGGGTTTCGGGAGCCTGTGAGGAATTGCTGTACTTAAAAAGACGTGTGACGACTGATCTACAGGTGTCTGCAATTGCCAGTGGAATTGATATGGACAGGCATGTACAGCAGATGCACCGGGCACTTAAAGAATATCGACCCACAGCAGACAAACTTGCCATTGATCCGACAGACGCCCGTCTGGAATCGCTTGAAACAATTTGGCAGCGGATCCAAGATAAGCAGGACATTGTTTCAGTTGAATCTGTTTACTCCAAAAATCAAATCATATCCGCGCAAATTTGTGCTGGAGATTTTAATCGTATCGGTGAGCTTTCTGAAATTACAACTGCAACGGCGGGATGCATCACGGAGATGCAGACTTCAGATCTATTTCTTAATCAGATTACCGAGATTTCTCCGGCAGCTGCCAAACAGCTGTGTCAATGGAAAGGCAGCTGGATCTGCATGAATGGTATCAGAGCCCTTTCGCCGCGAGTGGCACATTATCTATTTCAGTGGGACGGCCATTGGATTTCTTTAAATGGACTGAAAGACTTTCCAGCTGAAATCGGAGAAGCACTTTTAAGATGGCCAGGCCGCCAATTGGAGCTAATGGGTTTGCTCGATACGGCTGATTCCCATGCACGGATCGGGATTGAATATTTGGCAGAGTGGGAGCGATCTGGAGGGAAGCTGTTTGTCCCCAAAAACCTTCGTAAAAAAATAGATGCCTTGCACCAACAGTCTGGTTAGAACAAGACTGAACACACAGGAGTTTAAATGAAATCGCTTGTATTCAAAAGATATCGTCTGGTAATCGTCATTCTGTTGATCGCATCTACGTCGATGGCCGCCGCCGGACTTAAAAAACATACCCTCGAAGGAAAAATAAACGACATATCAAAGTTGCGGGCAAAAATAATCGATAAAATCGATCAGGCCGTTGAAACGCGCCAATATCTGGAACAGCGGTTGGATGAACTACAAGTGGAAATCCGCTCCGAACAGATAAGCACCGAGGTATATACCCATCAGGCGGCGCTGCAAAATTTACGGATACGTTACAACCTCAGTCTGATACAAACCCTCCAGGCCTATATAGGTCTAATTAACGAGCGTATTAATTACTTTCAAACCGGCAATGCGCGCCTAAAATTCTTAATCGATCAAATTCATGATGATCTAGCCATCATCGACATTTTAGAAGACATGCAGATCAAAAACCTCATCGATCGTATCGATCTTGTTTTAAATGAATTCAATCCAGAAATACAAAAACCGATAATCAACGTGGCCCACATCCGCCTGTTTCCCACCGAATATGTGTGGGAAAATATCTGCCTGAAAGAAAATTAAATCAGGCCACTTTCCCATAGCAAACAGAGATCTCCGGCCGGCTCAACAGGTTAAAAGGGTCTACCGAATTGTGCAACGGCATTGAAAGCAACCTGAGCATGCCTATGTTTAGATATATTCATCCTTTTTGACACGCAAATCTCGGAGGTATAGCAATGAAAAGCCGAATAGTTCGGACAACTGTTTGTCTGCTGATCATTTTTGTTTTTTCTATTAGCAATTCACTGGCGGCAGAAAATGATTCTACCACAACCGATCAGCTGTTCAACGGCCATATGTGGCAGTTGCTTAACGATTCCCAGAAGATTGCTCATTTAACAGGCATTCAGGAGGGCATCCAGTTGCTTCTGTCGCAGATAAAAGAAGATCTCTTAATTCCGCCAGCGCTGATGTCTTCGATGCAGGAATCCGGCATGTTTGATCGGCGCCGCATGCTATTTAGCATGCAGGGCGTGAGCGGTATTTCCAATCGCATAGACGTCTTTTACCGTGATGCCGATAATCTGGCCATTCCAATCATTGAAGCCTACCGGCATGTCACCCTCTCGTTGAATTTTAGTGATCCCCAGGAAGTGGTGCAGGACCTGGCGCGGTTAAAATTAAAATATAAAAATAAAACTTCTTCAACCTATTGAAATTTATATAAAAAATTACATCTAACTTGTCAAAACCCTTGATTTACGCTATGATATAAAATGTAGGGAGCTCGCTGAGCCACACGATAGTGCTGATGTCATAGTGAAATGAGGCAAGTTAAATGAAAAAATGCGCAATGATTGGAGTTGTTCTGTTCGGTATGCTCGTATGCGGCTGGTCGTGTTCGGGTCCCAAAATATCAGTGGAAGAAGAAAATGTGCTGGCCGCCCTTTCCAACATCCAGCAAAGTCTCGAAAACGACGTGAGTTACGAAGAATTTACTGAATTGTTGAATCTGGCCAAAATTGAAATCGATCGATTAAAAAGCAATGCTGAAAATAACCCCTGTTTTTTGGGAGCTGTTGATAAGTGCTATGCATTTTACCATACAGGCGGCAAGGCGTGGCGGCAAAAAATGGTCACAACCGACGAGGCGCGTAAAAACGATATGGATCTTACCCTTTCAGTTCTGCAGTCGCGCGCAGCACTCAACATCCAACTGGCGGGCAATTGCTATGAAAACTAACATCCGCTCCGCCTCACGAACCTTATCATCTCCTTTTTCGATTTAAACCCACACCGGTCCAACTTGCAGCAGTTCAAGTATCCTGATGTGATTTAGCGTTATGCTGAAGGATTCGGCTGATCCAATTGCTGTAAAAATTCCTTGAACCAGGGCGGATTCTGCCAGATGACATAAACCAGGAATATGGCGCTGAGGGGAAGAAAAAAAACGGTCAGGTCCAGCAGCAAAATGAGACTGCAAATCAGGATCCGTTGTTTTTTATTCATACATTCCTCCGTATGCAAACTGGTTAGAAGTATTCAGGAAGCTGTGTTTACGGAATTTTGTCTAAGGGTGTCAACTAATCCGTCTGACAAGATTAAAAAGGG
>JASFIV010000392.1:0-3444 GCA_050122475.1 Desulfobacterales bacterium | reverse complement strand
CAGGACGCAGATACACAAAAGGGTCTTCTCGCATACTGGATACTGACCCTGCAAAAAATGAAGAATATTTTTGCGATGGACAGGTGTTTTTTATTGACAGGCGCCTTTTAATGGGTGCCTGAACCACCAATTACCATTTAAAGTGGATTTCTAATGCATATCTGCTAAATATTCCGTCCAAAAAAATTACAGATAATATAAACGTATCTAAACTCTGGTAGACTCCCATTAGCTGTGATATCATCGCGCCAAACGAAGTCTTAACTCACTTTCCGATTCTGTCAATTTAAGTATAATTCAGGACGGATGATAAAAACACTGACCTGTGACCTCTGCCTTCTGTCATCTGACCTCTGACATCTTGGAATTTAACGATGGCGCGCTGTATCTTATGTGATCGGAATTCAACAGAAATCTCGAAAGTTCTGGGCCTCTGCTTGGCATGCATTCGCCGGCGGCCGCAGAAGGCACTGGAAATTGCCGCACGGGTTCATCAGCAAAGCCGGCTGGAATTCGGGCTGCCGGCCGCGCCGCCAGATGAGCCCGAAGGTGTGAAGTGCCGGGTTTGTATGAACCACTGCCGCATACCTGAAAATGAAACTGGGTATTGCGGTTTGCGCCACAACCAAAACGGTCGCCTGGCAGGGGTTACTTCTACCAGTGGCAAACTCTCCTGGTATCATGATCCGCTGCCGACCAATTGCGTAGCCGACCGGGTTTGTGCCGGCGGAACCGGTTGCGGTTTTCCCCGATATGCCTATCGCCGTGGTCCTGAAACCGGGTATAAAAACCTGGCGGTTTTTTTTCAGGGCTGCTCGTTTAACTGTCTGTTTTGCCAGAATTGGCATTTTCGAAACGAAACACTGACAGCACCCTATTTCTCTGTGGAAGACTTGGTGGCGGACGTGGATGTACAGACATCTTGTATTTGTTATTTCGGAGGTGACCCCTCGCCGCAGATGCCCTTTTCTCTTAAAGCTTCGAAGCAGGCCCGGCAAAAAGCACTGGATCGGATTTTGCGAATCTGCTGGGAAACGAATGGTTCCCTCCATCCGGACCGACTCGATCAGATGATGGAGATCGCCATTGAATCCGGCGGCTGTGTAAAGTTCGATCTTAAAGCCTGGGATCCGGTGCTGCACAGGGTCCTTACCGGTGTCTCCAATCAAACCACACTGGACAATTTTAGGGGCGCTGCTAAAAAAATCTCCGAACGACCGGTTCCGCCGCTGCTGGTTGCCAGCACCCTGCTGGTGCCGGGATATATCGACCCGCAAGAGGTTGCCGCAATCGCTGAATTCATTGCTGGGCTCAACACCGATATCCCATACAACCTGCTGGCCTTCCACCCGCAATTCTTAATGTCCGATATGCGGGTAACCTCAAAAACGCTGGCGACGAACTGTATTCAGGCCGCCCGGGATTGCGGGCTGACCCGAGTGCGGCTTGGCAATGAGCATTTACTCATATAAGGTCTTTCCGGTAATATATGCTTTCGTTTTAATTATAAAGTTACCCAGTTTATTTTCGGCAGGAGTGCTGGAGTGTGATCCTTAATGGCTATAAAGAATCACAATAATAATAGCCTCGGGGAAAAGCGTTGAATAGAATTGACCACATTTTAATCACCGGACTGCCGGGGTCGGGTAAGACGACCCTTTTTCGACGACTGGTTGATGATCTTCAGCACTTGAATCCGGTCGGTTTTTATACGGCTGAAATCCGGCAGGACAGGTCTCGCAAGGGTTTTCGCCTGTGCAGTCTGGACGGCCGCAGCGGAACACTGGCACATGTTGATTTGCGCACCGGTTATCGGGTAGGTAAATATGGCGTTGATGTCAACGGGTTTGAGGCTTTTTTGGAAAAATTGCCGTTTTCAACCTTGCAAGCCGGTCTGGTGATGATCGATGAAATCGGCAAGATGGAATGCTTGTCCGAGCGGTTTGCCAAAATCTTAAGGGCCGTATTTGATTCCGACAGTCGTCTGGTTGCAACTATCGCCCTTAAAGGTGGCGGCTTCATCGCCCAATTGAAGAACCGACCGGATGTGAAGCTGTTTGAGCTGACCCATCAAAATCAGGACAAATTATTCAGACAAATCTGTGCTCATATGAAGACATTGGAGTAAAGGTGTCAGCATTTTTGCTACTGGCTTCGGCTCGACTGCGCTAGTCGCAGGCTCGCTTCTTGCTTCTGGCTTGAAGCAGGGAATCAATTGCTTTTAGCCAGTAGCCAGCAGCCAGTACCCAGCGGCCAGCAGCGGTAAACTCTGAGACCTTGAACCCAGAACCTTACTTAAGGTTAAACACCTGCTCAAACCAGCGCAGCGATTTATTATCGGTGATCTTGAGTCTTTTGGCCACTGCCGGTGAAAATATGGCAAATGTTCCCGTGGCCCGGGCACAGCAAACATTGTCTGCGTTTAAGATTTTACCCTCCATTAAGGCTTCACGCCGGCCAGTTTTATTCAGCACCCGGCCCTCAACTTTCAGCGGGTTACCGACATACACCGGTTTCATGAAATCAACGGTCATCGATTTTGTCATGGGGATTTGCTTGAGTAAATGGATCGTGGCCCAGCTCATGATTTCGTCTAAAATCGTGCTCAGCACACCACCGTGCACCAGGTTATTCCAACCACACAGGTGCTCGGGGACGGTCACATGAGAGGTCACGCTTGAATCGCCAGCCAAAAACGACATCTGCAGGCCGGAAGGGTTGGTCGGGCTGCATCCGAAACAATACTGACCACGATTGTTGGGCAGCGGTTTTAAGGAAGTGGGTTCTTGATCCATTCAGTGCGGTCTATTGGTAAATTTTTTCAAATAATTTATCAGCCAGTACGTTATCCAATTTTCGCAGAATTTTATATTGATCCAGGGCTGCTGCCTTATCTCCCTGCCGCAAATAAGCCTGCCCGATGGCGAAATGCGCGGGTGCAAAATCCGGATTTATCCGAATGGCCATTTTATAGGCCGACATCTCGTCTTTGTCATTGCCCATTTGGCCATATACAACACCCAGATTATACATGGCCTCAGGAAATTCGGGCTGGATATCAATGGCTTTTTGATAGGCCATGGCGGCCAGATCATATTGGCCGGTTTTGGTATAGGCCACCCCGATATTATAATAGGCATTTTGCGCCTGCGGATTGATGCGGATCACACGTTCAAACGCTTCGCGGCCTTCATCATAGCGGCCCATATTGTTGTAAATGATTCCGAGTTTAAAATAGGCGGCTTCAAACTCTGAATTTAAGGCAACGACCTGCTTAAAGGATTTAATGGCCTCATCATAGCGACCGATTTGGTTGTAATAATTTCCCAGATGGTAATGAGATACCTCGTTGTTCGGATTGGTTTGGATGGCCTGCTTGTATGCCGCAATGGCCTCAGTGTGAGAATTTTTGCCGGCGTAGCAGTATCCGAGGCCGTACCAGGC
>JASFIV010000391.1:0-3460 GCA_050122475.1 Desulfobacterales bacterium | reverse complement strand
CATCGGACCCGATGAACAGCTTTTTGGTTATCTGGTCCATGAAAAAATGGATCTGGTGGCCTTTAAAATCATCGACCGAAATACGATGCAAATCTTTTACTCACCGCAGAGAACCGATGGACCTTAGTGATAATTCAACTCTTTACTTAGCGTAAATGAACTAATGTTTTGGCCTCACGCAAAGACGCAAAGGCGCTAAGCGTTTGTTAATATGTATTTCTCTCTTTGCGACTTGGCGACTTTGCGTGAGAAATAAATTAAAATGGATTGATTCCGATATTCACTCTAGCGCCTATTGTTTTAACCTTTTTTTGATCAACCTGGCCAATTCAGACACCGCTGCCTCAATTACGGATTCGCTGGACTGAGAATAGGACAACCGAAAGGTGTTAGTTCCGCTGCCGTCTATGAAAAAGGGCTCACCGGCCACAAAAGCGACATTGTGCTCAATGGCTTCTTTCAGAAGGTTTGAGGCATCAAGTGTTTGGGGCAATTGAACAAATATAAAAAATCCACCGTCCGGTCGATTCCATTGAACCTGTTCTGGAAAATGGGCCGCCAATTGCTTGAGCATAAAATCCCGTTTACGCTTATAGTGTTGATTGTTCAGCTCAACGCGCTTTGCCCACAAACCACTGCGAATAAATTCCAATAAAATATACTGGGCCAGACTGTTGGTGGCAACATCAACAAACTGTTTGGCCACCACCATTTTACGAATCATTTCCGGGGGACCGATGCTGCATGCCACGCGCAGGCCCGGGGCAAATGTTTTGGACATCGAGCGCATATGCACAACCCGGCCGTGAGTGTCCAGAGAAATGATCGGTGGTAGATGGTCACCTTCAAATCGTAAATCACCATATGGATCATCTTCAAAAATGACCAGATCATAAAGCACCGCCAATTCAACGAGATGCCGGCGGCGCTCAAGTGATAAGGTGGTTCCGGTCGGGTTCTGGAAATTGGGTATGACATATACGCCTTTGGCCCGTTGACCTTTTTTCTTTAACCGTTGCAACTGTTTTTCCAGTTGTTGGGTATTCAGCCCCTCATCATCAACAGCCACGCCCTGAAGTTTGCCGCAGGCAGCCATGACAGCACCGGTTCCCCCAAAATAGGTTGGCAGGCCAACAAAAACGAGGTCATCAGGGTTGATGATCACCCGGCAGGCCAGGTCCATCCCTTGGGCCGAACCGGCTGTAATGACAATGTGATCCAGATTACACGGAATGCCATAGCGATCTATGGCCAGACGGGCAAGTTCCTGCCGCAACGCGGTCACCCCTTCGGTTGCGCCGTATTGCAGGACTTGGCCGGCCTTATTTTTGAGCAGCTTGTTGGTAATGCGAGTGATCTCTTGACCTGGAAAAACAGCCGGATCCGGCCAACCACCGGCCAATGATTTCATACCCGGTGAGTCGACCAGTTTGTTAATTTCACGGATTGCCGAGGGCACCGCACAGCAGGCACTTTTTGAGTATAAATGTTGCAGGCTTGACGTTGACATAATGAACCTCAATGCGAGATTAGGTTCTTAAACAGCGCAGGTTCGCCAGATCTTCCGCATAGCCGTAAAGGTGTAATCCTTTGCTTTCGACGACCATCTGACCGTCCTCAACACCAATTTCGGCTGCCATGTACTCCTTGAGATTTTGAATGGCGGCCAGGTTGGCGGGAAAGCCGTTCCATAAATCCCAAGAACGGAAATAAACAAAAAAGCTAAGGCAGTTATTCTGAATACGGGTATCAATCGACCGCAGGCAGGGGGGATCCAGTAAGGTTAGATCCGAAGGGTGCGCAATTTGAAGGACCAGTTGATTATTGCGCTCGCCAAAATTACGATAGGTATCAATCACCCATTCGATCTGGTTCAAATACAGATGGCCCTCTTCCTCAAAAACAATTTTGCCGTCAACTTCACGTTTATCAATAATTTCACTATTGGCTGTTTGCCACCAGAGAAGTTTGTCGCCCGATAGGGGAACGCGTGTCAGTCGCTCTCCATAGGTATAAGACTCACCGGGTTCTTTGCGCGCCGACATTAAATACTCGATGTAGGCCCGGTCATATCCGGGACCGCCATAAATATAGTCGTGCTCCACGGGGTTGGGTATGCCGCAGGCCGGCGGAATATCTGGAATCAGGGGTTGCGTTCCGGGATATTTGACGTGGCCCATAAAATAATCATATTCCAGGCGGGTTTGGCCTTCATAGGATCCCCGATCAATGACAAATCGCTTGCCATGATCTAAAATATCATGCACCGCCTGAAACCAAAGATCTGGTAAATCCCTGGCGTTTATGTTGTGGATGTCCATATCGGTTATTCCCTTTGTTTTTGGCAAAGACAAAATTAGGTTAGTCTAAAGTCGCAGAGCTGAGTGAACGGGGAGTACTGGAGTGATGGAGTTTTGGAGTATTGATAAAGATCTGCAATTTTTTCCACTACTCCATTGCTCCAATACTCCATCACTCCTGTGTAAATTCAGAATCAAAACCACCTGGGGATTAAACTTGTTTTTCGTTACAGATTTATAAATGCTTAAATATCGAGCGTGCTGACTTCCAGGGCATTACTCTGAATAAACTCTCGGCGGGGCTCAACAGCTTCGCCCATCAGGATGGTAAAAATTTCATCGGTATCGACGACGTCTTCGACTTTAACCTGCATCAGATTTCGTTTTTCCGGATTCATGGTGGTTTCCCACAGCTGGTCAGGATTCATTTCACCCAGACCTTTGTAACGCTGAATCGTGATGCCTTTTTTTCCATCGCGCAGGAAAATATTCAGCAATTCCGGTTTGTCTTTGGCCGTCTGTGGCTCTGTTTGTTTCTCTTTATCTGGGTGGGTAACAGAAAACGGTGGTGAATCATATTTGATGATATTTTTGCTTAGATTCAGACTACGCTGGTAATCATTAGAATAAATCAAGCCGCGGCCGATTTTTACGGCCCCGGCTGACGTGCCGGTTAATTCGGATAATAAATCATCCTCCTTGGCGGTCTGCCCGGTTACCGTTATTTCAAAGACCTTACGTTCTTCGCTGAAAGTGAGTTCATCGACCCCATAGTCGTTTTGAATCAATTTATCGCGCAATTGAGACATACGTTTTTCGTCTTGCAAAAAGGCTTTATTGGCGACATTTTCTTTGATCAGTATTTCGACAAGATCAGACGGTATACCGCGGTTTTGGAGTTGATCCAAAACTGAATAATACTCTGCTATGCTCGTAATAAACATAAACAGATTGTGACCGGACAATTTTTGCTTGCCTTTTTTAAATGTCAGCTCGCGATTGTTGCATATTTTTTTGAGAACAAAATCATTTAACTCAGACTCACTGTTAAGATAGTTTTCGCTCTTTTTACCTTTGCCGACTTTAAACAAAGGCGGTTGGGCAATGTAGAGATAACCTTTGTCGACCATTTCGGGCATCTGCCGGTAAAAAAAGGTGAG
>JASFIV010000390.1:0-3473 GCA_050122475.1 Desulfobacterales bacterium | reverse complement strand
TTCCGGGAGCACAGTCTAATGGAAGTCATTAAAAAACACATTGAAGCCGATGTGTCTGATGTGGATCGCCTGGAGGGCATTGGTGCATTAATTTTTTTGGCCATTGATGACCTGATGGTCATAGAAGAAGGTGAAACGGTAGATCCGCACAGTGTAATATCGCTTCCCATCAAAAATAACATACCTGTTTTCCCGGATTTTGCTCGTACGACATCTGATGCGTTTTTACAGAGTATTGAAGTTTCAGGTAAAAAATGGGTAATTATTACAGATTCTGAAGGGGATCCTCATTTTGCTTTAGACTCAGATGGCTTTTTAAGGGATGCGTTGTTTGAAGATGCTAAGATTGAACCTTTCTGGTATTGTCACCGTCCGATTGTTGTAAAAGACACAAATTTACCATTGGGCCAGGTACTTTGGCGCCTAAAGTCCTATTCTCATCGCACGCGGACAGATGCCAACGATCGCGACATCATTCTTGTTTGGGCGGAGCAGGAAAAACGGGTAATAACCGGTGCAGATATTTTAGGCAGGCTGTTGGAGGGCGTTTAATCTTTAAAAATTAAAACCGCCATGGAAACAATGTTTTTGGGAAGGCATAGAAAAAATGGTTAGGAAAATAACGAAAACGATTGTCGTGCCGGTTGATGGCTCTGAAAACGCATTGAAATCACTGGATTATATCAACCTTATTTTTGGCCCCAAACACGGTTTAAAATTGTCGCTAATATATCTTTTGCCAAAGTTGCCGCACATTCTTGTCGAGGAAAGCAGAAACAGTCGTGAAACCGCGGATCAGTTGCGCGAAATCGAGAAAAGAAAAAGCCAGATGGCCGACCGCATATTAGCAGAAGCTAAAGATCGGCTAATGGCAGTCGGATTTACCCAAAATACAATTGAAGCAGTTTTCCGTAAAATAGAGGCCAGCGTTGCCCGGGATATTTGCAGCTGGGCTGAAAAGAGCAAAAAGGCGGATGCAATCTTGATCTCATCGCGCGGGCACGGCCGCATTAGGGCTTTTTTTACAGGTAAAATTGCGAATAAGGTGCTGGAATATGTAAAGGTGTGTCCGGTCTGGATGGGTAAAGGTGCGGTCAGAAATAAGAATGTCCTTATAGCTGTTGACAATTCGGTAAATGCCATGCGGGCAGTGGATCATGCCGGTTTTCTTCTTTCGGGCACTGACGTAAACGTTACCCTATTTCATTCAAAACGTGATTTGAGGCGTTACGCATCCGCTGAAGTGCTGGAAGAATTCCCGGGGATTCAAAAATTCTGGCAAAAAAAGGCCGGAGATATGGTCGCTCCATACATGAAAAAAGCCCGTTCGAAGCTTCTCCAGGCAGGACTCGCTGAAAACCAAATTTCAATGAAAGTAATCGATGGTAGGCGCAGCGCTGCCAGGGATATCTTAAAGGAAGCTGAGGAAAACGAGATTGGAACGGTTGTACTTGGTAAAAAAGGGCATTCCGATATCGAGGATGATTCTATGGGCGGCACCACTAGAAAGGTTCTGGATAGGGCCTCAGATATAGCCGTTTGTATTGTTCCATGAAATGAGTGTTGGATTCTTTTATTCAATTCCTTCCTGCGATAGGTACGATTTGTTATGTTGACCTATATCCTTTTGGGTATCGGTTTGGTCTTTTTAATCAAAGGAGCGGACTTTTTGGTTGACGGCGCGGTTTCGATTGCCAGTAGACTGAATATCTCCAACCTGGTTATTGGACTGACCGTGGTGGCCTTTGGCACGTCGACACCGGAATTGTTTGTCAACATTATTGCCAGCTTCAAGGGCACCACCGACATTGCCATCGGCAACGTGCTGGGAAGCAACATTGCCAATATTTTACTCATTCTGGGTGTATCCTCGTTTATTTATCCTCTTGCTGTCACAAAGGGCACCGTTTGGAAGGAGATTCCGTTCAGCTTGCTGGCTGCAATTGTCTTGTTGCTGATGGCCAACGATCAGATTCTCGATAGGACCGGTGCTTCAACATTGACGAGAATCGACGGACTTGTTTTTCTGTGCTTTTTTGCGATTTTTATTTATTATACATTTTCCATCGCCACACAGGTCGACGGAATCAAAGAGCACGTACCATCCCGACAATATGGCTGGCTGCGATCATTGCTGAATGTAATTGCAGGGTTAGTTGGGTTAACCCTCGGTGGGAAATGGATCGTAGAGGGCGCAATTTTGCTTGCCACAAAATTAGGATTGAGCGAATCACTGATCGGCTTGACCATCGTGGCTGTGGGAACATCATTGCCTGAATTGGCCACCTCAGCTGTGGCGGCTTACAAAAAAAATGCGGACATCGCGGTGGGCAACGTTGTGGGATCAAATATTTTCAACATCTTTTTTGTACTTGGAATCAGCGCCACCATTAAGCCGCTTGCGTTCCAAACGAAAAATAATATCGATCTGGGCATGGTTATTCTATCCAGTCTAATGTTGTTTTTCTTTATGTTTACCGGCAAGAAGCGTTCTTTGGATCGCTGGGAGGGGATCGTCTGTTTAACATTCTATCTGGGCTATATTGCGATTCTGATCTTTAATGAATAAACGCAATGTAATTATGAGCACCAATTATAATGAGAATGAAGATAGTCGAATGATGGATTGCGGGTAATGAAGCCATCCACGTCTTGCCTCAAGAAGACAGGAGATAAGATTATTCCATTTGATTTCCTCAATTCTCAGAAGAGACGATCATAACTGATTCGTTTTACTGTTTTTAATCTGGATTTATACACTCACCTTTTTTTGATGTAGCTTTGAAAAATCGTAGGTTCCGAGCCCCCGCTTTTTGGCCAAATTGATATACCCAATATTCTGCGGTACTTTGCCAAAAAGCAAGGCCGCCCTGCCATCCGCAGCGACCGGATCATCACTTAAAATAAGCGTATTTTTGGTGACGACATCCGATGTGCTGCCACCTGAAGGACCATTTCTCGTCATGATTCGAGTGGCATCTATCAATGTTACCGTAGGTTTGAAAAACTGGGCCAAATCGACGATCTTCGGATGTATTTCTCTGTGCAGCCAGCCGCGCCTTCCGCCGATCGCCCCGAACCAATTCTTCATGCCGAGTGTCAGGGAACTCAGGATGTGATCCTTGGCAACCGGCAGGTTGATGAGCTTGTCGGCCTCAATGATTGGCAAATAAACCGGCCAGACATCCAGAAGATCCCCCTGCAGCTTCATCTCGCGCATCAAAGATGAATCGGGATGGATCAGTTCCGCCCCGGTTTTTATAGCTACATCTGCTGCCCCGGACACAGAAAAACAAAACTTCGCATTGTCAATGGTATTATCAGCGATTCGACCCTTTTTGGCGCCCGCTTCCTGGCAAAGCTCGATGACCGCATGCAATACTTGCGGATTTGTGGTGGCGGCCATTTTCGGCGGTCTGCCCCACGAAATGTTGGGCTTGATGACCACCACATCCCCCTTCGATACAAATTTT
>JASFIV010000389.1:0-3474 GCA_050122475.1 Desulfobacterales bacterium | reverse complement strand
GGTGCCCTAGTTTGCAAACCGCGAAATCCCACATGTGATGTCTGCCCGCTGAACAAACACTGTCAGGCCTACCAAAACCAGCAGGTGACTGATTTTCCAAAACGCAAGAAACGCGCAGCCACCCCGCAATATCACATTGCGGTCGGTGTTGTGTTTAAAAACAATCGGGTATTGATCACCCAACGCAAATCTGAAGGGCTGCTGGGCGGACTATGGGAATTTCCGGGTGGCAAGATCAGAGATGGCGAGTCGGCGGAGGCAGCCTGCATCAGAGAAATCAAAGAGGAAGCAAACCTGGCAGTGGAAATTGACCATCATCTTACACAGGTTAAGCACGCCTATACGCATTTTAAAATTATCATGGAGGTGTTTTGCTGTAAATATGTATCCGGCAGAGTATATTTACGCGGACCGGTGGCTTTTCGCTGGATCCGCATCGATGAATATCAAAAATTCCCGTTTCCACGGGCCAATCATAAGTTCATCCCAATGCTCGAAGGTCTTCAGCTTAGTTCTGTAACCGGAAAACCCTGAATAACATGACGGATATTCTGCTCGTACAACCACCGATTCGCGATTTTTATTTAACAGCCAAGCGCACCATTCCCTACGGGCTCGCCAGTATAGCTGCCGGTCTGAAGGCAGCCGGGTTCTCGGTTCAGATTTTAGACGCCCTGGCCACGCAGCAATCACGGATACTCGATCTGCCCGCTGAAATGTCATATTTGCGCCCCTATTACGATAAACCCGATCGGTCACCCTTTGCCCTGTTTCATCATTACAAACACTTTGGCCATAGTTTCGAGACCATCGCACAGCAAGTTAAAGCAGCACATCCGTTTCTGGTGGGTATTTCCTCCCTTTTTACGGCGTATTCAGCCGATGCCATCCATACCGCCGAAGCCATAAAGGCCCAGTACCCGAAGTGCAAAATTCTTATGGGTGGTCACCACCCAACTGAGCTGCCCGCACAGGTGATGACCTCACCAGCCGTCGATTTTGTCTTACGCGGTGAAGGTGAAGTGTCAATGCCTTTGCTCGCCAGAGCGCTCTGCAACGGAAAAGGACTCGAAGACATACCCGGTCTGGTTTTCCGCAAGTCCGATGGAAACCTGCATATCGGCAAAACAGCCATCATGGACAACCCTGATAATTACCCGTTACCCGCAACAGACCTGTTGAATCAGCATTATTACCGCCGCCATAAAAAAGCCGCGACGGTAATTGTCGCCAGCCGGGGATGCCCACTAAGCTGCACCTATTGTTCGATGGGGGCCTCTTCAGCTTTTGTTCATCGCAGAAGAAGTGTTGCCGGGGTAATCCGTGAAATTGAAAGAGCCGCGGACCGGAACGATATCGGATTTATCGATTTTGAAGATGAAAATCTTTCGCTGGATCGAGCCTGGTTTTTGCGTTTGTTAAAAGCCATCCGCAAACGCTTCAAGGGGAATTTGCCGGAGCTGCGCGCTATGAACGGGCTCCTGCCGTCAACACTGGATGAGCAGGTCATCGCCGCCATGCGGGCTGCCGGTTTTAAAACATTAAACCTGTCGCTGGGAACCACAGCAAGCGCGCAATTGAAACGATTTCAGCGCCCCAATGTTCGCCGGGCATTTGACCGGGCTTTAGAGCTGGCCTGCGACAACGGTCTGCAGGGGGTCGGCTATATTATCGTCGGAGCCCCTTTTCAAAAACCCACCGATTCAGTGGCGGATCTATTGTATCTGGCCGAGCGCCGCATCCTGGTCGGCACCTCTGTCTTTTACCCGGCACCGGGCAGCCAAGACTACGCAAAATGCGCCGCATTGGGTTTGCTACCCGAGGCGTTTTCCTGTTACCGGTCCAGCGCCCTGCCCCTGTCGCATACCACCGGCCGCTTAGAAACGATAACACTGCTGCGGCTGAGCCGTATGGTTAATTTCATGAAATCGATTGTCGACGGTGGCCTTGAGCTGCCGCATCCGGCACCTGCCGCCGATGAGATCGTCAATTCAACAGATCGCCGGGTTACCGGACGGCAACTGTTGCAATTCTTTCTTTGCGATGGGAAGATCAGAGGGGTCAGCCCGGAGGGTGCGGTTTTTGAACATGCAACAGCTGTGGAACTGAGTAAAAATTTTCTTGTCGGCTTGAAAACGATTAATATAAAAGGCGCGCAGGCGAGCAGCAGGTGAAAATAAATACGGTTATGCAGAAAGCTCAAGTGATGCCTATCGAACCACGAAGGGCACGAAAGGATAAAAGTAAATTTATATGTTTTCCCTTTGTGATTTTCGGGTTCTTCGTGGCGAAAGAATATCAGACGTATCCAACCGGAGTTTTCTAGCTAAGCGCGAAATATAATAACGGTTTTATATTAATTTTCATGCAAGATTCAGGCAAAAAGAGGTTCTTATCAGATGAAGACATATGACCCCCGCATGCATTCAGCCGAGCATATTTTGAACCAGACGATGGACCGCATGTATCAATGTGGCCGATGCTTTAACGCACATATCGAGCGCAAAAAATCAAAATGCGATTACCGCTTTAAGAATGCGTTGAATGCAGCTGAAATCGACGACATCCAGGCCCAGGTCAACCGCATTATTCAGTCGGATCTGCCGGTAAGCGAACATGTTGTGTCCAAATCAGAGGCCGAAAAGCGCTACAATGTTGCAAAACTGCCCGCTGATGCCGGCGACCGGATTCGGATCGTCAGTATCGGTGATTACGACCACTGTCCCTGCATTGGGCCCCATGTCGGTTCAACCGCTGAAATCGGCACCTTTAAAATTACCTCCACTTCCTTCGAGGACGGTGTCCTGCGCATTCGCTACAAACTTGAGTAGTAAACTTCTGATCAGCAATGCTGAACCTTCAATGATAAATAGACTGCAGCGGCTTTTTGGATTTATAAGGATAGAAATCAGTAATAGACTTTTTGATTAGAATTAAAATTGTCTCAAAAATAGTAGATCGCGTCCCCCCGCTTGAAAGCAGGATTTCACATCTCATTTTAAAGAATCAAGGTGTTCAACAAAGCAAGGTGCAAACCAATTCAAAAGCGGAGCATACACGATAGTATGTGAGCATTTTGAGGCGAAGCGCAACATAGCCATGATCGCTTAGACGCGCTTTTTTAGATGGGTTTTAGAAGAGCTGAAGACGGGTTCGATAAGCATCAATAACCTCTTGCGGATCATCGGTGATCACAATGTTATCCTGAATCCAGGCAGGCGCCCGGCCATGATGGATCATTTCATGAATCTGCTGGTCGATGCCATTCCAGTATCCCTTGCGGCTCTCGGTATCAAACAGGATGACCGGAACCTGTTCCAGAATGGAAAGCTTCATATTGCACAGTGTAATGCCCAGTTCTTCCAGCGAGCCCAGACCTCCGACATTGAAGATCGGAAAGGATGCCACCTCAAACCATTTTTGTCTGCTATGGCGGCAGGTGGCCTGAAAGACCTGACAAAAATCGACATCGGT
>JASFIV010000388.1:0-3474 GCA_050122475.1 Desulfobacterales bacterium | reverse complement strand
TTGAATCCGCCGATGCGATCGCAGTCGGGCATTGCTATTGCCGACACCAGGCGCACCTATTGGGAGAGGAAAGCTGTGAAGCACCCAACGAATGCTGCATGAATTTTGGTCCCGGGGCCCGCTATACCGCCGAGCGCGGGATTACGCGAATGATTACCAAAAAAGAAGCGCATGCGATTTTACGGGAATGTGAGGAACACGGATTGGTGCATTTAAGCTCCAATACGTCTGAATTTTTGGAGTATTTATGCAACTGTTGCAGCTGCCACTGTGATATGCTGCACAAATTAAAAGAGACCGATAAACCGATCTGGATCGCGTCTTCCGGTTACGTTGCTAAAGTTAATGAAGCGCTTTGTGAAAGCTGTGAGACCTGTGTGGAGAAATGCCAGGTAGAGGCGGTTTCTATGAATGATGCTCAAATCGCAGTCGTCGATTCCAACCGTTGCATTGGTTGCGGCGCCTGTGCCAATCTATGTCCTACCGAAGCCATCTCCATGGCGTTGCATCCGCAGGTGCCGTCACCACCTGGGACCGCCCGCGATCTGCGCCAGGCGATCCTTAAAGGCATCAAAAGTGTTGTGGCGGAATAAACATTTACCTCAAGAGACATCTTCTCAAAATAGCTCAAGGTTAGGATTGAGGTTTGCATTATACAAAATAACAGATTTAGAGATTTCGGCTATAGATTTCTAAATTGAGTCGTATCTGGATAGCGCTATCATATCAAAAAAACGCGTCCCTATCCAAGAACACGTGCACAAAAAAAGGGCAGCGTCGTTAGACAGCTGCCCTTGTGTTAATTTAGGTTCACTCAACTATCCGGCCACATCAATTCCTAAATTGCATCCCAGTCGATTATCACATTCAAAATTTTTATAACGGGTATCTTCGTGTCCCTGTTCTCTTTCTTCGTCGGATTCAATGTAATTATGATCTTTATCTGTGAATTTCATGGTCGACCTCCTTTTTAATTTTGGCAAAATATCTAAAGTTTGCTCAGAAATTTTTTTCATGTTTTTGTTAACCAGCAAAGTGTGCACATATTCCGATTTGGCAATACGAGAAAATTAGGCGTTTAATGATAGGTTAAAACTATCAATTATTTTGATCTGTTCCACTTGATCGCATTGATAAATCTGTCTCCAGATCAAAAAAAATGGCTGCTAAAGCTTTATTCCAGGCCCGAATCTAAAGCGATTACCCATATACCCGATCCGGGATATAGCAGAAATTCACGATTAACGACGCATCTGAATTATAACAATTTGTTTTTTTTACATAATATTTTATTATTTGATCATTTGTTCAAAATAAAACCCCTACATATTGATTTTTTTTATTGACAAATATCAATATGTTGTGGTATGATTTGTTTCATTAAAATGAAAAGCCACATGTTGTGGTTTTTTTTGTCTTTAAGACTTTACAGCATTTGACAGTATTTTACTTTAATTTACACTTCGGGGGGCTTTCTTAAGCCCCTTTCTTTCGGTCCAATGAGCCCGAACGATTCTGTTGGCTGCACCCATTCATCGTTACATATACTCGGCCAGCTATTATAGGGATATAATCCGCTTACCCTGGTGGTTATGCTGACCGAGCGGGCAGGTCTGAACCGATGAGTGGGTACTTCAAACCGGGTGCTCAGCACCCGGTTTAACATGCATCCATTGGGGCGCTTTTCGCTCCTTTCTTTTAGCGTCTGCAGTGATAAATTCCAGGCTACCTGCTATGCGGGTGGTTTTTGACGCAAAAACGAGCTATCAATCAATCTTATTAAATTGATGTGAGGTGACTTCAGTGCTGGAAAGAATACAAAAAAGAGACGGAAGGGTAGTTGACTTCGATTCATCCAAAATTACGGCGGCGATTGCTAAAGCCGGAAATGCAACGGACGAATTTGGCGAAAAGGAAGCTAAGAAACTAACATTGCGGGTCCTAACACTGGCGCATGAGTTACAGCTGGATCCGGAACCCGAAGTCGAGGAGATCCAGGACATTGTTGAAGCGGTGCTGCTGGATTCGCCCTTTTTCAAAACCGCCAAAGCCTATATTTTATACCGCGAACAGCATGCCCAGATCCGGCAGATAACCACCAAGGCCAATGTTGATCTGGTGAATCACTACATCCAGAAAATGGATTGGAAAATCAAAGAAAATAGCAATATGTGTTATTCATTGCAGGGTCTGAACAATTATATTTCTTCCGAGGTAACATCCGAATACTGGCTTAACAGCATATATCCGCCTGAAATCCGACAAGCCCATAAGAACGGTGATTTTCATATTCACGACCTGAATCTGTTATCGGTTTATTGTGTAGGCTGGGATCTGCAGGACGTGCTGCGCGAAGGCTTCAAAGGGGTTGAAGGCAAAGTTGAAAGTGCCCCGCCCAAACACCTGCGCTCCGCCTTGGGCCAGATAGTCAATTTTTTCTATACCTTGCAGGGCGAAGCCGCCGGTGCGCAGGCCATTTCCAATTTCGATACCCTGCTGGCGCCTTTTGTCCGCTACGACGGTCTGGATTATGCCGAAGTCAAGCAGGCCATGCAGGAATTTATTTTCAACATCAACATTCCGACCCGGGTGGGCTTTCAGACGCCCTTTACCAACATCACCCTGGACTTAAACGTCTCGCCCCTTCTAAAGGATCAAGCGGTCATCATCGGCGGCATCGAACAGCCCGAAACCTATGGTGAATTTCAGCCGGAGATGGATCTGATCAACAGGGCTTTTGCAGAAGTCATGATGGAGGGCGATGCCAAGGGGCGGGTGTTTACCTTTCCGATACCCACTTACAACATTACGGCTGATTTCGACTGGAGCAACCCCAATCTGGACATGGTCTGGAAAATGACCGGAAAATACGGGATTCCTTATTTTTCTAATTTTGTCAACTCCGATATGGCCCCTGAAGATGCCCGTTCCATGTGTTGCCGCCTGCGGCTGGATAACCGTGAGCTTTTAAAGCGTGGCGGGGGCCTTTTCGGAGCCAATCCACTGACCGGATCCATCGGCGTGGTGACCATCAATCTGCCGCGGATCGGATATATCAGTCAGACCCGGGATGACTTTTTCAGACATCTCAAGGAAAAAGTGCTTCTGGCCGCCGAGAGCCTCTCGATCAAGCGTAAAGTGCTTGAATTATTTACCGATAAAAACCTGTATCCATATTCGCGCTTTTATCTGCGGAACATTAAAGAAGGGGCGGGGCTGTACTGGAAAAATCACTTCTCCACCATCGGCATTATCGGTATGAACGAAGCCTGCCTGAATTTTGTCGGCGAAGGTATCAGTTCAGAAGCCGGTCAACAATTTTCCCTGGCGGTAATGGACTTTTTGCGCGACCTGATTTCGCAAATACAGGAGGATTCCGGTGACATTTTTAACCTTGAAGCCACGCCCGCCGAAGGCACTTCCTACCGCCTTTGCATGCTGGATAAAAAAGCGTTTCCGGAAATTATCTGCGCC
>JASFIV010000387.1:0-3493 GCA_050122475.1 Desulfobacterales bacterium | reverse complement strand
ATTGATCGATTATCCGGATAATCATAAAAGATTAGCCGTTCGCATCGGGTATTTTAGTAAAAATTCGTTTATCAGATGACGCCTTGACTTGGAAATTGATATGGGGTTAACAAGATGAAAATAAAAATAGAAAAAAAAGATGCCGGAACTTTTATCCGTATTGTTAGCATTACAGCGCCGGTAAGGGGCTGTTCTGTATAGTGAAAGGCTAAACGACAATTTTTCTCAGCAATCTTGCGCGTTAAGGAGGGGAAGATGAGCTGCCAAAATTGGATAAAAAGTGTCCGGACAATTTTCCCACAAAATTGCAACAGGTACCCAAGACCGATTTATCACAGCTGAGAGAAAACCCGGCAACGGCCATTTTTACCTATCTGCGCACCGATTGTCAGCGTTGCCATGTCGGGGTCAAGGGCCGTAACGAACGTGGCGATTATCGCGGCATGGGCTGTGCTGCCTGCCACATCCCTTACAACTATGCCGGGCTTTATGAAGGCGGCGACCAGACGGTCAAACGCGATGAGACCGGCCATGCCATGGTGCATTCGATCCAGTCAACGCGCAAGACCAAGGTGGTGGCCAACGGGATTGTCTATTCGGGAATCCCGCATGAAACCTGCGTTTCCTGCCACAACCGTGGCAAGCGCATCGGGGTCTCCTTTCAGGGGCTAATGGAGTTTCCGTATGGCAGCCCGTTTGCGGCCGACGGCAACAAGCAGCCCAAGCTGCATACCAAGTTTTATCAGTATATCAAGGACGACGTGCATCATCAGCTCAAGTCCCGCGAGGGCAATCCCGAAGGCGGACTGCTCTGCCAGGATTGCCACACCACCACCTCCATGCACGGCAACGGCAATATCACCGGTACGCTGTTGGCCAATGTCGAAATCGAATGCTCCGATTGTCACGGCACCGCCACCCAGTATCCCTGGGAACTGCCGCTGGGCTGGGGCGATGAATTCGACCAGGATCTGAGCAACGCGCCACCGCGCGGCACCACCGCCGAGCTGTTACCCAATCAGAGTCAATTCGCCACTGCGTATCCGGGCAAAAACGGTTTCATGTTGACGGCCCGTGGCAATCCTTTCGGCAATGTGGTGCGCGACGGTGATAAGGTCATCGTACACTCGGCCAGCGGATTGGATTTTGAGGTTCCCACCCTCAAATCGATTCACCTGCAGAACAAGTGGCAGAACAAAGATGCAGCTATCGCAGCCAAGATTACCACCCCCGGGCACATTCAAAAACTTGAGTGCTACGGGTGTCATTCGTCCTGGGCACCCCAGTGCTATGGATGTCACGTCAAGGTGGATTTTTCAGGGGATAAAACAGCCACCGACTGGGTGGCGGCGGGCAGCACTCATTTTGCCAATAGGCACACGGCCGAATCCTGGCGTAAGGTTAAACCGGCGGTTGCCGCAGGGGTGGCTTACGGCAAGACCTCTGAAAACCGCTCTTACCTGCGCTGGGAAGATCCGGTTCTGGGCATCAACGGTGAAGGACGGGTCAGCCCCTTGATCCCCGGCTGTCGACAGAACACCACGGTTGTCGCACCGGATGGTGAGACACTCATTCACAACAAAATCTGGCGCACGGCTCCTGGAACGGAGGGCGGCGGCGACAAGGGCCAACGCGGCATCGATATGTCTCCGGCCATGCCGCATACCACCAACCGCCAGGCACGCACCTGTAAGTCTTGTCATGCCGAAGCAAAGTCCCTGGGCTACGGAACCCATGACGGCCGTTACATGAAACAATACACCCAGGGCATTTATGTGGACATTTCCAATGAAAAGGGCCAGCTGGTCACCAAAACCGCCAAATTCCAGATCAGCCCGGTCCCCGACTTGCCCATGGATCTGGATCAGATTGTCACCAGAGAAGGCGAGCAGATGCAAACAGTGGGCTCTCACTGGCCGCTGTCCGGACCGCTGACCAAGGAAGCACGTGATAACATAGAACGGGTGGGCGTTTGTCTGTCCTGTCATAAAGAAATCCCATCCGGTCGCTTTGTCTATCGCATTATTTCCAAAGTCGGCAGCATGACTGGACTGGTACCCAAAACAGATGCGGAACATCAAAAACTCATCGGCCGCGCCATGTTTATTGCCGCCTATGTCGAAATTTTCGGTGTATTGATCGGCATCATCGTAGTACTCATTGTGATCGTCTATTTTGCAAGGCGCAAGCGCTAATCGTTCATGATTCAAACCCAGCCTTCTGGGCCGCAACCGGTGTTCCCGGTTGCGGCCCTCTTTGTTTGTTTGCTGAATCCAGCATGAAAATTAATAGGAACGGGTATTATTTTGACAAGTCCGCGCCTATATTTTATATAAAGACCGTTCATACCGCGGAAAAAATTGGACCGTGTCAGAGCACCCGGGCCTAATAGATAGGAACAACCATGTATATCAAGCAATCTGAGCTTTTTACGGGCACGAGCATGGATTTTGTGAAGAAATTCATGGATATCACCGAAACCGCTTCACACCAAAAAGGCGAGATTCTCTTCAAGGAAAACGACCCCGCCAAGTTCTTCTTTATTCTGTTAAACGGATGTGTGAAATTAAGCGTCGGCGAGCCGGAACAGGTAGTTTACGAGGCCAAAATGAATGGGGAAGCTTTCGGATGGTCCAGTCTGATTGGAGGAGATGTCTATTCCGCCTCAGCCGAGTGTCTGGAAGCCACCAAACTGCTGAAAACCGACCGGGATAAACTAACTCGCATTTTAAAGGAAGACGCCGAAAACGGAATTATCTTTTTCAGGCATCTAGCGGCTACCCTCGGCAAGCGCTTGCTGCAAACATATCGGTTGATAACGCCCCAAAAAGACGATTAAGAAGCCATACTCAAATTATTTAAATGTTTCAAAAGTTGAGGAGATTGATATGCCAGCCGACCCTTTAAACTTTACAAAGAAGTATAATTTGACCCGCCGTGATTTTTTGTGGCTATCATCAATGGCCGCCGCCGGCTACATGTTCGGATGCGCCACAGACCCTGTTACCGGTAAAAAGCAGTTAATGCTGGTATCTGAGGATACTGAAGTAAAAATTGACCAGCAGTATTCGCCCATACAGATTTCAAGTGATTACGGGACGGTGCAGGACAGCCAGTTAAACAGCTATGTCAGTCAGGTCGGCAACAAGATGGCTGCTAAATCCCATCGGCCCCACATGCCCTATTCGTTTCGAGTGGTAAATGCCACCTACGTCAATGCCTATGCTTTTCCCGGCGGCACTATTGCCACCACCCGCGGCATTATGCTGTCACTGGAAAACGAGGCCGAACTGGCCGCTCTGCTGGGCCATGAGCTCGGTCATGTCAATGCCCGGCATTCGGCCGAGCAGATGTCAAAGGGTATGCTCACCCAGGCGGTTGTCGGTAGTGTTTCGGTGCTGGCCGGAACCCAGAGCGCGGCCCTGGGCGATATGGCGGGTCAACTGGGCCAGATCGGGGCCGGTGCCCTGCTGGCATCTTACAGCCGCGACAA
>JASFIV010000386.1:0-3497 GCA_050122475.1 Desulfobacterales bacterium | reverse complement strand
GCGGTCTGAGTTTTCGAGCGCGTAATCGTCATTGCGAGTCAAAACAACCCGGTAATCGGAATCCAGTTGTTGTGCGATCATGCGTGCCAGGTTGAGGTTTATCGTCTTTTCCAGTGCACCGTTGGGGCCTATCGCACCGGTGTCTTTGCCACCGTGCCCCGGATCGATTGCGACCACCGGCATTTGGGCTTCAAAAAGCTTTCGTTTCGCGTAAGCCTCCGGGGTCGGGGCCCAGATGAGCATGCTAAGGCCTATTGCGAAAAGAAACGTTACCCACGCAATCCAATTGTTTGCTACGGGTTGGTGTTGCAACCGGTGGGGGTTGTTGTTTGGCTCTGGAACTTGCGCGATTAATCGAAACATCTTATTTTTATACATAAACCAATCCCTTTTTTCAACTCCGGCAGATACGGCGCAGCTATATTTGTCTTGACAGCTGATTCGATTGACATTATCAGTATTGTCTTTTATACTTGAATTTAAAGGATTTGGGGGCTGAGCTGTCGCATTGAAATCCTCTGATTTTTCGAAGATTTATTATCCTGCCCAATCGGTCTACCCAGATCTCTTGTCCGGTTTTCAGTGTTCAAAACAAATGCGAGAGTGGCGGAATTGGTAGACGCACTGGACTTAGGATCCAGCTCTGGAGACAGAGTGGGAGTTCAAGTCTCCCCTCTCGCACCATTTTTGCTGCAAACAAAGTGCCTTCAAACGCAATGGTGTTCGATCGGTTTAAGGCGCTTAAATTTTATTGAATTGGAAAAACGATGCCTTTTAAAGTTGAAGATATCAGTAGTGTAAAGAAAACGCTGCACATCGAAATCCCACAGGAGGAGGTCGTCCAGGAACTGAACAAAGCGTATGACCAGCTCAAGAAGAGTGCCAAGGTGAAAGGTTTTCGGCCGGGAAAAGTCCCACGGTCGGTCCTGGAACAGATGTTTAAAAAGGATGTTCATGCCGATGTGTCTTCCCGTTTAATTCAAAATTCTTTTATCGATGCCATCAAGCAAACCGAACTGAGGATCGTGGGAAATCCCGAATTGAATCCACCGGCATTGAAGACCGATAGTGCCTATAAATACGAAGCCACCGTTGAAATATCGCCTGATATTGACGATATTGATTATAAGGGCCTGGAGCTGAAGCGAACCCTGTATACGCCCGGTGATGACGAGGTGGATGTGCAGTTAAAGGCGCTTCAAAAAAGTATGGCCCAGCATGAAAAGGTGCCTGAAGATCGGCCGGCCCGAGAAGGCGATTTTGTTCTGGTCGACCTTGAAGGTCTGCACGCTGGTGAGCCGGTTCCCGAATTTGCCAAAACTGAAAATTTTAGCATGCAAATCGGCAAGGCGGTGGTTTCTGAAGAATTCGACAAGCAGCTTACCGGTATGAAGGTAGGTGAGACCAAAAACTTTACCGTCAATTTTGCAAAAGATTTTCCCAATGAGAAACTGGCCGGCCTGGATGTCACATTTGATATTGCGTTAAATGAAATTCGGCAGGAGATCTTGCCGCCGATAAATGATGCCCTGGCCAAAAAAGCCGGACCTTATAAAACCCTGGATGAGCTGAAAACGGTCATCTTGGACAACGTCAGGCAAGGCTATGAAAAACGGACGGAGCAAGAGCTTAACGAGCAAATTTTTAAGGAATTGATTGCCAATTCATCGTTTGAAGTACCAGATGCCATGGTCGAGATGGAGCTTCAGGGAATTGTCGAGGAAGCAGAGCGCTCGTTTGCCTATCGTAATACATCGCTGGAGGAAATGGGCCTATCAAAGGAAACGATTTCAGAAAAATATCGTGACACAGCGATAAGCCAGGTAAAACGTCATCTTATTTTGGGGAAAATCATCGATCAGGAAAAACTCAGTGTTGACGATGAAGAGCTGGAAAACGGTCTCAAGGAGATGTCGGAAAACTTTAACCAGCCCCTGGAGGGCATAAAACAATATTACGATCAAAACAAAGATAAACTTGAGCTCTTTAAGCATACGCTTCTTGAAAAAAAGGCGATCAAACTTATTTTAGACAGTAGTAGTGTTAAAGACGTTGAGCCTGACGAACCCTCAAAAACGAAGTCCAAAAAATAAATGCCGCGCAGATAGCGGCGTGGACAAAAATCCGGGTTGTTCCCGATGACCCATTATATAAGGAGATAACAGGTGCCACTGATACCGATGGTGATAGAGCAAAGCAGCCGGGGTGAGCGTGCCTATGACATATATTCGCGGCTCCTCAAAGACCGCATCATATTTCTCGGGACCGCGATGAATGATGAAATTGCAAATCTCATCATTGCCCAACTCTTGTTTCTGGAATCTGAAGATCCTGACAAAGACATTAATTTCTATGTAAACTCACCGGGCGGCCTGGTGACTGCCGGTCTGGCGGTATATGATACCATGCAGTACATTAAGCCGGACATCACTACCGTTTGCATCGGCCAAGCGGCCAGCATGGGAGCGGTTTTACTGGCCGCCGGGACCCATGGCAAACGGTATTCGCTGCCGAACTCACGGATTTTAATCCATCAGCCCATGGGTGGTTTTCAGGGGCAGGCATCGGATATTGAAATTCAGGCCAAAGAAATTCTGCGGATGAAAGATCGCCTGAATCAGATTCTGGTTGAGCATACCGGTAAAAAAATCGAAGAGATCCAAAAAGACACCGATCGAGACTTTTTCATGTCGGGTGAGGAGGCGAAAGTATATGGGATTGTTGACCACGTCATTGCCAACCGCGATGATCTTGACAATTTAGAAAAATCGGAGAGTTAGAATGCCAAAGAAAAAAGATGAAAATGACAATCTGTTCTGTTCTTTTTGCGGTAAAAACCAATCGGAAGTCCGAAAGCTGATCGCTGGTCCGGCAGTGTACATTTGCGATGAATGCATTCAGCTTTGCAGTGAAATCATCGAGGAAGAAAGCGAAAAAGATACCAAGGATTCGGATCGCATCCTGGCACCCAAAGAAATCAAGGAAAAGCTCGATGGCTATGTTATCGAACAGGAATCGGCCAAAAAGGTGCTATCCGTAGCCGTTTACAACCATTACAAGCGCCTGGATTCTTCAATGAATACCGGGGATGTGGAAATTCAAAAGAGCAACATCATGCTGATCGGCCCGACGGGCTGCGGCAAAACATTGCTGGCCCAAACGCTTGCCCGATTTTTAAATGTGCCCTTTACCATTGCTGACGCCACCAGTCTGACAGAGGCCGGTTATGTGGGTGAGGATGTTGAAAACATCATCCTGTCCCTGCTCCAGAATGCAGACTACGATGTCGACAAAGCCAAACGCGGTATCGTCTACATTGATGAAATCGATAAAATTGCCAGCAAATCAGATAATCCCTCGATCACACGCGACGTTTCGGGGGAAGGCGTTCAGCAGGCCCTGCTGAAGATAATTGAGGGAACAACAGCCAGCGTTCCGCCCAAAGGCGGTCGCAAACATCCACAGCAGGATTTTGTCAAAGTTGATACGTCCAACAT
>JASFIV010000385.1:0-3523 GCA_050122475.1 Desulfobacterales bacterium | reverse complement strand
GTCGCACAACAACCACATCTCAGCAGAAGAGGAAACCGAGTCGCAGAAAGCCGGGACCCGAATTCTGCGGGACGGCATGGCGCAAACCGCCGTTGACTATTTTGCATGACTAAAGAAGATGCCAACTGCAATGACGATGGAAAATGATCGCGTGAGGTCAATATGACACACATTACCCAAATAGATCCAACGGCAAGCGATGCGAAATCGAGTGCCTCGGTCAAGATCCTGGGCAAGGATGATTTTTTAAACATGTTGATTGCCCAACTGCAGCATCAGGATCCGCTGAACCCGGCTGACAGCACCGAATTCACAGCTCAACTGGCGCAGTTTAGTTCGCTCGAGCAATTGAGCAATATTCATGACAGTCTCGAGAACATGGAGCAGTTTCAAGCTTCGCTGACACATTCTCAGGCGGTATCCTACATCGGTAAAGAAATAACCGCTGCGGGTAGCGGGCTACATCTTAGAGACGGTCAGACGGCCGCCTGCCATTTTGAACTGGAAGCGAATGCTGCCATGACGGCGGTCAGCATCTATGATGCCGCCGGTGGTTTCGTGAATTCTTTTGAGACCGGTCCATTGAGTCCAGGCCGGCAAAGCGTGATCTGGGATGGCACGGATTTTAACGGCAATCAGATGCCGGCAGGCGCTTACTCTTTTGAAATCCAGGCCGTCGACGCCAGCAACGAAAATGTGATGGTCAGACCGCTGATGAGCGCGATTGTCACCGGCGTGTCGTTCAAAGATAAAACAGCATATTTGATGACCGAGCTGCAGAGCGTAGCGCTTGATGATGTTGTCGACGTTCTGGAAACATCACCGCCGGCGGCCCCGGTCACAACCCCTACAGCAGCAATTTCATATGAACATACTAATGGAGGGCTATAAAAATGATTGGTTCGTTGTTTGCCGGTATATCCGGACTCAATGTGAATTCCAAGGCTTTAACCGTGATTGGCGACAATATTGCCAATGTCAATACCACTGCTTTTAAGTCCAACCGCTCCTCTTTTGCCAATATCTTAAGCCAATCGTTGGCAGGCACTGGGGCCAGTGAAATCGGCCGTGGGGTCGAATTTTGGGGCACAACACCCATGTGGAGTCAGGGATCTGTTGAAAACACGGCCAATCCGACGGATATGGCCATCAACGGCGCCGGATTTTTTTTTCTCAGAGATAATGCCAACTCGCAGTACTATACCCGCGCCGGCGATTTTACGTTTGATCGTGACGGTTACCTGATCAATCCGGACGGCCTGTTTGTGCAGGGTTATGAAGTTACGGCCGTTGCAGCGGACGGTGCCCTAACTCTGGGCAATATCACCGATATCAACGTACCAGGTCACAGCACCTCCCCGCCGCAAGCCACCAGCACTTTTACGCTGGATGTCAACCTGGATGCTGGGGCAGCCACTCTAGATACCTACAGCACAACGGTCATCGTTTACGATTCTCTGGGCAATAACATCCCGGTAACACTGACGTTCGAAAAACAGGCGGTGGTCAACAGCTGGAATGTCAGCGTGAGCGTACCGGCCGGCACCGTCACCACGCCGGCCACCGATGTGACCATCGACATTACTAACTATACCTTTGATGGCAGCAATGGTTCCCTGCTCAATAACACGGATTCGCAGATTACCCTCAGCAACCTGCTCAGCGGTGCTGATGATCTGGTGTTGAATTGGGATTTGGTCGATGCTGCTGGCGTAACCCATGGGGATTTGTCCCAGTACTCATCACCTTCGATGACCACATTTCAAACCCAAGACGGGTTTACGTCTGGCGTCCTGCGGGGGGTGTCAGTCGATGAATTTGGGGTGGTAACCGGCAGCTATTCAAATGGCCAGCTAACACCGCTGTATCAGGTGCTGCTGGCGGATTTTCCCAATTACTACGGTTTAAACAAAATGGGTAAAAACCTGTACACCGAGTCGCGGGAGTCCGGCCAGCCTCTGCAGGGGGTGTCTCAGACCGGTCGGCTGGGCAGTATCAGCCCCAGCGCCATTGAGATGTCCAATGCCGATCTGGCCCAGGAGTTTGTCAAAATGATCACCACCCAGCGGGCCTTTCAGGCCAACTCGCGGGTGATTACCGTCAGTGATGAAATCCTGGCCGAGCTGATCAACATCAAACGTTAACCCTAATCGGCGTGGCGGTGGTGTCGTACAACAGCGGCTGACATAACCTTTCTCCCGGGACCGATTGCCGGCGCCCGCCGTTTTCCAAAAATAGGTGATGTCAAGATGATTAAAGTAACCCGACTCAATGATTCTGTGCTGATGGTCAACGTGGATCGGATTCAATCGTTGCAGGCCATCCCCGAGACGGTCATTACATTTACCAACAACGATAAAATTATGGTCAAAGAACCGCTGGAAGAGGTGTCCCAGCGAATTGTCGAGTATCAGCGCACCATTAATTCAAATCCGGACAGCGGTGCCGGTCTGACGGCGGAATTGTCCTAAGCCTTAAAGTCGCCGGCGATTTCAGGTCGCCTTTCGCCAGTGGCGATCGGGATCGGGCCGCCGTTCGGGTGCAGCATTGTGAACCGATCGCTGAGCGTCTCCTTTGAGCGTCTTGAAGCAACGGAAGGATCGTCAGGCGGTGATTGTCATCGTCAAACTGTTGACAAAAACGGTGAAAATTGACGTTCCTAGCCGGGTTTTTACGGGCTCCAGCCTCGGCTTCAGAGCTGTCCCTGCCAGTTGCCAGCCCGACCCGTCGTGCCAACCGTTTAAGATTGGAATTTTTTTAAATAATTTCAAGTTTTTATCCGCTATGCTCCCCCCCATTTCAGCATTTAACTATTCAATTTCCGGCCAATGGCACAATCCTTGCTAAAATCATTGAAAATAATAATGATTCTGAATCATTCTCAGCCTTTAGTTTAAATTAATCTGATAATTTCGGAAAGTTAAATTCAATTAAAGCGCTAAAACGGTGGAGGAGTTGATTCGTGGATATCACAACTCTCATTGGAATTACGGTTGCGTTTGGACTGGTTATTATCTCCATTCTCATGGGTGGTGATGGGACCTGGTTTATCAATTATCCGTCTTTAATGATTGTTATCGGCGGAACCATGGGGGCTACATTTCTGGCCTATCCCCTCTCGGAAGTATTGGGGGTGTTTAAAGTCGTCAAAAATGTCTTTTTGCACCGTTCCCAAATGGCCAGCGAGTTCATCCCCTTGATGTCAGGTTTTGCTAAAAAAGCCAGGCAGGAGGGCATCCTGTCATTTGAGTCCCATCTCAAAGATATCAAAGACCCATTTTTAGCGCGTGGCATTCAGATGGCAATTGACGGCATGGAATCATCTTCGATTGAGGAAGTCATGTCCATTGAGATTCAGTATCTGGAAGAGCGCCATCGACTGGGTTCTGAGATATTTACCACCATGGGAACCTTTGCGCCGGCTGTCGGGATGCTGGGCACCATTATCGGGCTGGTGCAGATGCTCATGCAGATGGAAGATCCCAGCCAGATCGGCGCCCCCATGGCCGTGGCGCTGCTGACG
>JASFIV010000384.1:0-3526 GCA_050122475.1 Desulfobacterales bacterium | reverse complement strand
ATTCCTTCAACCATTTTGATCATTTGGTTTGCAATCGGCATAATTTTCTCCTTTTTGGGTTGGCCGGTTGAGTGCGTTGTTCCGTTAAGCCAGTTGAGCCCGCAAAAATATGATATTAACCATCTTATTTGTGCCTTAAAAGGTGAAATCGCGGCTGTTCATGCTTATGAGTATAGGTGTAGAGACGAATACTGATCTAACAAAAATTTGATAGCATAGGCGCTTGATTGAATTCAAGCATTACCCGACGTTGAATAAGGAGTTTACCTGTGAGAATCATATTTTTTGCCGGCAAAGGCGGAACCGGCAAAACATCGATAGCAGCCGCAACTGGTATCCGGTCAGCCGAGATGGGCAAAAAGACTGTGATCATGTCGCTGGATGTGGCGCATAGCTTGAGCGATATTTTTGATCTTGAAAAAAATTTGCTCGATCAAAACAAAGGCCAACCCGTTCAAATCAACTCTAAGCTCTACATCCAGGAAATCGATATCCAGGAGGAAATCACAAGATACTGGCGGGATATTCACCGGTACCTTTCCTCCTTATTCAACACCACCGGGCTGGATGAAGTTTTGGCGGAAGAGCTGGCCATTTTGCCCGGGATGGAAGAAGTCAGTTTACTTCTGTATATCAATCAGTATGTACAGCAAAAGAAATATGACGTCATCCTGCTGGATTGTGCACCGACAGGAGAATCGCTAAGGTTTATCAGCATACCGGCCACTTTGGAATGGTATATGCAAAAAATCTTTAAAGTGGAAAGAACGCTTGCCAAATACGTCGGACCGGTGGCCAAAAGATTTACCGATGTCCCCCTGCCTGATGATGATTATTTTAAAGCGCTTGAAGAGCTGTTCGAGCGCTTAAAAGGCGTTGATCAAATCTTAGCAAATCCTAAAATAACCACGGTGCGACTGGTCACCAACCCTGAAAAAGTGGTCCTTAAGGAGACCCAGCGGGCATTTATGTATTTTTGCCTGTACAAAATGAGCATTGACGCGATCATTATGAATCGCATTTTACCGGAGCAAATCACCGAATCCTATTTTAAAAGTTGGATTAAAGGTCAACGGCGGCACCGTGAAGCTGCTGAACAAATTTTCAGCCCGGTGCCCATTTTGTCTGTTGATCTATTCCAAGGGGAAATTTTAGGATATGCCAAACTGAAGAAATTAGCGCGGCAATTATATGGCAAAAAGAATCCACTGAAACGCTTCTTTAAAGACGAGCCCTATCAATTGGTCAAAGAAAACGGTAATTATCACCTGAAGGTAAAACTTCCATTTCTATTAAAAAAAGATGTGGAATTGAACAAATTCTTTGATGAACTCGTTATTCGCATCGGAGGATTCAAAAGAAATATTTTACTTCCAAGGCAGGTGGCTTCAAAAGCGCAGGTCAACGCCAAGCTTGATGGCCAGGTCTTGGACATTTGCTTTGAAGGAGTTGAAGATGGCAGCCAAAAAAAGTGAACCCCAAATGGTAATTTGCCCCGTTGGCAAGTTTTTTATGGACCTTGAAAATGTCTTTGGAATGAAATCGGATTTCGCTAAACACATGACCCAATCGCACCTTGAATTTTTAAAAGCCATGCGAGCCATACTGGATACGCGAATTGATAATCTTGAAAAGAAAAAAGCACCAAAGAAGAAAAAGCGGATGACGAAAATCAAGGTAAAATAGCCGTCATGGAACAACTGAAAGTGCTCTGATTGATACCGACCCCAACGTTAAGATGTAAATGATAGAAGCCGCACTGTTTGGAAGGCCACTGAGTGCCAATTTTTCGGCATAATCATTTCCGTTGCGTGACATCCGCCAACAGCCTTCGATAGTAGGCGTAATTTTCAAACGGCACATCCGCACGCACCCGGCCGTCGGCCAGCGGTATGAAGCCGCCGTCTTCAATCAAAGGGGGAACCTTTTCTTCGATTTCCCGTTGGATGGCAGTTTTGCCCTTGCGCAGCGCATCCAGATCGATGCCGCCGATCAAGCGCAAATCGCGGCCGAATTCCTTCCGCAGGCTGCGGTAATCCATAGCCTCGATATTGACTTCGCAGGCCCACAGGCAATTAAAGCCCCATTTTAGGATACTGGGAATCAGAATGCGGGCATTGGCAAATGTTTGAAAGCAAATGGTCGCGACCTGATGGTGGCGGAGTACGTCCAGTATGGGCTCGTAATTTTGCAGTGCAAATTCTTCATACATCTTTGGCGAAATCAAAGGCCGATCGTTTCCGCCGATAGGCTCGCTGAATACGATCGCATCGATATCCACCTCCTGCAGGATGCGATCGGTTAAACGGGCTGCAAATTCGCCCTGAATCTGCATTCTTTTGCGAACCACATGCGGTTGTTCGGTGAGCATCGTCATTAATTCTATAAACGTTTGCCAATTTCCCACACCCATGGTCAGGAATAAACCGCGGTGCACATGCAGCATTAAGACATGATCTCTGGATTGCCAGGTGCGAACCCGCTGGGACCATCGACCGGGAAGGCGCTTTTTATCAGTGGGATCCAGGCGGCGCTTACATTTTTTTAAATCCGCCATTTTAGCGCGTCTGGATATGAATTTGGGCCGGGGTTCAAGGTCCACTTTGATGCGTTCCCGCTGATCGGAGGGAAACAGTGCCGCCAGATCGGCACCTCGGGCCAGCCCCTGTTTACGCCAGGCTTTCAGGACGTCTTTGCGGATGCCCTCCTCAAAATAAGGGACGCGGTCCGGCGTGCCATAGCTCATGGTTTTTCTGAAACGCTCGCGGCTTGACATCACTTTGGTGGTGGGCTGTGGATTCATTCTGGGTGGTGTCACCATTATTATTTTGGGTAGCAGTGGCGAACAAAAAATAAATCGGTCGTTAAAATGCAGCTGATGTGTCAATGTATAATCGTATCTTGAAAGAGAATTCAAGACATTTAACCTTCCTTTGACAGAAGACCCATCCGTGGTATTGAAATGGTTCGCTAGCCAACAGGAAAGGATTTTAATGATGCTTGCGCTTTCAACATCCTGGCAGCCGGATGGAACGGCAACAATGGCGGAAATGCTGGCGGCCTATAAAAATCTCGGTATCAAAAAAATCGAGCTGAGCTATCGTATTTCCGAAGCCATGTTTCGGCAGCTGAATAAGCCGCTTCAACGCTCGGGGTTAAAAGTCGTCAGCGTTCACAATTATTTTCCGATACCCGCTGTTCGAGCGGGTGCAAAAGGCAGCGGTGATCTGTTTCTTCTCTCCAGTCCCGACGACGCAGAGCGCCAAAAAGCCATTCTTTATACGACTAAAACCATCGAAAATGCAGCAAAACTGGGGGCCGCGGCGGTGGTATTGCATTGCGGGGTCGTCGAAATGAATCATGAAATGCAGATGCTTTATGAATACGTTAACGCGAACCACATCAATTCAGAAGAAGCTCAAATCTTTATACGTAAAAAAGTAAAGGAGCGGGATCGTCTAAAGACCAGGCATATGGATAGTTTGCTGGCCAGCCTGGACCGCGTCGTGCCTGTTGCTGAAAAACA
>JASFIV010000383.1:0-3529 GCA_050122475.1 Desulfobacterales bacterium | reverse complement strand
ATGCCTAAAACGTTCGCCAGCAAAGGTGAGTTCCTGGTTCAATTCAAACAATTTTTGCTGGAATCATATGCCTCAGATAAAACCGTGCTGCTTATCGTCGACGAGGCCCAACGACTGAATAACGAGTTGCTCGAACAGATTCGGTTACTGTCTAACATCGAACTGGATAACCACAAGCTGCTGAACATTTTCTTTGTCGGACAGAATGAATTTAATCAATTGCTTAGGGATGGCCGCAATAAAGCGGTCAGACAAAGAATATCCGTATTTTATCAGCTCAATCCGCTGACAGAGTCGGAGACGGGCACATACATCCGGCATCGACTCGAGCGGGCAGGCGGCACTGAAGAGATCTTCAAACCAGACGCCATTAAAGCGATTTTCAAATTCTCCAACGGCACGCCCAGGCTCATTAATTTGATTTGCGATCTTGCGCTGTTGACAGGCTTTACCAGGGAATTAAAGAAAATAAATGCCGAAGTCATTAAAGATTGTGATAAGGAGTTGCAGATCCCTATGGATCTGGTCAAAATTACCCCCAAACCACCAAAACCGAAAGAGGATCATAGTGCTTTGAATCAGGCGGTCGTGCAACGAAAAGAGCCGACCGGCATAAAGGGTGGCATAATCTTCATCGGTATTGTGTTTTTCCTTTTCGTCGCTTATCAGATTTACGAATCGATGACCGATAAGCCCTTCTTCTCGAAACAGGAGCAGGTAGAAACTCAAAAAAAGTTCGAGCCCTCGGAAGACGTATCAACAGCTTTCGAGGCCCAAAAAGAGGAAATAGAGAATACGAAGTCTGAGGATGCCGAACCTCTAACCACACCACCAAAAGAAGAAATAGCGGATACGAAGTCTGAGGATGCCGAACCTCTGACCACACCACAAAAAGAAGAAATAGCGGATACGAAGTTTGAGGATGCCGAACCTCTGACCACACCACAAAAAGAAGAAATAGCGGATACGAAGTCCGAGGATGCCGAACCTCTAACCGCAGCACAAAAAGAGGAAGAGCCACGCTCAACAGTGGTACCGGTCAGTGATACGGAAAATAATGACGCGGTAAACCAGCAAATTTCCATGCTTACCGAAACGCCCGCCGATGCCGTTGTGGATCAGAAAGCCATCATTCAATTTGACCACAATTCAAATGAGCTTCCTGAAAATGCCTATCAAACCCTGGACAGTATCGTTAAATTGACATCTCAGTATCCGAATTTAAAAATCACCGTGGAAGGCTATACCGATTCTTACGGAAGCCGAATTTATAATAGACAGCTTTCGCAGTATCGCGCCGATATGGTCAAAAATTATTTGATCGGCCACGGTGTTGCGCCTTCCCAAATTTCCAGTCGCGGCAGAGGACCGGAAAACCCCATAAAATCCAATGCGACACGTGATGGCCGCAAACAAAACCGGCGGGTTGAAATCAGTGTTAACTCCGAATAATTGAGCACCGGATATTCCTCACACAAAGTCCACAAAGACAGCAGAGTTAAATTTTACATAGAGTCGCCGATAGATCAGCCTGCTTACAATACATCATTACAAGCATTTTTGTGAACCTGCGACTTGATGACAGATGGATCTACGGTGCGAACCGGATTATTAAAAAGTGGAATCACTACCTGCGGATTTAGCCGGAAGGTTGAAAATTAGAGGTTAAAGATTTCGTGTTTGGATTTGCTGAAACCCAGCTTGACGGCCACAATCAAAATTAGCAGTAAAAACAGCATCGACAATACCTGGCTTCGAATGACCGGGCCGGCCATCCATTGGGAAGACACCAAAGCTTCCGTGCTCGCGGTTGCAATAAAGCATGCCCAGCTGCCGCCACCGCCGCCACCTCCCCCGCTGCCGCCGCTGCTGGAATCCGTTGAAACGCTTGATGATGAACTCTGTTCGCAGAGTTCAATCGCATTGTCGACCACCTCAACACATACGTCTTCTGAATAACCGCTTTCGACGCCGTCCTTGTTATATGCTGTCAGGGCAACATAATACTGTTTGCCCTCCTGTAAACCCGTCAGCTCTGCCTTTGGATGCAGCGGATCGACAAGCTCTTCTTCCGGCACTTCATCAGAGTACTTGTAAGGCGGGCCAGGAGAGCCGGTGTTGCGATGCACCACATACCCTTCAAGATCGGGCTCTTCATTGGCGTACCAGGCCAGGGTAGCTGTCTTGGCAAGCGCAGTCGGCACGGCGACAATGCCAAGCAGTAGTATCATAGCGACCAAGAGAAGTGATAAACGAATAGGTCGAATGCTTGTGCGGAGCCTAGTCGAGGTGATTGAAGACGGAACACAGCCGGATAGACAGACCGATTTCAGTGAGTCTTGAATAAAAGAACAGATTGTTAGCAACCTCCGTTCTCCCCCAATGCGCAATTCGGAACTACAACTGCCTCCTTAATTTATTTTATTTTCACATTGTCGAAAGGATTGCAAGTTTTTTTTAGTTATTTCAGTTAATTAAATTGATTTTTATTCAGTCGCTAAATTTAAATAATCGGTTTAATTTTTGCCTTTATTTCTGAACGCTATTTAGTTGACGGGTCAGCGAAAAAAAAACCCCCGGATAAAGAATTGGCGGGCGGGTTACGAGCTGGAACCCGCCCGCCAGGCCAAGAGGAAGGAAGCGGACGCGACAGGCCCACAAGGGGGTTATGGGATTCGCTTAGCTTTGCCCTTAAGTAGAGCAAAAGGGATGCCAAAGGCTTTCACTGGATTCCATTTTTGCATCCTGTCTGTCATAAAAAAGTCTTTATTTTTATATTATAAATAATTTTAATAAGTTATTGTCGGAATATATTTTAAATTGATTCGGAAATATGCGCATAGTTTGAATCCAGGAGCCTCTTTTGGCGGCTTTCCTGGGCCGGATTGTATGATTTTGTATACAATCAGATGCAGGTTTGTGTACAGCGAATACTCGCCACAGAGTCTAAAAAACTCAACGCTATATTTTTCCGCAGATTACGCAGATTTCCGCAGATTAAAAAAATTAAACCAAAATCTGTTTGAATTGGGCTAATCCGTGTTTAAATAAAGTACTTCATCAATAAAATCCGTGGATCAAATTTTATCGAGGTTTATTATTAAAAAAATAATCTGCAATAACTTGCCCGGCGAAGCCTGGTGCGAAGACGGGTCTGTGTAATCTGCGGATAATAAAATCACCTATTCAATGAAATCTGTGGTTCAAATTTTATCAAATTATTTTAACTTAAAAATAAAATCTGCGTTAATCTGTGTAATCTGCGGATAAAATTTTATGATTCAGCTGGCAGGGCCAGATGTGCATCTGAAAAATTGACGTTGGGAAGTCAATTACACACCTTTCAGCACTTATTTTCATAGAATTAACCTCTGAGCAGCAACCCCGTTTTTTCATAATTATTTGTAATAATTATGGAAAAAAATTTTTAGCGAATTTCCTAAAGTTTGCACGGTTTTTGCTGATATGGATAATCAGATCGAAGATGGTTATAGGCAAAGAACTTTTATGAAGAAATTTGAGTATCCTG
>JASFIV010000382.1:0-3548 GCA_050122475.1 Desulfobacterales bacterium | reverse complement strand
GCAGGATGCCGCTGACCAAAATTTTTATCATATAATCTTTGGCATGTACGGTCTTATTCTTGATGGATTCCCAATCTCCCTGACGGGAGAGCTCCAGGACCTCATCGACGAGTGAGGGTTGGCTGCGAAGACCCAGTCTGAACCAGAAAATGGTCCGTTCGATGACCACACTCAACGCAAGAATCGAACAGACCAGCAGCGGATACATGACCGGTCCGCCTTTATCGAAAATATGCCACATTGTCTTTACTCCTTTTTTCCTATGGTTTCAAATTTGGCATTACCCCGGTTTACAGTTTAAACGCCAGTCCGACGCGAAAACTGGGGTCCGGCGGGCTGAAACCAAATGCTTCCTCATATTGCTCGTCAAACAGGTTTTGAACCTTTCCAAAAATTTTAAAATCCTTGATATATGCATCATCCAGATCAAACGTATAGGAGGTCGCCAGGTCGACGAGGAAATAATCATCCAAAGTTACCCGGTTAGCCGGAAAGGTGCGAAAATCAAGATCATCGCGCTCCCCCACATAAAGGCCGTCAAACCGAATCTGGAATCCCTTCCAGGCCCAGTTAACAAAGCCGGAAACCGTGTGGTTTGGCCGGCGTAAAAGATCCTTGCCTTCCTCAAATGGCGAACTGGGCCCCCCGGCGCCGCCATCATCTTTAACCTCGGTATCCAGGTAGGTATAGTTGCCACCAACGGTAAAGCCATAGCCAGGTGTGCACAATAGCATCAACTCGACACCCTGGCTTTCCGCTTCCTGAATGTTTTCAAAATCCGGTTCTGGGTCCGGGCGGTTAATAAATGTGATCAGATCATCAAATCTCTGATAAAAGTAAGTGGCACCGAACACCAGTTTATTATCGAAAAGTACCTGATCGACACCCACTTCCCAGGAATAGGATGTTTCCGGGTCCAAATCCGGGTTGCCGGTGGCAAAGCCCTCGGCAAACTGCTCGGTAAACGTAGGGGTCTTAAAACCCTTTCCTGCGGCACCGCGCAATACGGTGCCGGTTTCCAGGATTTCGTATGCAACCGAGCCGCGCGGCACAAATTCATTACCAAATTCGCTATTGTCCTCATAACGAGCTCCGGCGGTCAAATGCAAGCGGTTAAACAAGGATAATTGCTCCTGGGCGTAATATCCCCAGTTGTCCCGATCTTCATCCAAATCACCTTCTGCCTCAAATCCCAAAAAGATGGATCGGGTTTTTTGATCATAATCTTCATCAAAATACTCAAATCCAGCTGTAAAGATAGAGCGCACCGTTTCAGTTTCCGGATAGCGAATATTAAAATGATAATCAATGGACCAGCGGGTCTCTTCGGTTTCACTGAAAAAAGCACCAAAGGGGTCCGCCTCAGCATCTTCCGGGTCATTGAAATCTTCTTCGTTGTAATGATAACCCAGCAGAACGTTGTGCTCCAGCCATGACAGCATCTGGTATTGACCGTTGATGCCGCCAACCCAGTCATCTCTTTCTATATCCTGATTGGGGTCCAGGGGAGAAAATTTGTCTCCGGCATCGCCGGTCGGAAACTTAAATTTGGAGTCTTCGTAGCGTCCGGTGAAGGTGAAACTTAGATCCTCGGCAGGGAACGTATCCACCCGGCCGCTGTACGTATTGTTCCAGTATTCGTGGTTGACGTCCAGAAAACCGTTGTCGTCGATGCGAGCATATCCCAGGCTGGCCCCGATCCATTCATTCCCTCCGGTAAAGCTGACGCTGTGCTCTCCGATGTAGTTTTTGTCACCCTCCAGGTAGGTGCCATTGGCAGTTGAAGCCTCTATGGACGGCGGACCTTCACCGGGTTTGGTGATAAAATTAATCACCCCGCCGATGGCATCCGATCCATACAGGGCGCTCTGCGGCCCGCGGACGATTTCTACCCGCTCAAAGTTTGCGGTCTGCAGTGCGCCGAAATTAAAATCCCCACCGCCCAGATTGACGCTGACGCCGTCAATTAACACCTTGGTGAAGTTATTTTCACCGCCGCGCGGAAAAAGCGACGTTGTCCCGCCCCGACCGCCGGTTCGTGAAATGTTGAATCCGGGAACCGTGCGCAATACGTCCTGCGCATCAACCGCCTGGCGCTCTTCAATTTCCTCTCTGGTTATAACAGTGGTTGAAACACCCAATTCCCTGACCGGTGTCTCGGTCCGGGTAGCCGTCACCACGGTTTCATCCATAATGGGAACTGAATCTTCCTTTTCAGACTCTGCTATGGCCGGAGGCGATACGATCACTGCGAATAAAAGGACAAACAGAACAATCCAAGCGGACGGCTTCATTTGATTTCCTCCTTCTGATGTTAAGATCAATAGCTCGGCAAACGCAGGGCAATTTACGATTTCAAAAATTTACGCGGCACCAGCGTAACGCGCGGCAAGTTTCCCAATGGGCTGCTGTCGACCAGCAGCTGACAATTGTACGTTTCTTCCAGCGTTTCGAAGTTCAAAACCGCACTGGGTGTTCCAATGCACACAATTTCCCCCGCTTTGAGCAACAGCAGCTGATCGGCATACATGGCTGCCAGATTGACATCATGGGAAACCATGATGACGGTTACCCCTTTTTCGGCTTTGAGTTTTTCCATCAGGTCCATGATTCGGATCTGATGGGATAAATCCAGCGATGCGGTGGGTTCGTCCAGCAAAATCACCTGTGGCTGCTGACAGAGGGCCCGGGCAATTAAAACACGCTGTTGCTCGCCGCCGCTAAGCTGATCCAGCTTACGCCTGGCAAGATGGTCGACCTCGGTAAATGTCATTGTTTGCCGCACAATTTTCAAATCGTCTTCAGAGGCCAGGCCCAGCACCTTCTGGTGGGGAGCGCGCCCCAGCAAAACCGTCTCTTCCACGGTAAATGGAAAACCCACCGGCAGGCCCTGAGGGACATAGGCCAGCACCTGTGCCAGTTTTTTTTGTGAGTAGCTGCCAATCGGTTCCTGCAATACGTCAATCTGGCCGCTTTGGCGCTTTATGATGCCGGCCATTAACTTGATCAAAGTGGTTTTGCCGGCCCCATTGGGTCCGATGATGATAAATATCTCACTCCGAGCAATCGAGAAGGACAGGCTCTGCAGAACATGTTGACTGCTGTACGCATAGCTCAGGTTGTTAACAGCAAAAGCGGATTTCATTTTCGCGACCTTTTTAAAAGAATGATAAACAGCGGCGCGCCGATCAAAGCCGTGATCACTCCGGCCGGCATCTCGCCTTGCTGCGGCAGGGTTCTGGCCAGTAGGTCACACAGCACCAGATAGGCCGCCCCGCCAAACAGACACGCCGGTACCAAAATCCGATGATCGGGGCCCAGAAGCAGTCGTAATAAATGGGGAATGACCAGACCGACAAATCCCACCAGACCACTGAAGCTAACCGTTGCGCTGACCATAAAAGAGGTCACAATCAGCAAGACAAGGGTTACGGCCTTTATGTTAATGCCCATGGTCAGGGCCATATCTTTGCCCATCATGAGCAGGTTCATGGCATGCGAAAACACAAATACGATAACAAAACAGGGAATTAGGATCGCACCCAGTA
>JASFIV010000381.1:0-3553 GCA_050122475.1 Desulfobacterales bacterium | reverse complement strand
CGTTTTCCATTCGCCAATTGAAAGATTCTACACTTTGGTTTCTTCTGGAAGATTTCAGGTTTCTGTCCTTCGCCGCTGGCTTCTCGCTGCTGGCTACTGGCTAAAAACTTGCGAGCGTTGACAAACAGCCAGCTGCCAGCAGCCAATGATCTTTGACCTATGAACCCTGAACCTTTGAACCCTGAACCCCTGAACGTTGAAACATCATTTGAATATTCTTTTTGCGGGTGTGCCGGCGAAACCAGACGGCGATGCCGAAAAGCACCACCAGCGTCGGTAGACCAACAATATTCATCGTTTTAACAAATGTGCGGGTTGAGGCCGCAGCATCATCCAGCGGATTGAAGCGTTGCTGTTTTCCGCGCATGATGGCGATGTCTTCGCGGCCGTTCAGATAATCGATGACGTTCAGGATATAGGTTGCATTCGGTCCCCTGCCACCGGCGTCCAGCAAATTGTCTCTGAGCATATCGCTGGAGGCCATCAGAAAGATTTTTCCAGGCTTGCCTTTGAGCAGGAATTGACCGCTGGCCGTAATCTTGGATAGATCAACTGTGGGCTGCTGACCGGATGGCTGGCTTTGTTCTTGCTGCTGGCCCTCCTGGCTGTCGGTCTTGTTGGCCGTAGTTTCATCCGCTTTTTTTACCGGTATGGGTTTATCGGCAAAATAACTCGGAAATTCACCGGTCACAAAATACGCCAGCGCTTTGCTTTGCATTTCATCTTTTGATTGGGGTGGCTGGATAAACATCGGGTTCAATGTAATCCTACCGCTCATCTCCCACGATTTTTCCGAGGAGGAAATCAATCGGATGGCTTTAAGTCCATTGGCATCCAGGCGCTCGGCATCAAGCTCCAAGGGAGAAATTTTCAGCGTAATCATGCCCTTGATGTTTTTCATAAAGTTCAGCTCTTTATTGATATGCCGGTTTTTAATGATCGGCGCATAATAAATAGATCGCTGTCCGCCACCCAGCTGGGCCGGTAATTCCTGCTGAAAGGAATTTTCGTCCATGACGTACGATTTTTTTATGCGAATCCCGTAGTGGTTTAGAAGTTTCTCCAGTCCGGTATCTAACGGAACGAAAACCGCTTGCTGGCCGCCCAGATTTCTGCCCTGTTGATTGGCGGGTTGAACTTCCCGGAAGCGGTCCAGAAACAGGATCAGGTTCTTGCCTTTCATTAAAAACTGATCGATTTGAAACAGAGCGTAGTCGGAAAAAGACTCTGTCGGTCGGGCAATGATGATGGCATTCAGATTATCCGGTATCGCCGCTTCGTCGACGTCGACCGGCCTCAAGCTGTAATTTTGCGAGATGAGTGTTCGAAAGTTTAAGACCGCATCCGGATTCTGACGAATATTTTGGCCCGGCGGCGAGATCCCACCAATATCCAGTGTTCCGTGGCCCTCGACAAAACCCAGATCCTGATTGATATCGATCAGAGCTTCTACGTTGCGGTTAATCTGATCTTCTACTTCTGCAACCTCCATCAATTTATACTGGGTGCCGATGATCGGGATCTTGATGACTTGCAGCAGGGGAACCACAATGGAGCGCTCACCAAATTGCATTACCATCCCGATGGCACCGTTACCGGGAGGGATGGTGCCCTCGTCCAAAGCCGGCCATTTGACGGTCATGATTTTATATTTATTGACGTCTGCCGCCAGAGATTCGTCGGCTGTGGGATCCAGGAATTCAAATGTGAGTTTGTTGTAATTTTTCTGATTCAGCCGCGCGACCACTTTTTCCAGTGTGTCGGGAAACTGCGACAGTTGTGTTAGGCCCATATAGGGAGCTATCTGATTGAGCGAAGTTGATTGAAACAGTTTGATGCGAATTTTATCCTGCAAACCCAGCAGGGCACTGATCTTGTTGTTCAGCTTCTGAATGGCTGTGGTCAGTTTGTATTCGAGTCCCTCGGTGGTGGTTATGGTCGGAATGCGCTCGATTAAATCGCCGTGGATAACAACCAATCCCATGTAAGCGCGTTGAAATTTGACTTCATCTTTTTCAATGGCCTGAATCTGGACGGGATGAATTCCATAATTATTGGCGAGCCTTTGATTTTCCTGTTTCTCCTCGGACAATTCGCCCTCTTCAGCACTCACATCGTGAAAGCTGTAATTAAAATAGCGATTGGCATGGATAGCGTATTCCTCGAGCAAATCATGTAAATAGCGCTCCGTATTATTGTGTGGGGCGGGCAGGTTTTTTGTAAAAAAAACCTTTATGGTTAAGGGTTCGCTTAGCGTTGAGACGACTTTTTTGCTGGCATCGGAGATGGAATACATCTTATTGGCACTCAGGTCTAATCTGAAGAAAAGGGTAATGCCTGCGATGTTGACCAAAACGACGATGATCAAATAGATCAAAAATTTAATGTATCTCTCCGATCCTTTTTTCACCTGCATATTTGATCTCCTTACTGTTTTGCCCGCAGAGCCAGATAGGCCGCGTATAGACCAATAAAGCACACACTGACAAAATAAAGAATGTCACGACTGTCGATGATGCCTTTGGCGATATTCTGAAAATGAAAATCTGCCCCCAGGTAGGCAAAAATGCCCAGCAATGAGCGGGGTAAGAAATACAGCAACTTGTCGATCAGCGTTAGTGCGAAGCAAATCGCCAGGCCAATGATAAAAGCAATGATCTGATTGCGCGTCAACGCCGAAGAAAACAGCCCGACCGCCGAGAAAGCGGCGCCCAACAGGATAGCACCGATATATCCGCCAATTACCGGTCCCCAGTCCAATTGTCCCATCAATGATACCGTCAGCGGGTAGGCAAAGGTTGGGACCAACATCGCAACGACCATCGCCAGGCTGGCCAAAAATTTGCCGAGAATAACATCGCGAGCAGTCACCGGCATTGTCAGTAAAATTTCATCCGATCCCACGTTTAATTCTTCGGATATCAACCGCATGGTAATGGCCGGAATGACAAAAGCAAAAACAACCGGCAGCAGTGCGTAAAATGTCCGCAAACTTGCCTGGTTAAACAGAAAGAAGGTCGCAAAAAAGAACCAGCCGGTTACCAGAAGAAATATTGAAATGACGATGTAAGCAATCGGAGAAACAAAATAGGCATTGAACTCCTTGCGGAAAATATGGGTCACTTGGCGCATCTTAATTCTCCTTGGTGAGCTCGCGAAAAATGCTTTCCAATGATTGGGTCTCCTGGTGAAACTCCAGCAGGACCCAATCGGTTTCTTTGATCCTGCGATAAACTTCCGGTCGCAGGTCCGCTGTTGAAGAATAGCTCAAACTCACGTTCAGTATGCTGCCGCTTTCTTTATTACAGGTAACATCATCAAGCCCATTAATACCTGCAAGTGTTTCCTTTACGGTCTCAAAATCAGCATTTTGTAAACTCAGATTCATGATGTTTTTGCCACGGGATGACTGTTTTAGGTTTTCAGCACTACCATCGGCTACAATTTTGCCCTGACTGATGATAACGATACGGTCGCATGTGGCTTCGGCCTCACTGAGGATGTGCGTTGAGAGGACAACGGTTTTTTCCTTGCCAATTTCTTTGATGATCTT
>JASFIV010000380.1:0-3561 GCA_050122475.1 Desulfobacterales bacterium | reverse complement strand
GTTTTCCGACCTTTCCGATTTTTTTTAGTTTTGATGCTTTTTTGCCGTTTTTAAAAGAAATGGAGTATTTGCTGCCTTCCCGCCTGATCTCTACCTCAAGCCTGGTTGATAGGGCATTTACCACTGACACGCCAACACCATGCAGACCACCCGAAAACCGGTAGTTTTTATCGCTAAATTTAGCTCCTGCATGAAGCTTAGTCATAATGACTTCAACGCCGGTCAACTTTTCACCAGGATGTATATCGATGGGCATGCCTCGGCCATCATCACTTACCTCAAGCGATCCATCATCGTGATAAATTACATTGATCCGCTTGGCGAATCCTGCGATTGCCTCATCGACGGCATTATCAATAACTTCTTGAGCCAGATGGTTTGGTCTAGAGGTATCGGTGTACATTCCGGGCCTGCGTCTGACAGGGTCAAGACCCTTTAATACTTCTAAAGACGACGCGTCATAATTTGCCTCAGGGGTGTTTTTAAATGAGCTTCTACTTTTAATGGCAAACCTCCTAACTTGCGATTATCGGAACCGGAAATACCTCACACCGATGCATAAATTTTTAAAAAAGAGATTTTTTGCATTCCTTTGTGAGTTTAGCGGTATTGCCGGAGATAAATTTTCAAATATTATCCAAATCTACCAAGGATTAAAAAAAATCGGGGTCAGATGTCATCCGGTCCCGATTATATTTTGTTGCCTTTAAACGGTTTATCATTTGTTTATAGATATATAGCTCGAAAATTTTTATATATCAACGGAATATTATTTATAGTCGGGCAATCAGAGTAATTACGGAAAGAAAAATCAAAATGATTGTTCGATAGATGAGTAAAACATAGACTTTTCTGTGTGAGACTCTGTGTGAGAAAAACTATCCAAAATCTACTAAAATCGCAAAAAATGGGAAAAAGTGTGGAATTTAGAATTGAAATGATTTCAGATTCTTATTATTATTTTAGGAGGTTAGGAAACTCGGGGATTCTGACTTCGAATCCGTAGGCCGCAGGTTCGAATCCTGCCGGGCGTACCAAAAAATAATTAGCGGGGTAAAGCATTTGCTTTACCCCGCTTTTTTACGTGGTACGTGGCAGGATTCTTCTCATCCTGCTCCCGCAATATGAAATTGCGGGATTACGCGTCTATTTTATTGATATTTCGGTGCGCAACGGGCGTACCAAAAAAATAAAAAAGGATATGGTAGTTTAACCATATCCTTTTTTTTATGAGAAAGAGCCTTGTCTATAAAGTTATAATTTCATGGACGTACCTAAATATAGATGGAATAAAAATTGCAGATTAATTGACTAAGGATAGTTAAAGCCTAATTATTTAGATACTGCCCGGGAAAACCATCAACGGTATCATAAAGGAATAAACCAATGAAACGACGACTCATACTGACAGTCTTAATCCTGTTCTGCTGGTTTTCAAGTGCGGCCGCCTATATGGATTATGTTGTCAATCGTCGTTATTTTGATGACGGTTATCTCAAAATATTTGGCGCCAATATCGTCTTAAAAGGCCATCCCGAGCAAATCATCAAATTGACACGCTGGCTCGATCAGATTATGCTTGTCCCCAAGGGATTCCAGACCCTGCAATCGATTGCCGATAGCGGCCATGAGCTTGTTATTGAACACGCTGACATCGCCCGAATCTCTGCAGGGCGCACCCGGGCACCGATGACAATGAACCTCATCAACGGCATCGGGGATAGTGTTCACATCATTTTCGACGCCCGCATGGAAGACATCGGCACCCATTTGGTCTACAACGGTAAAAAAGAGTTGATTGAATATACGGCCGTGCAAAATCTTTATCACGAATTGGCCCATGCCATGCATATGATGAACGGCACCTGGCTCTATTTTGCTTCCGAACGTCAGGCGATTGAAGAAGAAAACATATTTCGCCGCCAGCAGGCTGAAATGCAGGGTCAGTCCCCCACACAACGATTCCGCAAGAGCGGGGTGCCGATCTCCGAAGTCACGTCTGCGGCTGATAATCGGCAAAGCTTTATGAGGCCCTGATAAAAAAGAGCACTTAATCAATCCTGATAAGCACCCAAAACACCTAATTGTTCTCATAGCCTGGTTGGCCGGCGTCTTGCTTCGCTCTTAATCATTTTCCCTTCCTATTGACTGTTTCGATGTTTAATGATCATATTTGCGTTACGATCGGACCGGCATGTCAACCGATTATGCTGACGAATATGCTTCCCCTGAACCAGAAAAGTACTTGTATGATGATACCTTTGCAGCAGCAGTATGCGCTGACGCAGCACATGCTTTACCGCGAACCCAAACCCGCTTTACCAGAAGACCTTTTGCGGTATTTAGGGCCGCAACGGTTTCCCGGAACCACTTCAATCGGGTATCGAAAGAACCATCCCGAAATTTTTCAGGATACCCTGGATGCCCCTCTGGAGGCCTTTGACGTTTGGCTGGAACGCACAGCCAAGCGGACCACAAGCGCTGTCATCAAGGTCGAAGCCGGGTGTCAACACCACACCCCGGAAAAAAATATGTCGATCCCGCAAATAGTTGATCATGTTGCCCGGATCCTCGCATTCAAAACCGCTGAAGGTAGCACCCTAGCGGACGCCATTCCCCAGCAACTGTATGAGGATATATTCGTCCGGATTATTTCTCATATTCGACATCCAGATGGCTGCGGCCCTACACCGCACATGTACCGGGAATTTAACGCATTGTGCCATCGAATCGGGCTGGCGCTGCTCGATGGATGCGACAGGGGCAGCGTCTATCACAGCAAGGCCCGTGATATCACCCAATTCATTCACCTGTCCGTATTGTCCGGGCACATCGGTATAAATTTAAAGAGTTCCGCCTCAGCTGCATCTTTTTTGCTCAACCGGGATTTGGTTCCACTTCCCGCCGAATGGATCGAAACAGCGGACACTGTCAAGAATGCATCTGCTGCTGATCTGCAGGGTGTTGTCCGGCGAGTGCTGGATATTGCCGGGCGATCCGAAGATTGGTTCGGGCTGGAGTCGCTCAACGAATATCATGCCGAGGTCGTGGATGCCGATGTGCCGACCTTGCTTGTTTTTTTCTGTGATGATTACCTGGAATCCCTTATCGATCTAAAGCGCTTTGAAATGATGCTCTTGCGCAATCCGAATTTGACGGTTCTGTTCATACCGCGAGCCGGGCGGTATGGTAACGATCTGGCCTATACAGACCTAAATACCATCCTGCAAGCGTCTGCTTTTGAAGGCATACACGAACTTGTGCGGAGCGAACGCCTGCGGTTGAGCGCGCATGGTCCCAGGGCCGGATGTATCGATCCCCGGGATGTGAGCCGATTGCTCATCAACGAAATCGATTCATTGGGCAGTGATCGCCGGATCATTTTCGAAACCAAAGGCTGCCGCAATTTTGAAATGCTTTGCGGTCGGTTGTCCGTTCCCTGGTACGCCTCATTTAACTGTAACCGCGCTTTGAGTATTCGAACCGTTGGGGTGGACGGACCACCGGTTTTTCTGCGAATACCGCCGGGACTTAACGCATATGACGGTTTTACTCGACCCA
>JASFIV010000379.1:0-3606 GCA_050122475.1 Desulfobacterales bacterium | reverse complement strand
CTTTTTCTTTTATGACGATCTGCTGCCCTTGGTTCCAAATTGAAGATAACGTTGATCTAATCAGATTGAAGACTGACTTGCTTTACTTGGATTTTGGAGGATTGAATGTTGGAGTTCTTTAAATATTCACATATTATTAAATAATTGCGTGGACAATAACATCTAAAATTAACAAAATAAATGCTGCTTTGCAATATTTTATTGATCTGCACTACATCCCTAAATATAAAATAAACTTGTGAAAATAAACGGGTTATGTTACCTATAATAAATAAAATTCCGATAATTTTCTCAAACTCAACTTCCCGCTCGACCCTGTTGACTCATATTAAGGTGTGCGTTTTGGGCCTGCATTTAGGTGCCGGTTTTTGCGTTAAAGGCTAATTTTTATTTGACGCTCCGAGCGAATCATATTAATAATATTATCTTATTTGTCGATAAGCGACCTCATCTTTGGAACCGATTTTAAGCTTTACTGAAAGGAGGTAAATTCGGATATGAAAACTTTAATTGGTGGCGCAATCGCAGCGGCACTGGGCCTAGTTGGTCTTGTTGTTTGGTGGGGACAATTTTTAATGGTTCTGGCCGGAATCATCCCTGCGATGCTATTGCTGGGTGGCGCGCTGGCTATCTACCTTGGTTTTGATGAACTCAAAGATTCTTGGAACCCGGATGAAACAGCCGAAACCGTCCCTGAAAGTGGCGAAGGTGAAGACGTCGAAAAATATAAAAAAGAAATCGATGATCTCAAAGAGGAGATAAAAACCTTAAAGAAGGAATAGCTGCATTTGGGTTATAAATTCATCAGAGCCCGGCCCGTCGACATGCCGGGCTTTGTTTGTTCTAAAATCGAGCTCTTCCTTAGCCGGATTGGATCATAGATAGTCAGCTTTGTCTTAATCGAGTGCCTTGGGGTATTCCCTGGGTTAATTAAAGGCACCAACACTTTGTAAGGAAATAAAGGCCCGGCTAATAACCAGGGTGCTTCATTCTCTGGGGGCGGATTTGATTGCGGATGTTGCTAAAAAATCAGCACGTTCATTGTCTTTATGGCCGGCGTGACCTTTGACTTTGATAATCCTCACATCTTTAAATTTTCTCATCGTTTTTTTAATTGATTCGACCAGTTCCGAATTGGCCTTGGCTTTCCAGCCAAGGGCCAAAACACCATACGCGTAACTGCTGTCGGTAAAGATCTGCACCGGAAGCGCTGTGCGCTTCAAAGCGCGCAATCCAGCCTCGATGGCTTTGAGTTCGGCGATATTGTTGGTCGCCAGGCCGATGTATTCTGAAATTTCTTTTTCATGGTCACCAAAGCGTAAAAGCACACCAATTCCCGATGGGCCGGGATTCCCAGCCGAAGCACCGTCTGTAAAAATTTGGATTCCTTCTGGATCGACGCTTTCATCCATTGCTGTTTTCTTGGGAGACGGTGTTGTTTTTATCGGTTTGCTATCCAGCGGTTTAACATTGTCCTTGTGAACCCAGTATTCATGTGTCTGGTCAAGCTGATATTTAATCAAGACCTTGCCGTTTTGTTCGATCGGGTTGCCGGATCGATCGACGCAAAGCCAGACCTTGTTTTTTTTAAAGCGCATGCGCTTCCAATCTATTTCATCAGAATTCACTTTATCCCCCACCCAATCGGTGTTTACCTATTAAACGTTTCGGTTATCAGGTGGCCGCTGGCTGCTGGCTTCTGAACACTAGTTTTCGTCCCGGCGCTGAGACACTCGCCCCTGGCCTAATAATAAACAGTTGGAGAACAGCCGAGGACGAGGACGACGACGAGGACGAAAGATGTGCTCTATCGTACTCGTCCTCCTACTCGTCCTCGAAAATTCACACCATCCGCAACCCATAACCGTAACTCGTAATGCGCATCGCTCAACCTCGAACCCCGAACCCTGACACCTACTCACTTATAAAGATGAACCCCCCGACTGATCTCAGCAAACTCATCGAGCCCGCTTTGCCAGGATGCGGCCAGGCTATCGATTGGTTCCATGTTTTCAAGGCGTTGTCGCATTTGGCGATCCCCGATGATTAAGTCAATCGGCAGCCGCCGGGTTTCGTATTCATATGGTGGTTGTTTCCATTCGAATGCTTTTTTGTGGTGTAAGATGATTGCCTGCAGCAAACGCAGGCTGGTTTCATAAGGCCGGTATTGCGCCGGGTCCGTGATATGAATCTGAAATCCTCGGCACGGCTGCATTTGCCATTTATTGGCGGTGGGCTCAAAAACGACCGGCCTGAGAACGATGCCTGGAATCGACTCGTCGCCAATGCGGGCAACAATTTTTGCGGGATTCAGATACGGAGCGCCAAATAGCTCAAAGGGCAAGGTGGTTCCACGACCTTCAGAGACGTTGGTGCCTTCCCAGAGAACCTGTCCCGGATAGACCATGGTTGAAACAGGAGTGGGTAGATTGGGGGAGGGCGCTACCCAGGGAAGCCCCGTCTGGTTGAAAAACATCGATCTGCGCCAGCCATTCATTGGAATGATCTCTAAATCGCAGCCGATTTTAAAGTGCTCATTAAAGAGCTTTGCCAGTTCTCCGATGGTGAGACCATGTCGCATGGGTAGCGCATAGCGTCCCACAAACGAACGGCAATCCGGATTCAGACAATTGCCCTCAACTGTTTGGCCGTTGATCGGATTGGGTCGATCAAGAACCACCACCTTTTTGTTCAATGTCTTTGCAGCTTCGAGACAATAGGAGAGTGTATATATGAAGGTGTAAACACGGGTGCCGACGTCCTGCAGATCAACGAGAAGCACATCGATGGGATCAAGCATCGATTTGGTGGGCTTGCGCGTTTTTCCATAAAGGCTGTATACCGGTAGATTCAAGACCGGATCAATGCCATCTGCAGACTCGATCATGTTATCCTGTTTTTCAGCAAAAAAACCATGTTGCGGTGAATATAGCGCTTTCAGTTTATCCGCTAAGCGCTGCTGGATCCGCAGGCGGGCGTGAATGAATTTGCTGTCCACTGATGCCGGATTACACAAAAGCCCCAGTCGGGCGTTTGCCACCCATTTGGGTGGTGATTTTAAAAAACGTTCAAGTCCGGTTTGCACATTTGCCAAAAAGGGCACTCCTTTTGCTAAATATCATTTATCGAAGGGATAACCATAATATTCTAAACCGGTCATGTTATTTTCTTCAAGAGGCTATGGTCAGTAGGTTGCCTGTGGCCTGATATTTGGAATTAGATCAACCAATTGATAAATCCAAAAGTTGTTGCCAATCATCCCAAATATCAGACCCCCTGCATAACATGAAATCAACTTTTCCGCATACCGCCTTTCAGAAAACAACATGACTTCATTACCGCGTTGTTGTCGGGCATTTCCTCTTTGTTATCCGTTATTCGTTAATCGTTGTTAGCAATGAAAACGATCATATATTATACGCTGCGGTGTTAAGCTGTTTCAATAAGCGATTAACAAATAACAAATACCCAATAACCAAAAACCAATCAAGTGAAAAAGCTTGACATTACAGGCAATAATTCTTACAAAAGCAGGCTATTTTACCCTTCGCCGTTTGGACCGCTGCGTATATTACCGGCCATGCTGATGCCGTGATACTCGCATCC
>JASFIV010000378.1:0-3608 GCA_050122475.1 Desulfobacterales bacterium | reverse complement strand
CGCAAGCAACGCTTTGGGGTCCCGAATATCTTCGTGATAAAATGTATATTTCCCATCCAGATGGTTCAAATTGGCAAGGTTGCCTGATGACAAATTATCCAATACCGCCACCTGGCAGCCGGCCGCAGTCAACGTCTCCACTAGGTGAGAGCCGATAAACCCGGCACCGCCGGTTACCAGCGCTTTTTTAAAAGTCATTTTCATAATCACTATCCGGAATCGGTCTAAGGCCTTTAGCGAAAATCCCTAACCGCCTCGTGCGATCTTTTAGGTTCAATCAAGAGGGTTCCCGTTCAGCACATTCACATTTTGATCGGGTATGTTTATTCTACACCGGAAAACCACGCCCGACAACAAACAAATTTATTCTGGCCTGCCGCTTGATCAGAATGTGGATTTGGCACCGGGTTGCTGAGACGATTAGCCCACTAAGCTCAACCAGATCGTGTAGGTGATCGCCGATAACAGCGTATTGACGGAAATGGCGACCACTGCAAATTCGCTGTCGCCGTGCATCTCTTTGGCCATGACATAGGTAACCGTTGCAGTCGGTGCGGCCAGCAATATGATTGCCGGCAAAACCCATTCGGATTCAATGTTCAACAGACGGAACAACATCAAGCCAACAGCGGGCATCAGCAGTAGTTTCATCGACGCGGTCGATAGCACAGATGTTAATCGTGACGGTACCATATCAAAAGAAAGCGATGCGCCAATAATCAATAGGGCCATCGGTAGCGCCAGGTCGCTTAAAATGTCAAGGCAGCGGCCCAGCACTGCCGGCACCGGAAAAGCCGTCAGAGATACAACAATGCCGGCCAGGGCTGACAGGATGATCGGATTGCCAAGAATTTTCAATGCCACCACGCTATTCTTTTTGGAAGCGGTCACCCGGGGAGAATTCACCTGGAGGGCAATCACGGCCAACAGATTTTGCAGGATCATCATAAATCCTGCCAGAATACTGGCCCGCACAAAACCTTCGCTGCCCAGATAATAAAATGATACCGCCAGCCCGATATAGCCCAAATTACCGTGAAAGGAATTTTGAATAAATGTCCCCCGATGCCGTTGCGGCATAGGTCGCAGTAGCGTCAGCAACCAGGCAACGGCGAAAACCGCACAAATCGATAGCATCGCCAGCACTATGACCCACCCGTTAAATTGAACGCTCAAGGAAGCCTTGGAGATGGATCGAAAGACCATGGCCGGTATGGCAAGGTAAAAGACGAGTCGATTGGCCGGTTCAATAAATGCCGCGCGCATAAAACCGAACACCCGTAACAGCCATCCCAGAAGAATGATAACAAATATGGGAATAATGGTGGTTATCGTATGAATCATCGTGGCTCTGAAAACAGCTTTGTAAGCTTGACTTTCAATAGGTTTGGTTCTAGAATTTAGCTGAATCTTGCATGAAAATTAAAAAGGAACTTCTTAAAATAAAGATGACGCCATGTTATGTAAATGGTAGACGAATTAATCATACCAAATGGGTAAAAATGAATACCGTCATTTGCTCTTATTAATTTTCATGCAAGATCCAGGTAATTGGAAAAGGTAGATATATCTAATAACTACGCGTTAAGCAAGTCAGCACAGCATATCACAATAGGCATCATTTAAAATGTCCCGCGAATCTATAATACAGCTCAAATTATTTGCCAACCTGCAGACATTTACACCACCCGCCGCCGACAGCTATCCCATCGAAGCCGGCATCACTGTGGGCGATTTGCTGGCGCAGCTGGATATACCGGAAGATAAGATTAAACTCATCTTCATCGATGGCGTCAAATCAGAACTGGCGACTGTTTTGCGCGGTGGCGAAAGGGTCGGCATTTTCCCGCCCGTTGGAGGAGGATAAGCGTTGAAAGCAGATGCCATCGAAAGAATAATCAAGTGTGCTCAGCCCAAAAAATTTCCAGACCAAACCGCTTACAACAGTATTTCTATCAGTCACACCGCTCAGTTATCAAAAGCGATGGGCGTCAGCAGCCGTCAAATAGAAATTATGGCTCTTGAACACGGTATCGTGCCCGAGCGTTATACGCGCAATATGAAAACATTTAGCCTGCAGGACCAGATTGCTCTTCTGAACGCACGGGTCAGCATCGTCGGACTCGGTGGACTCGGTGGGGCCGTGGTGGAGATACTGGCACGCATTGGCATTGGCACGCTAAACGTCATTGATGGCGATACGTTCGAAGAAAGTAATTTGAACCGTCAATTCCTAAGCACACCCGCCCAAATGTCCAAATCGAAAGCCGAAGCAGCGGCTCAGCGGATCAAAACACTCAATTCAGCAGTAGAGGTAAGCGTGCACCCGCGGTTTTTAGACGCCGAAAATGGCGTCGCGCTCTTGCAGCATTCGGACGTCTGTGTTGACTGTCTGGATAATTTAAAAACCCGTTTTATTTTAGAGCGGCTGTGCAAACAAATTCGGTCACCACTGGTGTCCGCTGCGGTGGCCGGCGTGTCCGGACAGGTGACAACTATTTTTCCAGAGGATCTAGGCTTGGAACTCATTTATGGGGCAGAAGAAAAAGTGCCGCCCAAAGGGGCTGAAACGGCACTTGGTACGGTACCGTATGCCGTCACCTTTCTGGCAACACTTGAATGTGCAGAGGTCATTAAAATCATTCAGAACAAACCCGGGCTGCTGCGCAACAAACTGCTGGTGGCGGATCTGGATGGTGCTGTTATCGATATCGTAACTTTATGCTAACCCAATTTCTGATAAAAGGAGCATTCATTTATGATGCCGTTCGGCTGCCGTATTAAAACAATTGTGCTTATCCTTTTTGTGGCTCTGACGAGCTATTATTGCACGTCAAAAAATTACTTGGTGGTCCATTATCAACTGCCGTCGGAAACACTGACCGCCAGAGAGACCCAGATTTCCTTGATTTTTAAGGATCAAAGAGTGGAACAGGCTGTGGTCACCGAAAGTGCCAAAAAGGCTCTAAAGGATTTCGAAGGCAACTTTGCGCTGATCGTTGCCACAGATAATCAAAATGAACGTCTGATGGGTGCATTTAGCCTGAGCTCGATGATGAAGACCATTTTTAAGCAACGCTTCGAAAATGCCGGCATCCGGGTGTCACCAGAGACTGAAAGCCAGCCAACTGCCGTAGAAATCATTTTAAAGGAATTTAAGCTTGATCTGGTCGAGCGTAAATGGGTGGTTCAGATAACCTACCAGGCCAATCTTCTCGAGCAGAATCGCTTTGTGAGCGGCCAGACGATTACCGGGAATGCGGAACGACTACGTGTTGTTGGCAGCAAGGATGCGGAAAAAGTTATCGGTGAGTTGATTACGGATGCCGTCAACCGGTTGAATTTAGATGAGCTCTTTCAACCCACCCGCAGCTAAGCGTATCGCTGAAGTGATGTTGTGAAGATCCCCGTAGCAATGATTCAACACATACCGTCACTGCCGGTCTTGTTGTTGATGCTTGATATCACACCAGACTTAGCAATTTATTGAGTTTCTGCCGGCGATATCGCGTGTTTAAAATCGCGTTCTGCAAATCTTTCTCAGTCAGTTTCATGCGATCCAGCACTTCACTGTAAAATCGATACGCGAGTCCATCCACGCCGGTGCC
>JASFIV010000377.1:0-3622 GCA_050122475.1 Desulfobacterales bacterium | reverse complement strand
GCAGGCAAACGAATAATCCATCAAACTTTCCCTTTTTTAGCAGCCGAAGGTATCTGCGAACCATATGTTTGCGAACCTCTGGATACCCTAAACAAAGGACGCCCCACTGATGGTTTGCTAAAGTTCGATCCGCGACTGCATATTGAGGATTTTGTCTGCTAAAATCACTTTGCCAGCTCACGTGCTGACAGTGCATTTTATTGTGGTAACTTACCTCCCTGACTTTTTTGGGTAGAAGATCCCAGCCTTCATCATACAGGGTAACGTATAAGAATACCTGCATATCGTGTTTGCGGACCATTTTCGGTACCACCTCGAAATCATCCCAACCTAAATTCGTCTTATACGCTTTAAAAAAATGCCGGTAGCCTTTACCCGCATAAAACCGCCCCCGGATGCGATCCCGTGTGCAGCGCCAATGAATGATCGTGGCATTGAGCTCCTTCCGCCATTTTGCCATCCTGCGGTCAAGGGCTTGAAACTCCGCCAGGCGCCCATCGCCCTCTCCAAAAACCAGATGATCGCCCCATGAGACACTGACGATGTTTTGCCGCCCGGATGCTTCCATTTAAACAAATTTTGATGTTGGGTCTCGTAACCGCAACCCAACCTGCTCTAATAATCTGAAAAACAGATATGAAACCGCATCAGGAAAACCATATTGAAATAAAGATCTGCGTTTATCTGTGAAAATCTGTGTCCCATTTTTGTTGCGCCAGCACCTGCTCAAACAAATCACAGACTTCGCGGACAGCCCCGCATCCACCCGGATTCCGGGTCTGATAACGGGCAATCGATACCACATCTGGATGCGCATCGTTTACAACAATGGGCAATCCCACCCCGGTGAGACACTCGAGATCGTTGATGTCATTGCCGATAAAAGCGACTTTGTCCAAAGGAATACCGCTTTCACGAACAATGCTCTCCAGCGTCGTTCTTTTATCGTCGCAGTCCTGTATACAACGAATTTCTAATTTGCGCGCTCGCGCAGAAACAACCGGATTGGCTTCCGTGGAAATAATCACCGTCTCGATACCCAGTTTTTTTAATTTCTGCAGCCCGATACCATCACTGCGGCAGCAACGAACCGCTTCCGAACCGTCCTGCAGCACATATACCATGTTGTCTGTAAACACCCCATCAAAGTCAAAGGCGATGAGGCGAATATTGCGAATGGCGTCCTTTAAAATGGGGTCCATGTCGCCAATATTAATTTTAAGCATAAATCATTTACAATCGACAAATACGATCAGTCACGCAATTAATCTTTCTGAGTTTTGATTCGATTAAAATTCAAGACTAATTGATGCCGATCTAGATTCGCTGCAATTCAAACAAAAGCAGATGAAGCATCTTTTTCTGCTTCTGCATGCGCCTTAAAATCTGATAGCAACACAACTTTCCCATCAAGCACACTATAGGCCCGGTCCGCCACTTCCAAAACAGCAGATTGGTGGGAGATCGCCAGAATGGTAATTTCCCCGCGAAGTTTTCTCAATGTTTCGCAAATTGCGGCCTCCGTTTCCGGATCGAGTGCCGTTGTGGCTTCGTCCAGGATCAACAATTTGGGATTGCGCACGAGCGCGCGCGCGATTGCAATACGCTGCCGCTGACCGCCGGATAGCATGAGACCGCGTTGTCCCACCGAGCTGTGTATGCCCTTGGGCCTATTTTTGACAAATTCCCAGATTCCCGCCTTTTGCAAAGCCACTTCTGCTTCTTGTTCTGTAATGTTCGAATCTCCAAGGGTTACATTTACAAAAATAGATTCATGCAGAAGCAAGGTTTCCTGAGGTACGTAGCCGATCATGCGCCGCCACTGGTTAAGATCGACCTGTTCTAACGGCAAATCGTCGATCCAAACGTCGCCCGCTTGCGGGCGGAGCAGCCCGGTCACCAGATCCACAATGGTTGTTTTCCCGGCGCCCGAAGACCCGATAATTGCGATAAACTCTCCGGCCGGAAAGATAAGGGTCACATCATTAATGACGTTATTTTCTGAATAAGCAAATTTCAGTCCTTCCAGTCGGACAGCATGCTTCAGCTCCGGTTTCCGGTCTCCGAGTTTCTGCTCACGCATCTTTTGGGCAAACTCTAAGGTTTCCATCATCGACCAGTAAGCGTGTTCAAGGGTTGCCATCTGTTGATACTGACTCTGAATTTTGCTCAGCTTGCCCATGATGCGTCCCAGTAACAGAATTAAAATCATAACAGACGCCGGCGCCATGCCCCAGACTGCGATCGTCATATAAATGGCAAAAAGCATAAATGCCACCTTAATGACTTCCTGGAAGGCTGACAAAGACTGGTTGCTGACAATTTGCTTTTGCAGGGCCTTTTTTAATTTTTCGGTTTTTGAAACCAGAATCTTTTCCGCCCGGTCCTCCCTTGCCATGGCCTTGAGGGGTTTGATGGATTGAATACTGTCCACAAAAGTCGAAGACATGGACTTTCTTAATTCAACCTGACGCCGGCCCGCCTTTTTAGATTTTTTTACAAATCGATTTAAAGGGTACCAGAAGAACGCCCCGACAGCCAGTGCAATGAGGGTAACTTCCCAGGAGATCGTTAGTGCAACCCCGATATAAATGGCCGCCTGGATGACAACAACGATAATGGAAACACTTACGGCATATGCCCTTGCTGTTTGAGCCGTCTCACCCCCCATGGCGGCTGAAAGCTTGCCGATTGAATGTTTCAAATGAAATTCCCAGCGAGCCAAAATAAAGGCCCGCAGAGCTTGCAGCCGTAATTCTGTGGTCAAGTGCGCCACCGTATATCCGACGCGCTTGTTGGCAAGCCATATAAACAGGCATTTTAGCAACATGGTGACGAGGATTAATATCAGCATAAGTTCCAGCGTCGGAGTCAAACCAACGGCACCAAATATATCCCGAACTATCTGCTCTGCCCCCGTGGCCTTTTCGCCCACCCCTAAAGCGCCGCCCTTATAATCCCCGAGTACAATGGCAATTAGCGGCAGCACTGCCGATAGTCCGATACCCTCAAAGATGCCGGATAATACTAAGAGAATCAGCATCACTGCGGTCTGCCAAGGATACTGACGTGAAATGATAAATAAAAAGCGCATCGTTTTTAGAAGTTAAACCTATCCATCAAATAAATAACGAATTAGCCGGCTTGAACAGCCCGTCTGGCCCAGCAAAAAGTGGCAAACGCCTGCCCGATTTTCTCAATCTGCTCCGATGTGTGACCAGCGCTGACACTGCAGCGCAGCAAGCAGCTGCCGTCGGGAGTCGCAGGCGGTGTCACCAGATTAACATAAACGCCGGATTCCAGAAGTCCTTTCCAGAGGGCAACTGCCTGGTCGATATCTGGAACCCGTACGGCGACGACAGGGCTGGGCTCCGGGCCGAGTTGAAAACCCAGGGCTTGCAGCTTTTGGTATAAATGATGTGCATTATCCCATAGTTTGCGCCGTAATTCAGGCCGTGCTTTTAAGATTCTAAGCGCCTGACGCGTTGAGGCGATGATCGAAGGCGATGGAGAAGCTGTGAACATATATGGCCGGGCAGCAAAAGGAATGATATTCAGCTCCGGCCGGTTGCTGGTGCAAAAACCGCCGATGGCACCCAAACTTTTACTGAAAGTACCGACA
>JASFIV010000376.1:0-3652 GCA_050122475.1 Desulfobacterales bacterium | reverse complement strand
CAAGCCCTTAAAAATGCTTAACGCCGGAACCGATCATATCAAACAGACCGGCGAACTCGACTACCGGATTGACATCCAGGCCAATGACGAAATTGGCAGTTTGGCGCAGTCGTTCAATGAAATGATCGGCTCCATCGATCAGGCAGAATCGGCCTTAAAAAAATCGGAAGCTGAACTCAAAAAACACCGCGATCACCTCGAGGACCTGGTTGAAGAGCGCACGGCCGAATTAAAAGAAAAGCAGGATGCCCTTCGCCAGCAGAAGGATTTCATCGAAACGGTCATCAACAGCATCCCGGATTCCATTTCCATCATCGAAGTAGACACCGGCCGGATTGTTGATGCCAACGAAGCCTTTCTGGCGGATGTGGGATCGCCCCGGGACAAGGTTGTCGGCCAGTTGTGTCATGAGCTCACCCATAGTCTTTCAGAAATGTGTGCCCCGCCCCATCACACATGCCCCATGCTCAAAACCAAAGAAACCGGTGACGTATGCACCGTCGAACACATCCACCAGCATGCCGACGGCCGTGAAATCATTGTGGAAGTCTCGACTTTTCCGATTAAGGACGAAGACGGTACCTTCAACCAGGTGGTCCATGTGGCCCACGACATCACCGAGCGCAAGCAAGCCGAAAAAACCTTGCAAGAAAGCGCGGAACGAAATCGCATGCTGCTGGAGCGCCTACCGGAATCTGTTGTTGTTTATGACATGGACGGCCGGGCCGTTTTTATTAATTCAGCCTTTGAAAAAACGTTCGGCTGGTCGCGCGAAGATGTATTGGGCAAGAAAATTGATTTCGTACCACCCGAACTGGAAGCGGAAACCCAAGCAGCCGTCAAAAAATTGCTGGCAGACGGAGAAGAGTCTGTGTTTTTTGAAACCAAACGACTGACAAAAGAGGGCGACTCCCTCGATGTACAGATCAATACGGCGCCATTTCATGATCCCAGTGGTCAAAAAGTGGGCAATATCGTCATTCTAAACGATATTACCGAACGTAAAAGAGCAGAAGAAGCCATTAAAAATTCCGAGCAGCGGCTGGCCCAGATATTTAACTTTCTGCCGGATCCGACCTGGGTGGTCGACGACGAAGGCCGGGTTGTCACGTGGAACCGGGCCATGGAAAAACTGACCGGCACAGAGGCTAACGAAATGGTGGGCAAAGGCAATTATGAACATGCCCTGCCATTTTACGGTAAGCGACGTCCGGTTCTGATCGATCTGGTTCGAGACTGGAAGCCGGAATACGAAAAAGAATATCTGTCCATTAAAAAAGACGGCAATAATCTTGTGTCCGAATCTTATCATCCGAATTTTGGCGAAGACGGCAAGTATCTTCTCGGAACCGCCAGCCTGCTTTACGATGCCTCCCGCGAGGTCGTCGGTGCGATTGAATCCCTGCGGGATATAACCGATCGCAAAATCATGGAAGATGAACTCCTTGAGGCCAAGCAGATCGCTGACGAGGCCAACAAGGCCAAGAGTGATTTTTTGGCCAATATGAGTCATGAAATCCGCACCCCCATGAACGCGGTCATCGGTATGACCCACCTGGCGCTGAAAACCGAGCTGACCCCCAAGCAGCAGGATTACCTGCACAAAATCCAGTCATCGGCCAATTCCCTGCTGGGCATTATCAACGACATCTTGGATTTTTCCAAAATCGAAGCCGGCAAACTGGACATGGAAGCGGTGGACTTTAATCTGGATGACGTTCTTGATAATCTGGGCAACCTTATCAGCGTAAAGGCTCAGGAAAAAGAGGACCTCGAAGTGCTTTTCGCCACCGATCAGAACGTGCCGCGATTTTTGGTAGGCGATCCCTTACGCCTGGGACAGATTCTGATTAATCTGGCCAATAATGCCGTTAAATTTACCGACTCGGGCGAAATTGTGGTTTCCACCAAATTGGTCCATCAAACCGAAGACCAGGTCACTTTAAAATTTGCAGTCAGTGATAGCGGTATCGGGCTGACCAAAGAGCAGGCCGCCAACCTGTTCCAGTCTTTTAGCCAGGCCGACACCTCCACCACTCGCAAATACGGCGGCACAGGGCTGGGACTGGCCATTAGCAAAAAACTGGCAAACATGATGGATGGGGAGATCTGGGTCGAGAGTGAGCCCGGCCAGGGCAGTACCTTTAGCTTTACGGCCGTCTTGGGTCTGGGGCGCGAAGATGTCAAAAAACGGTTTGCCCCGTCGCCGAATCTGCGAGGCATGAAGGTCCTGGTGGTGGATGACAACCCGACTTCCAGAGATATTTTGCGGGATATGCTGGAATCGTTATCATTTGAGGTTTTCCTGGCAGCAACCGGTCAGGAGGCTATCGCCGAGGTTGAAAAGGCAGACAAAGATAAACCCTTTGAAATGGTCATCATGGACTGGAAGATGCCGGGTATGGACGGCATCGAAGCCTCCAGGCTTATCAAGGAGCATGCGGGGCTTAACCATGTTCCCCATATTGTTATGGTTACCGCCTATGGACGCGAGGAAGTCATGCGAAAGGCGGAAAAGACCGGTCTGGATGGTTTTCTGCTCAAGCCGGTTAGCCCGTCAGTCCTTTTTGACACGGTCATGCAGGCCTATGGTGAAGAGGTACCCGACACATCCCGGCTGACCCGGGAGCAGGATAAAGCTGAATCCATTGAACAGCTCCGCGGCGCCCGGATTCTGCTGGCCGAAGATAACGAGATCAACCAGCAGGTGGCCAAAGAGATCCTGGAGGGAGCCGGTTTGATGGTCAGCCTGGCTGATAACGGCCAGCAGGCGGTCGATTTGCTCAAAGAAAAGCCCTATGACGTCATCCTGATGGACATCCAGATGCCGGTCATGGACGGCTATCAAGCCACAAAGGAAATCCGCAATCTGAAATCCGCAATCCGCAATGTGCCGATTATTGCTATGACGGCGCACGCCATGGCCGGAGATGAGGAAAAAAGCCTTAAAGCCGGTATGAACGGCCATGTCACCAAGCCCATCGATCCGGATCAGCTGTTTGGTGAATTGCAGAAATGGATCGGGTCGTCGGAAAAGCGTGCCAAAGATGTGCCCGAAGATGATTCGGTCCCAGATATGTCTGCCGCTGAAACCAAACCGGAAACGCAGGAATTACCGCAGACTTTGCCGGGCTTTGAGCTGGCCGAGGGTCTCAACCGACTGCAGGGAAATCAAAAGCTATACCGCAAACTGCTGCTGGATTTTGGTGTTAAGTACACCAAAGTCGCCGTCGAAATTAAGGATGCCCTTATCGACGGTGATTTAAAACAGGCTCAAAGCCTGGTTCACAACATCAAGGGCCTGGCCGGCAATCTGGCAGCCACCGAACTTCAGGCCGCTGCGGTGGAATTTGAAAAATTAATCAAAGGCGATCAAAAACCAGCAGTATCACCAAAACAGCTCGACGCTGAATTTAAAAATCTGGAAACAGCTATCAACCGAGCGCTCAAAGCGGTTCAAACGTTGGGCCCCGCACCTAAGAAAATACCCGCAGTGCCAGCTAAAGACGCAATAGCGGCAATGAACCCACAACTGGCAAAAGAAGCGGCCGACCTGCTCAAAGAGCCGGTTGAGATGGGAGACATCACCCAAATTAAATCCATTGCCGAGAAACTAAAATCAAAGTCCAGCGTATTTGAAGCATTCAGCGCT
>JASFIV010000375.1:0-3662 GCA_050122475.1 Desulfobacterales bacterium | reverse complement strand
TTGGAGTTTCCATATGCATTATCGGTCGATGAAACGCTTAACTTGATGCTGAATCAGCAATATGGGTAAAAAATCCAGAGATTTGGTGGAGAATCGGACTTGAATTGCACGCCCCAGCAGTCGTCGTCGGCGGTTGTCCTTCATCCGGAGTGGCAGCTTGAGGCGCACCATATTTTTATTGCCAAACCCAACTTCTTTCTGTTATAGCCATTTTATTTAATTTCAATTGTTTAATTGATGAGGGGGATTCATTTTTTTTTGCTGAGAACTCTTACTTTGAATGGCGATTCGAATGACCCGGCGATCCTCATCGGTGCGAAAGCAGCTTTGTGGTTAAGTTAGAGGAAATCCGCCGGGGAAACCTTTAATCTAAGGAAAAGGAGGTATTGTGATGAAACGTTTCAAACTACTTGTAGCTGTCCTTTTAGCAGTGGTTTTGACAAGCGGTTTAGCGCTTGCCGGTACCCTCGAGGAAGTTCGTGCCAGAGGCCACATTATTGCCGGTGTGAACGGAGGCGTATTTGGATTCAGCATGCCGGATGACAAGGGTGTTTGGAAAGGGCTGGATGTCGACACCGCAAGGGCGCTTGCCGCAGCCGTATTCGGCGATGCCAGCAAAGTCAAATTCAGCGCGCTTACGGCGGTTCAACGGTTGCCGGCACTGCAGGCCAAAGAGATCGATGTGCTTTGCCGCAATACCACCCAGACCTTAACGCGGGAAACCGTCAATGGATTGAATTTCGCCCCCGTCAATTATTACGATGGTCAGGGATTTTTAGTGCCCAAGAAATTAGGGATTAAGAGTGCCAAGGAATTGGGGGGTGCGACGGTCTGCGTGTTGCCGGGCACAACAACCGAGATGAATGCGGCTGACTTTTTCCGCGCCAACAACCTGCAATGGAAACCGGTGGTTATCGAACAAACCGCCGAATTGAACAAGGCCTTTTTTGCCGGGCGCTGTGACGTGTTGACCTCGGATATGTCTCAATTGGCGGCACAGCGGTCGGTTTCGCCGAATCCGGCCGAGTACATGTTGCTGCCTGAGATTATTTCCAAAGAACCCCTTGCGCCGGTTGTGCGTCACGGAGATGATCAATGGTATGATATTGTTAAATTTACGGTTATGGCGTTGATCAACGCCGAGGAAATGGGGATTACCTCCAAAAACGTAGATGACATGCTCAAAAGTAAAAATCCGGAAATTCAGCGTTTTCTGGGCGTTTCTCCGGGTATGGGCAAGGCGCTGAGCCTGGATGAAAAATGGGCCTACAATATCATCAAACAAGTTGGAAACTATGGCGAGATCTATGAACGCAATGTCGGGCCGAATACACCTTTAGGCCTCGATCGGGGACTGAATGCGTTGTGGACCGAAGGTGGTATCATGTACGCCGCTCCGTTCAGATAATCGGTTAGTAGGGTGCCCTGCAATTCCAGCAGGGCACCTTGTTTTAAGAATTGAATCGGCAATCATCTTTGCTATTTGACTGAAATCCGATTAGCGCTGCATTCAGCGAAAAGATAGCCATGGCAACTGAAGGAAAAGCAATCCAGGCGGACGCCGGTTTGCCTGAAAAGGTTCCATTCTGGCTTGATCCCAAGAAGCGTGCCATTATTTATCAGATCGGCGTGCTGTGCATGTTCGGATTGCTGGCCTGGTATCTGATCTCCAACACCCTGATCAATCTTGAAAAGCAGGCGATTGCCACCGGATTTAGCTTCCTAAACAAGGAATCATCCTTTGAGATCGGTGAGAGCCTGATCTCTTACTCGGCTGCCAGCACTTACGGGCGCGCCCTTATCGTCGGGGCTCTCAATACGCTCAAGGTGGCCTTTATCGGTATTGTGATCACCCTGATTTTGGGGACCATTCTCGGCGTGGCCCGCCTGTCGAGCAACTGGCTGGTGTCAAAAGCGGCCGGTATTTACATTGAGGTAATGCAGGATATTCCGGTATTGCTGCAGCTATTTTTCTGGTATGCGATTTTTTATGAATCCCTGCCGTCACCGCGACAGGCACTTAATCCTTTTCATGGACTATTTCTATGTAACCGCGGCGTTATCTTCGCTGTTCCCGAATCCCACCCTGCCCATAAATATATATTCATCGCACTGATTATCGCCTGCATCGGCGTGTACCTTTTTCGTCGCTGGGCCAAAAAACGGCAGGATTTAACCGGGCAGGCGCTGCCGGTCTTCCGTATTTCGATCGGCACCATCATCGGCCTGCCGCTGATTACCTGGCTGTTTTTTGGCGCTCCCATGAAAATGGATGTACCTGTACTGACGGGTTTTAACTTTAAGGGCGGCACAACCCTCAGCCCTGAATTTATCGCTTTGCTGTTGGGTCTCGTGCTGTATACGGCCGCGTTCGTTGCCGAGGTGGTGCGGGCCGGCATTCAATCGGTAAGTAAAGGTCAGCGCGAAGCCGCCATGTCCATCGCCTTAAGACCGGCGCAGGTATTGAATCTGGTGATTTTGCCCCAGGCACTGCGGGTGATTATACCGCCGTTGACCAGCCAGATGCTCAACCTGACCAAAAACAGCTCGCTGGCGGTAGCCATTGGATTTCCGGATTTTGTTTCGGTGGCCAATACCACCATTAATCAAACCGGCCAGTCCATCGAAGGTGTGGCCTTGATCATGGCGGTCTATCTTATTTTCAGTTTGTCCACTTCGGCATTTATGAACTGGTATAACAAAAAGGTTAAACTGGTCGAAAGATAAAGGACTCATGGAAGCTTACGTTCAAGAGAAGCCGTTAGAAGAGTTAAAACCTCCGGTTACCAGTGTGGGGGCCATTGGATGGGTAAAAGCCAATCTCTTCAACGGCTGGTTTAACTCGCTGCTGACGCTTGTCACGCTCTATCTTCTGTGGGAGATCGTTCCACCACTGTTTCGATGGGCATTTATTGACAGTGTCTGGAATACGACCGGAGCGGTCTGTCGGGATGTAGACGGCGCCTGTTGGTCAATTATCACCACCAATCTGCGATTCATTCTTTTTGGCTTCTTTCCGCATGATCAACATTGGCGACCGCTGATCGCCATTTTACTCTTGTGTGGTTTATTATTTTACAGCCGAGATCGAAATCATTGGAACAAGTATCTGGGATATGGCTGGATCATCGGTCTGGTGGTGATGGGAGTGCTCATGCGGGGCGGGATTTTGGGCCTGCCTGGGGTCGAAACGTCTCAATGGGGCGGGCTGCCGTTAACGTTGCTCTTATCGGTTTTTGGGCTCACAGCCGCTTATCCGCTGGGTGTCGTTCTGGCGTTGGGCCGCCAGTCCCGAATGCCGGCCATCAAAATGCTCTGCGTCGTTTACATTGAACTCATCCGGGGTGTCCCGCTGATCAGCCTCCTGTTTATGGGGTCGATTATCTTTCCGCTATTTCTGCCTGAAGGTATTACGATCAATCAAATCCTGCGCGCACAGGTGGCCATTATTCTGTTCACGGCTGCTTATATCGCTGAAGTTGTGCGCGGTGGTTTGCAGGCCATGCCGCGGGGGCAATATGAAGCGGCAGATTCCATCGGATTAAGCTATTTTCTGACCATGCGGTTGATTATTTTACCGCAGGCCCTAAAAATTGTAATTCCGCCGACGGTGAGCATCCTGATTTCCGCATTTAAAGATACATCCTTGGTGGTCATTATTG
>JASFIV010000374.1:0-3663 GCA_050122475.1 Desulfobacterales bacterium | reverse complement strand
ATTCAAATATAATCTGTATAATCTGTGGATTAATATTGTTCTTTTGATCGCCTGGCTCTATCTGCGTAATTTTCGGCCCCCTTTGCTTGCCCTCCGAAGCTTGAGAGCGAAGGAGGGAGCTTTGAGCCTTCAGCTAAAATGTTTTTGTGAGTCCGTGTGAGTCTGTGGCTAATTTAGAATTATGCAAAATGCAATCGAACAACTTCTAAACCATTTAGAAGCAAAGCTTCGGCAACAGCAATCACCTTAACCGAGGAGGACACCCATGGCAGACAAAACAGCAGACCTGGCAGGACCGGGGATCGGCAACTATGACGATCTGAAAAAAGAGCTGCCCGACGACTATGAACCCCTGTTGACCCCGATGGAAACCATGAAGGCCGTCTTTGCCATCAAAAACTACATCGAGGAAAACCTGTGCAAGGCGCTTAATCTGCAAATGGTCCAGGTCCCCTTGATTGTTGACCGTGACAGCGGCGTCAACGATTACCTGGACCGTGATGGCTCGCGCACGCCGGTGGAATTCCCTTGCGGCCTGGGGCTCGATAAGCCCATCACCGCCCAGGTGGTTCAGGCGGCCACCAAATGGAAACGCATGGCGCTCAAGATGTTTGACTGCCAGGTAGGCGAGGGCATCTGCACCGACATGAAGGCCGTGCGCAAAGATTATTTTCTGGACCACGATCACAGCTCCTATGTCGATCAGTGGGATTGGGAGCGCGTGATCACCGCCGAAGACCGCACCCTGGATTTTCTCAAGGACGTTGTAACAAAGATCTGGAAGGTGATCTGGGAATCCGGCCGGATGGCTCAGCAGATGTTCCCGCAGCTCAAGAGTTCAAAGTACCCCGACATCCCTGAAGAGCTGACATTCATCCATGCCGAAGACATGCTGGACATGTACCCGGATTTGCCGCGCAAGCAGCGCGAGACCCGCGCCTTGATGGAGCATGCCCCGGCGCTTTTTATCATCGGCATCGGCTGGCCGCTCAAAGACGGCTATCCGCACGAAATGCGCGCTGCCGATTACGACGACTGGGTCACGGAAACCATCGTTAAAAACGGCGAGCAGTACCACGGGCTAAACGGTGATATCCTGGTGTGGAACCCGGTCACCCGGCGGCGCCACGAGCTGACCTCGATGGGTATCCGCGTTACCAAGGAAACGCTCAGGGTTCAGCTGAAGATGTCTGGCCAGGAAGATTTTCTCAGCCTGCCCTACCACCAGGCCTTGCTCAATGATGAGATTCCATTGAGCATTGGCGGCGGCATCGGGCAATCCAGAACTTACATGTACCTGCTGCGCACCGCCCACCTGGGCGAGGTCAGCGTAACCGTGTGGCCCAAAATTCTCAAGGACATCTGCGCCGGCAAAAACATTAAGGTCCTCGAATAGCTTATACGGTTTTCCCCAGTAAATCCCGCCTCTCAGAAATGAAAGCGGGATTTTTTTGACGGCTTGAGGATAAAATACTTAAATATCATGAACGTTCCTTCCATATGAATCTGAATTTTAAATTCGCTTGACAAGCGCGTGTGCTTTGAAATACTAGATTGCTATATCATTCGTTTCTGAAGTTCAATCTCACTCTGAATCTCTCTCTTGGTTTATCAGCTCACTGAAAGCTCCTTGTTTTCCCTTTGGTCTTTCTTCCGCCATCTCCCTGCTGAATTGAAACCGATTTCCATCAGGCTTTAACGTGCCCATCTGGCAATGAAGCGGGAAAATTTAATGGAGAAACCTCTCAAATTGTGCCTACCTGAATCCTGCCAGGATGACTCGATCCTGCCGGGAGAGACGTGCGGAATTCTGTTATCGCAGGGGTGGTAGCCGTTCGATTTTTACGGGTGGATCATGCGCATTCCGGCGGAGAGGCTATTTATGAAAGTCACCTCAGTCACCATCATGCCGCTAACCCACAAAGGAGGACTGTCATGAAACTAAGAAATTGTCTTTTTACTGGCTTTATGATCACCCTGCTGGTGTGCGGGACACTGGCAGGTTCCCCGGTTTGGGGCGGCAGGATGCCCGAGCCAGCTGCTGCCATCGAAAATATGACCTTTCCATTGCCGAATAAACCGTCATTTGCGGTATTGCCTTTTGATAACACCAGCGGCGAGGCGGAGCCGAAATACATATGCGATGGTTTGACCAATTCGCTGTTTGATGCCCTTTCAAATACAACAGGCGTGTTTGTCATCCACCCGATGTCGACATCAAAATATGCTGGAAAACCATATACCGTTAAGCAGGTTGCTGAAGAGCTGGGCGTTCAATATGTCGTTCAGGGTGATTTTAAAAAAACAGGGGATCAGGTACAAATTGAAGTGCAAATGATGGACGCCTTGAAGGGCACACGGGTGTGGTCGCAGAGCTATGATCATCGAATGAATGACATATTAAAAATTCAGGATGATATTGCGCTCAATCTGGTCAAATCAGCAGGGGCGAAATACGACGATTTAATAGTTGAAGATCGCACTGTAGAAGGTACGAATAACGTGGAAGCATATGTAAAAAACGTGCAGGCATTTGACTTTACCTTGAAGGGAACACCTGAAGGCCATCGCCAGGCCAAAGAATTATGCCAGCAGGCGATCGCATTGGATTCAAGATACCTGAAGCCGTACATCAGTTTGGTACATATCTGGTCGGAAGAAGCGCGCTGGGGGTTTAGCGATTCGCCGGAAAAAGCATTGCAGAGCGCCCATGATATCGCCCGGGCGGCTATAAATTTAGACAAAAAGAGCTCGGAGGCTCACACAGCGATGGGCAGGGCGCTTTACAACATGAAGCAGCACGATAAGGCCATCGCAGCTCTTGAACAGGCAGTTGCTTTAAATCCCGATAATACCTTCGCCTATTTTTTTCTCGGCTGGACTCTGTGCTATGCCGGCAGGGCACCGGAGGCCATCCCGGCCTTTGAAAAGATGCGGCGCTCAAACCCGTTGAATCCGCAATGGTCACTTTTGGGCCTGGGCGGCGCCAATCTATTTGCAGGCAACTATGAGGCAGCCATCCCCTATTATCAGAAAATGATTGAAGGTGGGTCAAAATTCTATCGCGTATATTTAGATGTCGCCGCCTGTCAGGTGTCACTGGGTCTTCAAGAGGAAGCCCGGGTTAATTGTAAGAGGGTGCTGCAGTTTAATCCAAAATTTAAGATGCAAAAGCACATTACGCGGCTTCCTGCCAAAAGCCCTGAGGCTGTCAAATCGTATACGCAAGCATTACAAAAACTGGATTTACCGCAATAATCATCTCGAATGATAAAAGCTTTGAGGCAGGGTCGATCAGGGCCCTGCCTTTTCTTTGCCAATGGATGAGAAAGGATTTATCCAATTTTTAGATAAAAAGAGTTACACGCATTTAGAAAATGGGGAGACTGGAGAAGCTCATTGTACGCTGACGATGACAAAATATATAAAAAGGCTCGTTCAATATGAATAGCGTTGAACCGGCACCCGAAAATGCCTACTCTGCTTGCCGGCATTGAATCCCCACCATATAAGTTAATAAGTAAAGAACGTCCCTTTATAGGAATTATCAACTGGTGCCTATAAAAACCAGTTGGGTCTATTTTTTCTACGATCTTTCACATATCCCTCGAGCCATTCATTAAGATCCCGGTCGATATAAAACTTCGGAAACAGCAGATCATC
>JASFIV010000373.1:0-3695 GCA_050122475.1 Desulfobacterales bacterium | reverse complement strand
AAATTATTGGATCGCATCTATATATACACTTGATCCTTTAACAGACAGGTACTTTCAACACTAATCGATTAGGAGGAAATCTGATATGCCATACGAAAACATCATTTATGCGGTTGAGCAGGGTATTGCTACAATTACCTTTAACCGACCTAAAGCCCTTAACGCACTGAATGCCGAGCTCTTAGATGAGTTTTCCCAAGCCCTGGATGTCATTGCCGCCGATGACGATATCCGGGTTCTGATCCTCACCGGTGCCGGTGACAAAGCATTTGTGGCCGGTGCCGATATTTCCGAATTGGCTACGTATAATCCATTGACGGCCAAGAATTTTTCCCAAACCGGACATGCCATATTCGCCCGCTTGCAGGCGTTGCCGATTGCCGTCATCGCGGCCGTCAATGGTTTTGCCCTGGGCGGCGGGACCGAGATGGCAATTGCCTGTGATTTTATCTATGCCTCGGAAAACGCCAAATTCGGCCAGCCGGAAATCAACTTGGGGGTTATTCCGGGATTCGGCGGCACCCAGCGCCTGCCGCGACTCATCGGTGCCAATCGGGCCAAAGAACTGATCTTTACCGGTAAAATGATCTCTGCGGCTGAAGCCGAACAAATCGGACTGGTCAACAAAGTGGTGCCTGCGGATCAATTGATCGCAGAAGTCATGCAAACGGCCAGGGAGATTGCCGCCAAAGGTAAGGTCTCTATGAGAGCTGCGAAACAGGCCATTAACCACGGGCTGAATACCGACCTGGCCACCGGTATCCACATAGAAGTTGAAGGCTTCGGCATGTGCTATGGTAGTGCTGATGCCAAAGAAGGCACGGCGGCCTTTCTTGAAAAACGCAAAGCCAACTTCAAAGGCAGTTTCGAGGATTAATCAAACCTGGCTGCTGGCAACTGGTCTTTGGCCGCTGGCTTTTTGCGGGTACATGATGGTTTGATTTTTCGAGGATGAGGGTATTCGGGTTGCGCGTTGTCCGTCGACTTCGCTCAAGGAGATCCAGCACTCCATTACTCCAGCACTCCAATACTCCATTTAATTAAGGTAGTTATGGAAAATAAACAAAAATCAACCCTGCAATTGATCTGGGGCATTTTGCTGCTTATTGCCGGAATAGGGGTGTTTTTCCGGATTCCTCAGATTATGCCTGAAATAAAAAAAATTGAGCATTTTGCGCCGTATATACTTTTCATTTATTTTTGTTTTTATTTGGTCGGAATTCTTCTGGTGGTGGGCGGAGGCAGAAAAGTCTTCACTTATCTGAAAAAAAGGGATTAGATCAAATTTATTTTCTATCTGGAATAGTGGAATACTGGAATTTTTGGATATTGGGATAGAAAAGAAACCTACCTAAAAAGCTTATTCAAGATTTCTAGAAGCATTATTCCATCATTTCATTCTTCCAGCGTTCCAACAAGGAATTTGCATTTACTGTTTGGCTGCTTGCCGGAATTTTTCCAGCTGTTGCTTGTAATACGAGCGATTGCCCTTGGCCAGCTTCAGCGCCTGCTCGCCAGCCTCAATGGCTTCTGCATTCAATCCATTTACAAAATAACTCTCAGCCAGGGTGTCGTAAACATGGGATGATCGATCGCGTTCAATCGCCATTTTGGCCAGAAGCAGGGCCCTTTGCGGGTCGCGCAAAGATGGATCCTCACACGTAGCGTAAAACCAGGCCAGGTTATTGAGCACATGCGGGTCATCCGATCGCAATTCAAGGGCTCTTTCATAAGCATCTTTAACGCCCGGGTAATCTTTGCGTTCGTAATATAGATCCCCCATAAGCCGATATAAGTTGGGGTTATCCGGAGACTTTTGCAACTCTCTGACAATCAGTTTCTCCAGTACATTTTGATTGAGCTGACTACCGATATCACCCATATTTAACTGATACCCAACAAAACCGATCAGCAACATGCCAATCAGATAGAGACCGATACTTTTCTTCACTTTTTGATTATGATGATGAATCCAACGGGGGTCTGACTCGCATTTGTTTAGGTAGTCAATGCGCTGCCGTATACTGAAGTGGTGCCAATTAGGCCGGTCGGCTGATTGTCCACTGGTAGCAACAATTTTTTTAAGTGTAGAAATAAGAGGTTGGGCCGAATCGAATAAAGAATAGACGAAAATATCAGCCTGGCGTTCGAAATTGCGCATGTAATAACCAAAAATGAAGCGAAAATAGACCAAAAATACAATGATGATCACCAAACTGAAAAGAGCCGAAAAAATCGTGGTTTGGTCGAACCCGGTTTTGTTGATCAACCAGTAAACCGGCTCGGCATAGACAATTCCAAATAAGAGGATATCAAATGTTACATAAGACAGGAGCATATAGCCGACGAAAAACAGAAGATAAAAAATCAAATGCTTTCTTTTGACATGACCGATTTCATGAGCAATGACAGCATCGATTTCATCGGGCTCTAGCAAGCGCAGCAGGGAAGGGGTCACCAGGATGTAGCGAAATTTCTTGATGAGGCCCATTACGCCGGCCGTGATCATCTTACCGCCGAAAATCGGCCAATACAGAATATCGGCATAGGCAATGCCCGCCTTGCGGCATAGACTGGCAATGCGCTGGCGATGCTCACCGGCTTCAAGCGGTTTGCAGCGCCAAAATTTTTGAATCATTGATGGCCCGACAACCGCCACTGCTATAAGAAATAGCAGAAAATAGGTGATCTCGCCTTCAGTGGTCTCGAGAAAGCGCGCCGGTCCATCAAACGGCAGGGCCTTGATCAGATCGGCAAATCCCGAAAGAATCAACCAGGGAAGCAGTACCGGTACTGAAAATGTAATATTTGAAAGAACATAAGTTCGTTGAGATATATCGCTGCGATATAACTTCTTATAGGAACCGTAGGCACAGGCCCAGACAAGCGCTAAATAAAAAACAAACAAACCCAGAAACAATATTGCTTCCAGCGTTGGTATGGTCGCAAACAGTGGTATATCGATCAAAAAAGATGGCAGGCTAAGGCCATAAATGTCGATGGCGAAAATCAGAATCGCCATGATGGATTGACGCATCAAAATAGCGTGAAACTGTGCGTCCAGCGATGCAAACTCACCATTCGCTATGCGTCGCTCGAGCCGGCGAAATAGAAATAAAGTAAAGTAAAAAAAAAGTAAAATAAACCCGATAAAAAGCGTAAACGTCTCCAGGCCGTTAAAATTGGTCTCTTCCGAGGGCTGATACGTTAGATAAATCAGCAGGACAATGATAAAGTATATAAAATTTCCAAACATATATCACTATATATCGTTAACATGTTCGACGGGTCAATTTATTAGTCCCTGAAATGCTAAACCAAGGGTAGATAAAATCTTAACAAATAAAATGATAATAGCACTGTTATTGAAAAAAAATATAAGAAATGTGGGATTTTTTCGATGAGGTAGGCCGCACAAGGGTTTTTGTCTGAGGCGTACTTTGAGTACGTCGAGGGCAGAAACCCGCGGAGAACGACCCTCATCGGGAAAATAGCCATTTCTCAAGGTTTATAATAACGGTCTTTTTCAGAGTATATACACCCGCAGTACTGCTGCCGGTAGAGCCCCATTTGTTTGGAGCACTCAATACCTTCCTTCCAGCCTGCCCGAAAATCCTGGTATAAAAACGGCACGCCCACCGATTTGCCGATGGACTCGCCCATCGAGCGGATCAGATCATGCTGCTGCTTTTTAC
>JASFIV010000372.1:0-3740 GCA_050122475.1 Desulfobacterales bacterium | reverse complement strand
CGCACATGACCCCGGATGTCATTATCTGGGCCATGGCGATGATACGGCTGCTTTTTTCCTGACCCTGGACGCCATAAATTTTGGATCCGGCTATTTCCCCCATCTACGCAAACACACCGGCCGGTCAGGCTACTTTACGGTGGCCGGTTGCTTGACCGCGCACTTTAAACACAACGGGCCTTTTTCGGCCCGGGATCTCTGCCGGTTAACCGCTGCGGACTGCACCCGCATATTCGCACAGGATCCCACTAATGCTCCCATTGCAGAACTGATGGGGCTTTTTGCGCGCGCATTAAATGAGCTGGGTGCCTACCTCGAGACAAATTTTGGCGGTAGCTTCACCGGACTGATTGCGGCCGCAGGCGCATCGGCCGAACGACTGATGCAATTACTTGTTAAAATGCCCTGCTTTAACGATATTGCGCAATGGGATGGGGTTGAGGTGCCCTTTTTCAAACGCGCCCAGCTAACCGCTGCTGATCTGGCGCTGGCATTTAACGGAAAAGGGCCGGGCCGTTTCGAAGACCTGGATCGTCTAACCATTTTTGCAGACAATCTGGTGCCGCACGTGTTGCGGGTCGATAAAATTTTGCGTTACCCAGCTAAACTATGCTCACAGATCAAAGCCGGTGATCTGATTGCAACCGGTTCCAGGGAAGAAATTGAGATCAGAGCCTGCGCCCTGCATGCCGTCGAGCTGATTAAGGCGGCGCTCAACCAATCCGGGCTGCCGATCAACGCCATGGCCCTTGATTTTTTGCTATGGAATCGTGGCCAGCAGCCGGCCTATAAATCCATTCCACGTCATCGCACCCGAACCTTTTTTTATTAAAAGCAATTCACCGCAACCTTACAGGACCGGTAGTTAGAAGCGATTTAACCTACCGATATTTGTTAAAAATTTGCCAAATAACAAAATAATCTGTTAAAATTAGGGTAAGCAATGCCACCCGGGAATTGAATCCCTATCTGCCCGGCACGCAAACAGCCGGCAGCCAGCATTTTTACCGCTTGCCATACTAATGTTCCGAAAAAAGGATGGCGGCATAAGTGTTGTAGCAAAAAAGCGCTTCAAAATCGGAACGTTTTTTTGACAACCACTATGTGGCCGGTTGCTGCGGCCATCGGCTGATATATCAATCGGTTCACCGTTTCTATCGTTTTAACATAAAGATTTTCCAATAATTGCCGATATTAGGATAATGCACGCCGGATATCATTTGGGTCATAGCGGCGACATCATCGACCCGGGCCGAAGCCGTCTGTTGCATGATACTCAATGAACGCCAATCACAGCATAAAAAGCGTTGCCAGGAAACCACTATTTACACCCGTCCTGGCGCCCGTGATGCAAAGCCGATGGATCATCGCCCTGCTGGTCGCGGTTACCCTTTTTCAGGTAATCCTGACCGCCCTGGAATTACCGGCATGGCAATGCCCGCTAAAAGCCACGCTGGGGATCGCCTGTCCTGGTTGCGGATTAACGCGGGCGATTGTTTTGCTGGCAGGAGGAAAATGGCTGGCGGCCGTTCAACTGCATGCATTTGCCCCTATCGGCCTGGGAATCGGCCTGCTGCTGGTAACTGGCATACTGTTGCCTACGAAAGTCCGCGACAAAGTAGCCCATCGCCTCGCAACCATTGAAAAGCGCAGCGGCATCGTGATTTGGCTGACTCTTGGACTGCTGATCTACTGGATAGGCCGCCTGATGATTCACATATAGATTTGAACAGAACATCAGCATGTTTTTAGTGACATAAATTGAGCGATAAAAGATTTTTCAAATTCTTGCGCTCGGCTTAATAGAAAATATAAACAGGAGAGGTACACCATGACAGATATGATTGTCAGTATTTTGTTCCCGGTGTTGAATTTCATCGGTTTTATTGTTGCGATCATCGTTTTGATCAAGCAATTTAAGCACGGCGGGGCATTGCAGGGTATTCTCGGCATTATCACCTGCACCTTTTGGACCTTTATCTGGGGTTGGATCAAACACAGAAGCTTTGCGTTGACCAAGCTGATGGTCGTCTGGACCGTCGTATCGGTAGTACCCCTATTATTGATACCGGTGTTCGGCGCCGCCATGTTTGGCGAAATTTACAAAATGGTCGGCGAAGTGTCCGGCAATCCCGAATTGGTCATGAAGCAGGACCAGCAAAAGAAGGCCATATCGAATTTCAAGCGCAACAGAGCAACATCAAGACTGCCACGACGGAACGCCAATAATGCCCGCGCTGTAAACAATCGGGACTGGAGCGCCGCCGCCATGGCACTCTGGCGGGACGGGCAATACAGCGATCCCAATAAAGCCAAATCATACTGGGACAGAGCCATTGCCGACAATTCAAGGACGGCTGAAGCTTATAATAACCGCGGATTGGCGCTCTACAATATGGAGCAGCACCAGCAGGCTCTTGTGGATTTCAACCAGGCCATCCAGATCAATCCGAAATATGCCGAGGCTTACAACAATCGTGGCAACGCCTACTACGCCCTGCAGCAATACCAGCAGGCCGAGGCGCAATTTACGGAAAGCCTGAGGCTGAAGCCCAAATATGCCAAGGCCCATCTGAATCGGGGGCTAACCTATTTTCAGATGCAACGCATCGCTGATTCCTGCAAGGATTTCAAGAAGGCCTGCGACCTGGGAGATTGTGACGGACTGCAATGGTCCATGCAGCAGGGATTTTGCAAATAAGCCTTACATGAAAATTAATGGGAAGGCGAGATACTCTTTATAAAATGTTAGTCACGCTGAAGATAACTGTAGAACAAAATACCTTTTTTACATACAGAGGAAAGCCGATCTAAAAAATATAAGATCGGTTTTAAGGAAAGAAGGAAATTGTACGGAAAGCGGCCTGTGGATCCTCCTGATAAGGACCCACAGGCCGTTTTATTTGTAATTATGCCCTAAACGGAGGCACTTTGTGCTATGCAGCCAGGGCATCCGCAATCATGGAGCTTAAAAACTTTACGTCTACCCCCATTTTGTAATGGTCATTTAAATTGTTCAGCTGGGCGTGGCAATTTTCACAGGCCGTGGCCAATACCCTGGCCCCGGTTGCATTGACCTGGTCAACTTTGACGCGGGCGGATTTCATGCGAAAATCCAGGGTATCTTCGCCCATGGCAACTAAACCGCCGCCGCCGCCGCAGCACCAGTTATAGCGGGGCTCATCGGTCAATTCCCGGAAATCATCGGTCAGATGCTGTAAAATGTAGCGCGGCTCATCAATGACGCCGGCATTGCGTGCAATCTGACAGGGATCATGATAGGTAACCGCACCCTCGACTTTGGTTTTATCCAGCTTGATGCGCCCTTCCCGGATATAGCGTGCATGCACCTCGGTGATCGCGGTAACCTTGAAGGGCTGCTTGCCGGCCAGCTGCTTCATGACCCGGTAGGCCGTGCCACATTCGCAGATACAGACCTCTTTGACTTTCAATCGTTTGGCTTCGCTGACAATACGATCCAGAATCAGCTTGGTCTTGGTGGGATCGCCCACAAAAGCACCAAAATTGACGGCTTCAAAAAAGCTCAGGGTCCAATTTTCCTTGGCAGCATTAAATATGGCGGCTGCCGGGATGATCGAATGCGCCCCGGCCAGGGCCACATAAAGCAGGTCAGCGCCTTCGACATCCACCGGAATGGCGGTCTCACCAGCTTCTAATTTCCATTTTGATACGACTTCATCTTCCAGGCGTTTGATGCCCTGCATAAAGCTGTCTTTAAA
>JASFIV010000371.1:0-3750 GCA_050122475.1 Desulfobacterales bacterium | reverse complement strand
CAATTTCTTTGATGATCTTGCGAATCTCGACTATCTGATTGGGATCCAAACCCGAGGTCGGTTCATCGAGAACCAAAACTTCCGGGTCATTCATCATGGCATGGGCCAACCCAACGCGTTGTTTGTATCCTTTAGAAAGTTCGCCGATCGGCTGATGCATAACTTCATTGATGCCGCACAGATCCGCTAAATGACGAATGCGCGTAATTTTTTTATTACCGTTGATTTGGCGGATAGCTGCTACGTAATTTAAGTAATCAAAGACCAGCATATCATGATACAGCGGGGCGGATTCCGGCAGATAGCCTAATATTTTTTTGATTTCCAATGTGTCTTTATCAATGCATAAATCTTTAATCCGGATATTTCCCGCACTGGGTTGCAGGTATCCGGTGAGCATCCGCAATGTGGTGGTTTTTCCGGCTCCATTGGGACCCAAAAGTCCCAGGATTTCACCTTTTTCGATATTGAAATTGATCTGATCCACTGCGCAAAGCGTATGATAATATTTGGTAAGATTTTCGACATGGATCATTGGGCATCTCCCCTTTAAATTGCATCATTGATTGTATGGATCAATTTTTATCCTTTTGTTTATAAGGCTAAAATTTCGTTAATTAATATTCTTATTTTTAATTTGAAACGCTCAATTTAGGGACTAATTTGAGCGCTTGTCGAGGTTGTCGCAGCTACCCGGCAGATGTCGTTCCGCTATAGTTGCCTATGCGGGACGTCATCTAACACCGTAGATGCGACAAGATCGGCAAGCCCTCAGGGTTTCAAATTTAAAATTAATAAAGATAAAATTCCTTTAATTAATGTTCTTATTTTTAATTTGAAACGCTCAATTTAGAAGATGCTGCCTGCTCTAGAACAAGTGGCTATAAAAAAACAAAACGCTGATGTCAAGGGCTGGCGTTGCTCTTTAATCAGCAACATCAATGCCGTATATTTAAAGGGGTGGCGGAACAGGCAGGTAAATAAATAATCGTTCCATCATACACAACCAAAAACCTGGAAATTTTATTTGCTAAAACCTGGAAAAGATGAGAAACAGAGTTACAATATGTCAGAGAAATACTCCTAAGTGCATGCTAGCAATTCAGAATATTAATACATTAATGCAATTTTTGCAAGAAGAGTCACCTGCGAATCGGCAAGTCATTCGCAGCCAGCCGATTCATCCTCTAAATTGAGAGGGCGTGGTGCGATTGTATCTTGACGCTAATTTCCGAATAAACCTCGCCATATTAGCGTTCTGAAAGGAGTACCCTAGATGGGCCCGAAAAATGGTGTTATCAAATTGCTAAAATTAAGCTTGGTCCTGATCATTTTTGTCCTAATGGTTGGATTAAACACCTCCGCTCACAATTTTTGTGGAAATAGCGCGTTTGCCGAAGAAACGCAATATTTCAATGCACCTGCAAGTTTCAATCGATTGGCGGTGATGGTGAGTCCAGCGGTGGTTAACATCCGCACCGTAAAAACCATTAAAGGCGGCGGGCCGGTTTTTCGTCAATTTCAACGTGATCCCTGGGGCAAAGAAGGTCCCTTTAAAGAATTTTTTGAGCGTTTTTTCGGCGATGAGATGCAACGGGAATTTAAGCAGCCCAGCCTTGGATCGGGTTTCATCATTGACCAAGCCGGCTATGTCGTAACCAACAACCATGTCATCGAAGATGCGGACCAAATAAAGGTTAAGCTAAAGGATGAAAGTGAATTCGATGCCACCATTGTCGGCCGCGATCCCAATACCGACATTGCCCTGCTCAAAATAGAAGCGGAAAAAAAATTTGCGACGGTCAAACTCGGCGATTCCGATGCACTACAGGTCGGGCAATGGGTGGTGGCCATCGGCAGCCCCTTTGGGCTTGAGCAAACCGTAACAGCCGGGATTGTCAGTGCCAAAGGTCGGGTCATCGGTTCAGGTCCGTATGATGACTTCATCCAGACCGATGCCTCCATCAATCCGGGCAACAGCGGCGGACCATTGCTCAATATGCAGGGTGAAGTGGTGGGTATCAATACCGCGATTGTTGCCAGCGGGCAGGGAATCGGTTTTGCCATACCCATCAATCTGGCCAGGGATATCATCGTGGCGCTTAAAGATGAAGGTGAAGTGACCCGGGGATGGCTCGGGGTTGCCATTCAGGACTTGAGCCCTGAAATGGCCGAATACTATAACATCGAGAGCAAGAAAGGTGTATTTGTAGCCGACGTTTTTGAAGGCGATCCGGCCGATCAAGCGGGAATCCAACCCAAAGATATTATTATTGCCGTAAATGGTGAAAAGATCAAAACCAGCCGCCAGTTGACGGGCATTATCGCGAAAATTCCGGTAAATGACAGCGCAAAAATAAAGATTCTGCGCAACGGTAAAGAAAAATCAGTCAACGTCAAAATTGCCAAACGTCCGGAAGAAAGGTTGGCCAGTCGGGGGCGCTCCCCTGAGCAGGCACAAGAATTCGGCATTCGCGTGTCGGATCTAACACCTGAGATTGCCCAGCGGTTCAACATCGATGAAAGTGTGGGTGTCATCGTCACCCAAGTGGAAAGCGGTAGCAAAGGCGATGGCGCTGATGTGCGCGTCGGAGATATCATTAAGGAAATCAACCGTCAACCCGTTCAAAATACTACAGAATACAAATCGCTTTTGCGCGAAATTGAGTCCGGAGAAACGGTTAATCTGTTTATTCGACGGAAAAACGCTGGATTTTTAGTGGCGAAGCTGGTCAAATAAAATCCAAAAGCGTTGTTTTTGAATTCTAATCACTGATGGTCTTACTCAAATCGGGGATCGTTTTCGGCTTACCCCGCTCCATATAGCGGCTATCGTTGCCGCGGGCGGTAACATTTTCATAGACGCCATCATCCCGCTTAACCAGCTTGGTAAAACCCAGGTCGCGCAATTCGCTGTTGGTCTTCGGACAGCTGATGTTGATTCGCGAAATGATTTTTTGCACCGGGCCGCCGCATTCAGGGCACTGAGTCAGTTGGTTATCCTCCAGTGTTTGCTTGAAATCAAACACTTTCCCCAATTTACACGCCCGTTGAACATGTTCATACTCATATATTGGCATGTTTCTCCCCGTTCATTGTCGAGTGCCATCTTAAGCTAGGTCATATTAATTGTTCAGACTCTGCACCGCTGATTACCAAACGGACATACTGCTAATAAAATTATAAATTGGATTATAGTGGTTGTCAAAAAAACGTTCCGATTGCGTAACGTTTTTTTGCGACAACACTTATGCCGCCATCCTTTTTTGCGTTATTCCGAACATTATGATGACAAGCGGTCTAAAATTCTGTCAAGCTTATCATCTTTCCTTTGCGCTTTAATGATGAATAATCCGACTGTCTTTAACCCCCTAAAGTTTTTTTAAAAGCAGCCGATAGCGGTAATGGGTTTGGGTGAATTGTCTGAACAGGGTCCACCTCAGCAAATGTGGCCATGCGGGCATATTTTATAGTTCATGTTAACCGCCTGCAAGGCAAGTTCCCTAAAAACGGAGTCGCGCTCAAAAAGTTCGGAAATAAATTATGAGCAATGCACAGCCGGTCGAACAACCTGATATCAAACTAAAGATCAAAGAGGCTGATACCTGTCATTCCATGGGGATGATACAGGAGGCGTTAACCCTTTATGAAGAGGTGCTTTCCTTATCGTCTGCTGAAGACGATGCCATAAATGGAAATATTAAAAATAAAATTAATAGTTTAAGAAAAGAGCTGGAGCTGCAGGAGATG
>JASFIV010000370.1:0-3753 GCA_050122475.1 Desulfobacterales bacterium | reverse complement strand
CAGTTTTTCAATCCGGCTACTCATCATCATATGCTTTGGTTGTCGGTATTAATACCTATAACCATTGGCCCAACCTGGAATATGCTGCCAAAGATGCTGCTGAGATTGCTGCTTTTCTAAAGCAAAAAAACTTCCGTGTATACGTCCTCACCAATCAAGAAGCCACCAAGCAAAACATTTTGCGCCAACTGGAGACGATTCGCAAATCCGTCGATGCAAACTCACGGGTGGTATTCTATTTTGCCGGTCACGGCCAGACTGAGGATTTGCCAGGAGGACGGGAGAGGGGATATATCGTACCTGAGGATGCAGATGCATATGACTGGCAGGGCACAATGCTGCCTATGGATGAGTTGAATCGTACGATCAAGCTTTTCAAGGCCAAGCACGTCCTGCTTGCTTTTGACTCCTGCTATTCGGGCCTGGGCCTGACCCGATCGATAAAACGGCATCCGAAACAAGATGCCGTCTATCTCAATAAAATGATGCACACTCGAAGTATTCAAATATTGACTGCCGGTAGTCGCTCGGAGCAAGCTGTAGAAGCCGAGGGCCATGGGTTGTTTACCGATCATCTGCTGGCGGCACTGGACGGAGCTGCAGATATAAATGCCGATGGACACATAACTGCAACTGAGATTTACGCCACTGTGCGTCCAAGCATCACGAAACAATCGCATAGCCGCCAGACACCCCAGTTCGGTTATATCGAAGGCAATGGTGATATTATTTTCTATAATACGCCTGCGCTTAAAGATCCTGCGACCATTTTGATCGACACAACTGTCAACGGAGTTGATGTCTGGGCCGGGACCTCCGAAATCGGCCATCGATTGAAAGTCGGCCGGCACCGCTTGCCGGCATTTGCCGGATCGGCCACGATCATCGTCAAAAAAGGCGGACGAACGCTTTATCGAAAACAGGTTCGTCTGCAGGCAAACCGCGTCTTTCCAATCCGGATTGGATCCAGCGAGCCTGTTTCACACCAGCGAGAACCGTTTGCAATGCGCACCATAAGCAATCGCAACGTTGAGGATTATTCGAATTCGATTGCTTATGATTTGGATAAAGACGGCAGGGAGGAAGTTATTACCGCCTCCGGCAGCAGTCTTTATGCGTTCAAAACCGACGGTTCGACCTTATGGAAAAGAAGATTCAAATTTCCGATCATTCTAAATCTGATCGATGATTGGGATTCACAAACGGCCATCGGTTTGTCCGGCGTAGATTATAATAAAGCGCATCTAATGCTTTTAGACACTGACGGACAAAAGCTGTGGCATCATGTCAGAAAAATCCGGCATTACTATCAGGGAAAGCCTGACGGGGGAGGCAGAATAGCCAAGCTGGTTGATATTGACCTGGACGGCCGAAAGGAAGTTATCGCCATTACTACTGCTGAGCACGCACTGAAACCGCGGGGCATCATTGCATATAATAATAGCGCCGAGGAATTATGGCGTTATCTTATAGGGCCCAAGCCACAAAACATCGTCATCTGGGAAAACAAGGGAAGGCGACCGGATATTATCATCGGCACCTACAGTTCAGCTGATGGTAATCATGAGATGCATAACGACACCAGTGATATGATATCCTATGTCATCAGTGTCGACGGCTACGGTAAAACAAACTGGGTTAAACCGATGGGCGAATATTACACCGGAGTTGGTGTCCTGCTCGGTAATTTGGATTTCGATGGTCGTCGATATTTATACGCCCATAAATATACGTCATCCGGGTTTCGCGAAGATGATGGTGGAATTTACAAAATTTCTAAATCCGGAAAAATTCTCCAACGCTTTGATACCCAAAATTCCATTTTAAGCGTTGCGATTTCTTCATCTTCCTCAGACCGGGAAGAATCTTTCTATGCTGCTGATAATAAGATGAATTTATATAGGTTGAATGAGCGATTGAATCTGTTACAAAAAAAAGTGCTTCAGGCCTCGTCAGCTGCCCGCGAGATCAGGATAGTGGGTGTTCACGACTATGATGGTGACAGTCAAAATGACCTCTTGCTGTATTCTTTTGAGCGCCTTATGAGCGACAAAAATCCGCTTTTAGCAGATCGTCCAAAGACGAAAGTGTTCTATTCCAATTTGACATTTCAGATCTATTCACAGGATTTTTCCAGATTGATAAAAAATATATCACTTTCAAAGGGTTGGGAGAAAAAGTATGGCTTTGCCGTCGTCGATCTCAATCGCCCGGAGGTACCCTATTATCCGTTCATGGCGCTGAGCGACAAAATTACCGTCTACAATTTTTAAGTTCAAATTTATTGGCAATGTAAACCATCTAACTCTGTCGAACGTCTAAAATATTAAATGCAATGAATGCAGATGGAGACAATTTCGAATTCCTCAAAAGGTATCGCTTCAAAGAAAGCGTATATTCGTAAATTATTAAAAACCAGGACCCCATCAAAAGGATCAGATCTACTTGGATCATAAACTAGGCGTGCTCAGCTTATTGGAAAGGAGTAGAAAAAGATGAAACAACTCAGAAATGGTTTACTTATTGTCATAGTGCTTGTGTTTACAATTTCATGTGCCGGCACCTATCCGGAACGCTATAACACCCAGCGCGGTGCAGCAATAGGAGCGGGCTTAGGTGCAATTTCAGGAGGGCTTCTTGGTGGAAACAATAGAAGTGCCCTGCTCGGAGCCGGTGTTGGAACGTTATTAGGTGCGATAGTCGGAAACGCTGTTGACCAACACCATCAAATCGTAAGAGAGGCGGCTTTGACGAATAAACGCGTTGTCTATTATGATCACAAAAAAGATCATGCGATCGAGGCGATTCCAGGGCCTGAGGATCAACACACAAAATGCCGCAAAGTGACAAAGCGCGAGTGGGACAAAGGGTATCTCGTGAGCGAAAGAGTTGAAGAGGTGTGCGAAGGAGAAAAGCTTACCAGTGAATATTAACTAATTAGACCTTAAAAATACCGATATGTTGGGAAGCTGTTGAACAAGTCGTTTTTAAATATCGATTGATTGCGTCCAATTTCAAATTTTTCTAAAATGGTTTTTTCGGCAGCTGGTATATCTGATTACCTATCCCGTCACCCCCACTCCTGTTGGCCGCCTTTTATGCCATAGCAAAGTTCATGACCTTTTCGATATTGTGCACCATGCAATAAAGCATCCATTGGATGTTGACTTTGATCTTTCCCCTGAGTGTAAAGCGGTCTAATCGCTTTTGGGTTTTAATATTGGCAAAGACCGGCTCGACAATGGCAAAGCGCTGCGGATATATTTTGCGTCCCCTGGCACTGTCGATCTTGTTTTGCATCACTTTGGAATAATTGGTGTTTGCTGCAGCGATGGGAACATCCAGTGAGCGACGCTTGGTGTTTTTACGATAAAAACAGCGATACGTTAATGAACAGCGGCTGCAATCTTTGACATCGGCCATATAGCGGCGGTAGATGTTGTGATCGCGAAGCGGTTAAAATTTTGCCTTTAAAATAATCGGCACTCTGACCGATTTTTTCCAGGTTCGCTTTGGCCCCATCGACCATGGGCTCAAGATGTTTGGCATCCTGTCCGCTGCCAAAGGCTTGTCCATGAACGATAATCTGGTGCTTGTCATCGACCAGCGCCTGGCCATTATAGCCCTGGATGGTGCCGCCGGAGGTGAGCATTAACGCCGAGTCATTATCAGTTAGATTGCTTTTGAGCTCTCTGCCATTTGAGCTGATCTTGGCATTATTTTCTTTGAGCCATTTTTCAATGCGATCCGCTT
>JASFIV010000369.1:0-3787 GCA_050122475.1 Desulfobacterales bacterium | reverse complement strand
AGAAGTCGATTTGCCATTTGGCGCCCAGATACAGAAAGTCACCTTCATCGTTTTTAGCGGTGTCATCTTCGTAGTCGTAGTAACCGACTTCGGGAATCAGCCATACACCCGGTGCCAGAGAGACAACGGCCTGGACATAGAATGAATGTTGTTGGTCATCATCTCTACCCGCTCCGTCGGGATCATCTTGACGGTAGCCGTAACCACCTTCAAAGGTCAGCTGATCGGTGAATTTGAATCCGGCAACCAGAGCACCCATGATCATGTCCACATCATCGACATCATCGTCACCGTCAAAGTTGGCGGCGTTTTGAGAAATATGCCAGCCGCCTTCTTTGGGGTTTTGGGCGTAGTTGATGGCACCTCTGACATAAGCCGGGCCGAAGTTAAAACCGGCATCGGCGCCGATAGTCCAGGCCACCACGTCTACGTCTTTCTCGTTACCATTATCATTGGTGACATCTTCAATTTCATAGTAATTAACACCGCCGTTGATCTTGAAGTTCCAGGTGTCAAATGACATGCCCCAGGCTGCCTCAATTTTCGGAATGATTTCATCGACATCACCGCCGGTATAATCCTCATTTTCTATTCCGACAGTAATACCAACATCTACGCCATTGGTAGCAAGAATAAAGGTCACATCCTCCGTCCGAGCAGTGCTCATGTTGCCCAGCAGCTTGCCATCCGGCTCGATCAAGGCAACCTCAAAGCCGCCAAAGCTCAGTCCAATTTGGGCCCGACGGGATCCGTAGGCGGTACCAATGCCCAGCAGACCCAGGTCGCCGTCGTAGGCCTGACCGGAGATAAACTGTTTGACCGGGGTGTAGTCTTTTCCGACTTTCAGGGTGGCGGCACCAAAATCCCAGGTGCCAAAAATTCTCCGGGAGCTTACATTGCCTCCGCCGCCATCACTACTTATACCGAACTCAAAGCGGCCGCCGACGTTTTCTGCTTTAACCGTGGCACCCAGACGCGAGTTGCCCTGCAGTTCCCAGCTCACGTTGGCGTCTTCGTCGCCGTTGTCGCCGAGGACACCTTCACCAGTGAGATCTGAAGCGGCGCTATCGCCGAAGTCGCGGCTTTCATAAAAGGTGGCCATACGGGCGGAGCCGTAAAAGTTCCAGTCCACTGCCATAGCCGGTGATGCCAGCAGGGCCACTGCAGCGATAACCAAAATAATTTTCTTCATCTTAATTTTCCTCCTTAACGGATTTCGTTAACATAATTTTAATTCGCCTAATAATTTCCTGTATTGCGCTTGATGCAGAATAGCTAAGGATTCACCTCCTTTCCGCGCTATGTGTGACCGGCATCAGCGAGTTTAAATAAAGTGGTTTTCCCAAAACCCCTATTAGCCTAATAATAGATGAACGTGCCGATGCCAGGTTAAGGAAATTTAAATAATGATAGAATGAACCCTATAGGATGTCAAGGTTTTTTATATTTTATTTAAGATTATAGAATCATTAAAAATTTGCTTGAAAAGGGCACCTAAATCAAAAGCGCTGACCGCTCTGAATTAGGCCTCCAGAGTGCAGTAAAAAAAGATCGCTGTTATCTGGGAAACTCCAGTTGAATAGGGTTATGTATATTACACCACGAAGAACACAAAGATCACAAAGAGAAAACACATAAATTTACTTTTATTCTTTCGTGCCCTTCGTGAGCTTGGTGGTAAAAAATATACGTCTTAAATAAAGACTTTTTTCACTCAACACAAAGAGCACGAAGAAACACGAAGATTAACACAAAATTTTTTCATTTCGTGCCCTTCTTGGTTATGGTTGCCCCACTTGAGCTTTCTGCATGACCAAAAAAGGGATTTAAACACGAAAGCACGAAATTGTATATTTATATTCTTCGTGTTTTCGCTTTTTCGCGCTTTCGTGGTAATTTTTTAGATTGGTGCTTATGACACCACCCGCTTAAAGGATTTTTGCAGGGTGGCCAGATCCCAGCGGATCCAGGTGGGGCGCCCGTGGGGGCAATGAGATGGATGCTCACACGTATCCAGCTGCGCAAGCAGCTGCCGGATCTGTTCCGGGCCCAAAGTCTGACGGGCGCGCAGGGACCCGTGGCAGGCCATCACCCGGCGGCACTGATCCAGTGCTTCTTGAAGACCCGGTGAATAGCCCGTCTCGGCTGCTTTTTCCACGATCTCGACAATCATGGGGTTGAGGTCGTGTCCGGCCAGCAGGCCCGGTACCGCTTTGATGACAAATGAATTTTTACCAAAGGGCTCGATCTCCAGGCCGAAGGTTTTTAAATCCGGAATCATCTGCGCTAAAATTTCGGCTTCTCTGAAATTGAGCTCGAGAGTTTCGGGAACCACCAGCTTCTGGGCGGCAGCGGATTGATCCTCGGCCCGCCGCTGCAACTGTTCAAAGACGATCCGTTCATGGGCGGCGTGGTGATCGATGAGCACCAAGCCGGCATCGGACTCGCACACAATGTAGGTGCCGTGCACCTGGCCGACGATCCTTAAGGCGCTAAACCCTTTGTTGTCAAATATCTGCTCCTGACGGCCCTGCAGACCGGCTGCTGGCCGCTGGCGAAGTTGGCTGCTCGCTTCTGGCTGCTGGTGTTTCTGGCCACTGGCCACTGGCTGCTGGCTTTTGGCTGAAGGTTCGCTAAAACTTGTTTCAGGATGTGATATCTGATCCTGCAATGCAGACAGTTGGTCTCTGTTTGCAGGTGTAAAGGGTTTAAGTGACTCGACAACCTGAGGCGTTTTTTGCGACTCCACTGACGGACGCCAGTTGATGCGCTCCATTTCATACAAGGTCTGGGCGATAGCGCCTTTTACGGCTTCATGCACCCGGTGCGGGTTAACAAACCGAACTTCATTTTTGGTCGGATGCACGTTAACATCGACCTGGTCAAACGCAATCCGGATGAAAATCACGGCCACCGGAAATTGCCCTTTCACCAGGCGCTGCGCAAATCCTGCGAAAACACCGTGCTGGATGGTTCGATCGCGCACAAAACGGTCATTGACAAAAACATACAGCCCCCGGGATGTCCGACGCGTAATGGCCGGCGAGCCAATCCAACCAGAAACGGCTACGCCGTTGCGCTTTGATTGGATCGCATGAAGATCCGAGCGGACATCTTTGCCGAGCACCTCCACAATTCGGTCCACAGGCCGGGATGCGGGCGGCCAGCTTTTGACAACCTTATTGTTGTGAACCAGGCGAAATTGCACCTCTGGGTTGCCGAGCGCGATTCTGGAGACGGTATCGGCGATGTGGCTCATTTCGGTGGCGACCGTTTTTAAAAATTTTTGGCGGGCCGGCGTATTGAAAAACAACTGTTTGACGGAAACCAGGGTCCCTTGCGGGGCACCGACTTCGCTGACACGCTGGACCTTTCCGCCCTCAACGGTAATTTGGGTGCCGACATCAGCAGACTTGTCGCGGGTGACGAGCGAAAAGCGTGATACCGCGGCAATGCTGGGCAGGGCTTCGCCCCTGAACCCCAGGGTCTGGATGGTAAACAAATCATCAACACTGGAAATTTTGCTGGTGGCGTGCCGCTCGATGGCCAGAAGGGCGTCGTCGGCACTCATGCCAATGCCGTTGTCGGACACCTGGATCAGGGACTGGCCGCCTTTTTCCACTTCAATAATAATGCGGGTGCTGCCGGCATCCAGGGCATTCTCTATCAGTTCCTTGACCACCGACGCCGGCCGCTCGACCACTTCTCCGGCCGCAATTTTATTGGATAGTGTTTCAGGCAGTATTTTTATTTTGGGCATGTTGGTGTTTGGTATTTTGTGTTTGGT
>JASFIV010000368.1:0-3815 GCA_050122475.1 Desulfobacterales bacterium | reverse complement strand
GTCGCTGATATTTCATTCCGCTATCGATTTAAGAAAAACTCCCCGACCCCTCAAGTATTTAATTTCTAAGGGTTGGGCCCGTTACCCGTTGGCCTGTTTGCCGGTTAGATACATAGAATCTGAACCGTTCTCTTTCATGACCGGTTTAACGGGCTTAACCCCGTTTCACGAGGACCTTTGGCCGGCTCAACCGGCCAACCCACGATAGTGGACGCATTTTTTTAACAGGTTCTTAACAGTTACCTAACTTTATGATAACAAAACTGTAATATTTTCCTTAGCCGGAGACAAATATTAAAATTATGTTAGGATCATCCCATTAACCCCATATCAATTTTTGGAGTTTAAATATGGCAAAGGAAAGAATTTTAGTCGTCGATGATGAAGCGGATATCCTAGAGCTTGTGCGGTATAACCTGTCCCGTGAAGGTTATCACGTAACCGGTACCCTGACGGGTGAAGATGCGCTGCGCAAGGTTCGCTCGGATAGATTTGACCTAATTGTGCTGGATTTGATGCTGCCGGGCATGGATGGGCTGACTTTTACCAAAACGCTCAAGAATGATCCCAGGCTGCGCAGCATTCCAATTGTTATGTTGAGCGCCAAGGGCGAAGAGGCCGACATTGTCACCGGTCTGGAGCTGGGTGCGGATGATTATATTACCAAGCCCTTCAGTCCGAAGGTAATGATCGCCCGCGTGCGCGCCGCGCTTCGTCGCCATAAGGAAGAACCCCATGATGAAATGGCGATCGTCAAAATCCATGATCTGGAAATCAACCCCGGCCGGCGAAACGTTCTGGCCAAAGGGGAGCCCGTTGATTTAACGTACACCGAATTTCAGGTTCTGCTGCTGCTGGCCAGGCGTCCCGGCTGGGTGTTTACGCGTTCGCATATCGTGAATTCAATCCGCGGCAATGATTACCCGGTTACGGATCGCAGCGTTGATGTGCAAATTGTTGGGTTGCGCAAAAAGCTCGGCGCCTATGGTAAGTATATTGAAACCGTAAGGGGTGTCGGGTATCGGTTCAAGGAGACGCCATGAAAAAGCGCGGACGCCTTTTATGGCGGCTTTTTCCTTCCTATTTAGTGATCACCCTCATCTCATTGCTGGCCGTCAGCTGGTATGCCTCCGAATCCATGCGTCAATTTTTCCTGGATCAGACCGCTACAGACCTAAAAGCCAGAGCAGCCCTGCTCGAAAAACAAATCACAACGTTTCTAGCCCCTTTGGACGCTGCCACCATCGATTCGATCTGCAAAGAAGCCGGCCGGCTTTCGGCCACCCGCATCACGGTCATACTCCCGGATGGCACCGTGATCGGAGATTCGCGAGAAACACCCCGATTGATGGACAACCATGCCAACCGCCCTGAAATCATCGAAGCGCTGGCCGGCCAGACCGGCCAATCCCTGCGCTTTAGCAATACCCTTATGCAGCGCATGTTGTACATGGCCGTACCGATCAAAGACCAACAAAACGTTCTGGCCGTGTTGCGCACATCCTTACCGGCAACAGCCGTCGAGACTGAAATCCGATCCATCCAAATCAAAATCGCCCTGGGTGGATGCATTATCGCTTTACTGGCGGCCGGCATCAGCTGGGTGGTCTCCCGACGCATCAGCCAGCCGATCGAGAACATGAAAAAAAGTGCCGAACATTTCGCAGCCGGCGATTTAAGCCATCGCCTGACACCGCCTGATACCGAAGAAATGGGGGGGCTAGCCGACGCCATGAATCAGATGGCAGCCCAGCTGAATGAACGCATTGAAACCATCATCAGTCAGCGCAATCAACTCGAAACCGTGCTTACCAGCATGCTGGAAGGGGTGATTGCCATCGACACCGAAGAGCGCATTGTGAGCATTAACCAGGCTGCTGCCCAGCTTTTTGAAAATAAACCGGCAGATTGCCAGGGGAAAAGCATTCAGGAGATCATCCGTTCCCCGGCATTGCAGCAGTTTATCCGTGCCGCGCTCAGTAACAAAAATCCAACTGAAGAAGATATCACGGTATTTCAAAATGAAGAACGCGTTATCGATGTCAAAGGCTCTCCCATTTTAGACGTAAATGAGCACCAAATCGGGACTCTGGTGGTATTCCACGATGTGACCCAGCTGCGGCGCCTGGAAAACATGCGGCGCGATTTTGTTGCCAATGTCTCACATGAAATTAAAACGCCCCTGACCGCCATTAAAGGATTTGTTGAAACCCTGCAACAGGGCAATGTTGAAAAGAAACAGGAAAAGGAACGCTTCCTGGGTATCATTCAAAAACACGTGGACCGCCTGGATGCCATTATTGAAGATTTGCTGGCACTGTCACGAATTGAGCAGGAAGACGAAAAGAAAAAAATTAAATTTGAGTCGGTTAAAATTGCGGATGTGTTTCAGGCTGCTATCCAATTGTGCCGGCCAAAAGCCGAAAAACAAAACATCCGCATCGACCTTGACTGTGAAAAGGATACCACCGCCTTTTTTGATCCCACCCTGATCGAGCAGGCGGTGGTTAATCTACTGGATAATGCCATTAAATTCAGTGAACCGCAAAGTACGATTCACGTCAAATCCCATCGCCATGAAGATGAGATGATCATCAGTGTTCAGGACCATGGTATCGGCATAGCCCAAAAGCATCTGCCGCGCCTTTTTGAGCGCTTCTACCGAATCGACAAAGCACGCAGCCGCAATATGGGTGGTACCGGCCTGGGTTTGGCCATTGTCAAACACATTGCCCAGGCCCATGGTGGACACGTTTCAGTTGACAGCAAGCTGGGAGAAGGCAGCCGCTTTAGTATTCACCTCCCTCAAAAAGGATAGTCTCAATCCCGTATCGTCCAACTGCCGCAAACGTTGTTCTTAATTTTTCCCACAAAATTTCCACTGAGCGCCGAGCAATCCAATTTCGATTTTAAATTATCTAAATAATTACGAAAAATCGGAGGGTCGTATTTTTGATCCGCCACCTGTTTATCATTGATTTAGCGCAGCCAACGTGCTATTGCCTCGCCAGCCATTACGGTTGTCATCGAGAAGCCCGGACATGATGGGGGAGCCTGCCAAAGCGTCATGGTAAGCAACCGATACGTCTATTGATGATATTAAAGCACATTAAATCAAAAGCATGGGATCTGAATACGCCGTACTGATCATTGGTTACATTTTCGGGTTTTATATGGCCTGGAATATCGGCGCCAATGATGTGGCCAATTCAATGGCATCAGCAGTCGGGGCCAAGGCCATCACCATTCGCCAGGCCATATTCATTGCCGGTATTTTAAATATTGTCGGCGCTGTTTTTATCGGCTCGCATGTCACCAAAACCATCCGTAAAGGTATCGTCTCAACCGACATCCTTGCAGATCCTCATCTGGCACTTATTGGCGCTTTATCCGCTCTGCTAGCAGCCGCCCTGTGGGTGTCTTTTGCTACCTGGAAATCACTGCCGGTATCCACAACCCATTCCATCGTGGGTGCTATGATCGGCTTTGGTATCATGGCCGGCGGATTTTCGGTGATCAACTGGGGCAAACTCGGTGCGGTGGTGTTAAGCTGGGTGATTTCCCCGGTATTTGCCATGGTCATCGGCTTTTTGATGTTTAAAACCATCGTCAAATTTATATTATCCAAAGACGACCCTTTCTCTCAGGCCCTAAAGCTGGCACCTTTTTTTATCAGCATCGCCCTTTTTGTGGTGATATTATCCTTTCTTTTCAAAACGCCCCTGGGAAAAAGGCTGGCAATTGGCACGCCCCTAGCATTGCTGCTTGCAATCGTCCTTGCTCTCGCACTCGGCTTTGTGGCTGTCAAAATCTTG
>JASFIV010000367.1:0-3820 GCA_050122475.1 Desulfobacterales bacterium | reverse complement strand
GTCGATCATTCGGTTCAGGTCGACTATTTTGGCACAGCTGAAGCCATCACCCAGAATGTCGCCAAAGAATACGAACGCAACGGCGAACGCTATGCCCTGCTGAAGTGGGCCCAGAAAAGTTTTGATAATTTCAATGTCGTCCCGCCCAACTCGGGCATCTGCCACCAGGTCAATCTGGAATATCTGGGGCGGGTGGTCATGACCGAAAAAGCCGGCAATGCGACGGTGGCCTATCCGGATACCCTGATGGGCACCGATTCGCACACCCCGATGATCAACGCCATCGGGGTTATGGGGTGGGGCGTCGGTGGCATTGAGGCCGAAGCCGTTACACTCGGACAGCCATATTACATGTCCATTCCGCAGGTCATTGGTGTCAAGTTTGTCGGTGAGCTGTCAGCCGGCACGACGGCAACCGACCTGGTGCTGACCGTCACCGAGTTGCTGCGCCAACTCAATGTGGTTGAAAAATTTGTCGAATTTTTCGGATCCGGTATGAAAAACCTGACCGTTACCGACCGGGCCACGCTGGCCAACATGACCCCCGAATACGGCGCCACATTAGGCTTTTTCCCCATCGATGAGAAAACCATCGATTATCTGAAGATGACCAACCGGGCCGACCAGGCCGGGATTGTTGAAACCTATGCCAAACAACAGAGACTTTTCTACACGGATACCAGTGAGCCCGAATACTCTGAAATCGTCGAGCTCGATCTGTCTACGGTGGTGCCCTGCGTTGCCGGCCCGGCCCGGCCCCAGGACCGCATCAACCTCAGCGACCTGAAGCAGAGCTTTGCCACCCAGCTGGGTTGCACTTATGAGCGCGACACCGATGTGGAGCATATATCCAAGTACCACGATGAATCCGGCTCGAAAACCAGCCGCCCCGAAGACTGCAAGCCCAAAAAGAAAGCCTGTCAGATCGTGGTCAATGGCGAACCCGTCAAGCTTTGCGATGGGGATATCGTCATCGCGGCCATTACCTCCTGCACCAATACCTCCAATCCGTTTGTTATGCTGGGCGCCGGACTGGTGGCCAAAAAAGCCGTTGAAAAAGGACTGCGCGTGCCGGCCTATGTAAAGACCTCCCTGGCGCCGGGCTCAAAGGTCGTTATTGACTATTTAAAAGATGCCCGTTTGCTTTCTTACCTGGAAAATCTGGGATTTTATCTGGCTGGATTCGGCTGCACCACCTGCATCGGTAACAGCGGACCGCTGCCGCCTGAAATTGATAAGGCAGTTAAAGACAAAGATTTAACCGTGGCGGCCGTGCTCTCGGGCAACCGTAATTTTGAAGCCCGTATTCATCAACAGGTCCGTGGGAATTTTCTGGCATCACCGATGCTGGTTGTGGCCTTTGCCATCGCCGGCACCATCGATATCGACCTGACCAGCGAACCGCTCGGTAAAGATACAGACGGCCAGCCGGTATATCTGAAAGATATTTGGCCAAACGCCGAAGAAATTGAAAGCCTTATCCAGCGGCATGTCAAACAGCAGTATTTCAAAGAGGAATACGCCAAAATCTTTGACGGCGATGAGTTCTGGCAAAAGCTTCCGATAGCGGAAGGCACCACCTTTGATTGGCAGGCGCAATCGACCTACATTCGCAAGCCGCCTTATTTTCAGGGATTTGCTCTGGATATCGACGAAGCGGCTGATATTCAAAATGCCGGTGTTTTGCTGATTTTAGGCGATTCGCTGACCACCGACCATATCTCGCCGGCCGGCGCCATTCCGCCGGATTATCCGGCCGGGCAATATTTGATCGATAAGACGGTTGCGCCGGCTGATTTTAATTCTTATGGATCCCGCCGGGGCAACCACGAAGTCATGATGCGCGGCACCTTCGGCAACATCCGTATCAAAAACAGGCTGGTGGATCCCAAAGAAGGCAGTTATACCCTAAAATTTCCGGAACGCCAGGAGATGTTTGTTTACGATGCCGCCATGCAATACTTAACCGAAAAAAAACCGCAGCTGGTGTTGGGGGGTAAAGAATACGGTACCGGCTCATCACGGGATTGGGCGGCAAAAGGATCCCAGCTGCTGGGCATTAAAGCGGTGATTGCCGAATCCTACGAAAGAATCCACCGCAGCAATCTGGTGGGTATGGGCGTGCTGCCGCTTACCTTTAACAATGGCGACAGCTGGCAAAGTTTAGGTTTGGACGGTTCAGAGACATACACCATCACCGGCATTGAAAGTATCACACCGCTTAAAACCCTTAGCTTACAGGCTGTTAAGCCGGACGGCCACAAAATCGAGTTTGAGGTCACCGCCCGACTGAACACCGATATCGATGTGGAATACTTCAAGCACGGTGGTATATTGCCGTATGTATTACGCAAGATCATGTCGGCCTAAATTGAGCGTCTTAAATAAAAAACAGGGGCTGTACTTTTTAATTTTAAGGAATTCGATCGATTTTATATTTTCTATTTAAAACCCTGCGGGCTTGCCGATCTTACCGCATCTACGGTGTTAGATGCCGTTCCGCATAGTACACTATAGCGAAACGACATCTGCCGTGTAGCTGCGGCAACCTCGACAATCACTCAATTCAGGAAAAAATAGATAAGGCGCAGACTTTCGCGTTGGCCATAAAGAAGAGTTAACAAACTTCAGTATCGTTCTCGTCGTCGTGCTCGTCCTCGACACGAACCCAACGACGAGCACGAGGACGATATAAAATAGGAGGCATAGCAAACGGGCTGTGCGAATCATTAAAGCCACCCAGTAAATAGAAAGGCGCAACCATGGGAACTGAAAATCTGATTACCATAAACAGTGACGGCACTTTGAAGGTCCCGGATACACCCCGAATTCCGTTTATCGAAGGAGACGGCATCGGACCGGAAATCTGGCAGGCAACGCGACAGGTTATCGATGCGGCCGTTGACAAAGCGTACGCGGGCCAAAAGAAGATTGCATGGCTCGAGGTTTTGGCCGGTGAAAAAGCATTTGAAAAAACCGGAAACTGGCTGCCAGATGAAACATTAGCCGAAATCGAAAAGCATGCAGTGGCCATTAAGGGCCCCATGACGACCCCTGTGGGTAAAGGGATCCGCAGCCTGAATGTGACGATCCGCCAGGTACTTGATCTGTATGCCTGTGTGCGGCCGGTGAAATATATCAAATCGGTTCCCAGTCCCGTGAAAGATCCGCAAAGCGTCAATATGGTTATTTTTCGTGAAAATACCGAAGACCTGTATGCCGGTATCGAGTATCAATCCGGCAGCCCGGATGCCGACAGGGTGCGCCAGTTCTTAAATGAGCAAATGGGCACCACCTTGCCTGCCGATGCGGGTATCGGGATCAAACCCATCAGCGCAACCAATACAAAACGGCTGGTGACCAAAGCGATCGCATATGCCCTGGAAAACGGCTTTAACAGTGTGACGCTGATGCACAAGGGCAATATTATGAAATTCACCGAAGGCGCTTTCGCCCAATGGGGCTATGAGGTGGCTGCCGAAAAATTCAAAGACCAAACGATCACCGAAGCAGAGCTGTGGGACGACTATCAGGGCAAACAGCCACATGGTAAAGTGGTGATCAAAGATCGCATCGCTGACATGCTCTTTCAGCAAGTCCTTCTGCGACCGAATGAATTCGGCGTGATTGCCACGCCAAACTTGAACGGTGATTATCTTTCAGATGCCCTGGCTGCCCAGGTGGGCGGATTAGGGATGGCACCGGGCGCCAATATCGGCGATCAATGCGCTGTCTTCGAGGCCACCCATGGCACCGCTCCCAAATATGCCGGTCTGGACAAAGTCAATCCCAGCTCGTTGATTCTCTCGGGCGCCATGAT
>JASFIV010000366.1:0-3828 GCA_050122475.1 Desulfobacterales bacterium | reverse complement strand
GTACCCAAAAACGCGTGATGCGTATCCTTTCCAATATCAATTCCAACGATTAGTGTGTTGGGCCAAGCATTGATGTGTTCTTTGAATTGACGAAACCACTCTAATCTGTTAGCGTAGTCTGCATCCATGACAGCCTCCTTTAGTTTGAAGTTTTTTGTTGGCAAACAATTGCTTCATTCTAACAGGAGGTTGTCTCTTTTCAAGGCGAAAGTTTTTTCTGTATATGCTATCTGGGGGAGTAGATTCTATATTAATTTCAATATATAACGTTGTTGATTTGTTGCGCAAATACACCGGTCTGTTCAATTAATCTGCGTGATCTTGCAACAACCTAAAACTACAACATATAAAAATAGAGCGGGTTCATTTTTCGTTTAATCCAGTCATCTTAATAAGTTGTCAATATATAGAAAACTATAAATCTTTGTAACCATATAACTTTTTGTTATTGTTTTGTTATCTTTGTATTAGTCTGCGCATTTTAATTGACATTTTTTTCATTTCCTTTAAAATGATCTCATATCTCTGGCCAAGGGGATTTCGTTTAAAATATCTTGCGATTATTGAACTGCATTACATCCTTTTCTGACGACCTTCCATCATTTTATTCGAATATCCCACACACTTGATACCAAAATAAGCGATTGCTTTCTGCTAAGGGGGGAGAAAGTGGCGCATGGTATCTTATACTGATTTCCGCAGAGACACGCGCTTTGAACATAAATCTGTCGCCATGCTTGCAGGCGAGCATTCGAATTACTGTTCATATGCCCAGGTGTTTAATTTCAGCAAATGAACCATGCTCTAAAAAAAAGAAGAAATACTCGCATATATTACTGTGCGCCCATCACTATTGAAGAATCGGGTGTACCCTTTCTCTATAGGGCGCGGTTGGTTAACTACAGTATAAGTGGCGTATATTTTGAGACAGATCTTTTACTGTATCCCGAAGCTAATGTTTATATCGGGATTGAAGATTCAACCCATCAGCTATTTTCCGAAGATTGTGGCAGCTTTTTCGTGGAAATAATTTGGCGAAAACGTTTAAATGATATTTCATTTAATTATGGCTATGGGGCAAAAATAGCTTTCGACCAACCACATCAAAAATTGCAAAGTAGCAGCCATGTTAAACTTAAGGAATTGAGAATATATCCAAGAAGAACCTCTCGAAAACCTGCCTATTTTTCATTTGAAAATAAATATTACCAGGGCGTAATAAAAAATATAAGCCGTGGTGGCGCTTTTATTGAAAGCGAGGCTAAATTTTCAAATGGAGACAAATTAAAACTTGTTGTTCAAGGGGTTGGAAAATATGCCCTGCTAAAAGGTGAGGTTATGCATTTCAACCTGTCAGGATTCGGTATAAAATTTAAAAGCTTATTGAGAGCTGATAAATTGCCTGAGACCCTAAATCTACAAATCTTTTAAACTATTTGTTATTATTTAGAATTTTAATTTTATAATTGACATTAATGCTTTTTCCTTTTATTCAATTTATGATCACTGTTTAACTGGACTTCGATTCTAAATCTCATGCGACTTTTGTGATTGCCGGTACGCTTCATACCTTTGCAGTCTCCTCCAGTTATTCTGAAACAACATTATGACGTTTTGGAACTGGATCAAAGGTGTCCTTTTCGAAGCGAGCGCTGGCAAATGGCAAAAACTTATGATTTCCGCAAAAGAAAGCACTTTATCTTAAATCTGCAGTCATGCCTGCAAACGGGTTTTTTTGAGTATTTTTCCTGTACACGAAGGAGGTTGAACATGCCGGGCCAAGGAAAAAAAACGTTAATGCTGAAAATTATGGTTGTTTTTATTTTCTTTGCTTTTGCGACTACAGGGTTTGCGGCGAGAATCGTTCCTACGGGCAAGGTTTCCATTATCAAAGGAGGCGATGTAATAGGTGAATTCAATCAGGAAGCCTTGCTTCCAGAAGGTTTATTGTTAATATGCGAGGCTGAGTGTCTGATCCAACTGGATGACGTTGATATGCAGGTAGAACCCAAGACCGCATTTTCCGTCAACCAGATGGCGAATCGTAACGAGTTGATGGTTCAGCAAGGAACCGTTTATTATTCACTAAACGAATCCTCCCGACCGTTGCATTTCGATACCCCGATCGAAAAAGCGACTACCGGCAATCTTCATATGACGAATGTTGAATTAAAGGGTTACGTGCGTGCAGTCGAAGGTGTAACTGAAATTGGCGTTCTTGACGGTGGTGCAATGATGCTGGAAATCGGATCAAATAAAATGTCAGTTTTTTCCGGGGAAAAACTGACCATTACCCCTGCTGATTCCGGCAAAACTGCTTCCGCAACCAATGCGCAGAAAAGTTTGAGCAGCAACACAAAATATACGATCGGAGCTATCCACGGCGGCAGGGGTTCCGGCGCCGGCGGTTTCGATGGTGGCGGTCCCGGCGCTGGTGGTTCCGGTGGTGGCGGTCCCGGACCCGGTCCCGGTGCAGGTCCCGGTCCCGGTGCAGGTCCCGGTCCCGGCGCAGGTCCCGGTCCCGGTGGTGGCGGTGGCGGCTCCGGTCCCGGTGGTGGCGGCGATGGTGGTGACGGCGACGGTGGCGGCGGCGGCGGTGACGGTCCCGGTGGTGGAGGACCCGGTGGCGGTGGTGGCTCCGGTGGCGGTCCCGGTGGTGGAGGACCTGGTGGCGGCAGCGGCTCCGGTGGCGGTAACGGCGGCGGCAACGGTGGCGGTGGTGGTAACGGCGGCGGCGGCGGTAACGGCAACGGTGGCGGTAACGGTGGCGGTAACGGTAACGGTGGCGGTAATAAGTGAGTTTGATAAGGAATGACGAAGTAGCGTCAATCCTTGAAGTCCTTGGAGTTGATAGTTGTTTGGTTATCAAAAGATCGCCGAGTGACAAGATCCTGAAATGATGCTAAAATAGGTACTGAGAAAGAACAAAATGTGCAGGTACAGTGCTTATGGCTATAAAGAAAAATTATCTTTCTATTATCTTGTCTTTTTATTGTTTATGGTCTCTTTGGGCAGCAATGTCATTGTCTGGTTGTACTCAAACCTCCAGGAATATTCCCCCGGCAAGTGCCTCGATAAGTGGTAACGTAACATTACTGTGGAACGATATCCAAGGTGCGACTTCATATAACGTCTATCTGTCTAATTCACCAGGAGTCACCAAACGCAGTGGTCATAAAATTCCTAACGTCACAAACCCTATTAAAATCACTCAATTAGAACCCGGCAAAACTTATTATTTTGTTTTAACTGTGGTCAATGGATCAGGAGAGAGCAAAGAATCGAAGGAATTATCATATACTGCAGTTGCGGATAAAATTGGACTTATTTATTGGAAGAATCTTTTTGACAAATCCATACCAGATCATAAATCTAACATTGCCGAAACAAAACAAGAAATTGAAGCTGCGCCAGAGAAAACTATAACAGAGACTGAGAGACAACCTCTGGAAAGTGAAGCGCTGAGTGAAAAGGTTTCTGGTGATGAAAAATCTTCAAGTGGCTTGGCCACAGAAAATCGTCAGTCAGCCAAAGAAAGCGAGGCTGAACTTGCAAATATCGAGAAAGACTTTACTGAAAATTCGAAGCCGGCAAACGTTCCCATTAAAACCGGCACTGAAACCAACTTGCCGGCCCTGGAAAAGATGCGGCTAAGAGCCGCTCAAATGCTCGTTGACTCTCCCTACCATATTTTTTTTGAGGAAAATTCAAATGAACTTTCACCCAAAGCCATAGAAAAACTGGATCGGATTTATGAAACTCTGGCAAAAAACCCAGCCGCCAAATTGACGCTCAACGGCTATTCGGATTCCAGCGGTGATCCTTCCT
>JASFIV010000365.1:0-3843 GCA_050122475.1 Desulfobacterales bacterium | reverse complement strand
TCATGGCTGGTCTCCTTTCTTATTTGCAGCACTTTTTGTGACTGCGTTAATGAATTTGAGCGTGATCATATCACAGCTCGTTGGAGACCAGCCTTCTCATTTTATCTGAACCTTTGAACCCTGAACCCTGCTTATATGCTCTTGCGGATCGGATAGACGGGCTCTGCTTTGCGCGGTTTCAGATGCACCACCAGAATGCCGGCCACAATTAACGCCAGGGCTGTTAGAATTTTGAGCGTAATCGGTTCTCCCAAGACAACTCCTCCCAGCACAACACCCGAAATCGGCATGATAAAAATGAAAGAATGCAGGGCCACAGCTCCGTATTTTTGAAGCAAGGTGTTCCAGGCCACAAATCCAAAAGCCGCGGTAACCAAGCTCTGGTATAAAACCGCACCGATGACCTTTGAATCCAGCTGCGACACCATCGGTGCGTCCCATAAAAGCGCTTCCAAAAAAAAGATGGGTACTGAAAAAATCATTGAATATAGGGTGATTTGAAAAGGGCTGAAGCCGGCGATGATCCGTTTCAGGTAAATCACGCTGCAGGCCCAGATAAAGGTGGCTAACAGAATAATCAGTTCCGCAACTCTAAAACCGGCCGTCACCCCTTTTGTTTCGGCAAACATAAAAGCAACCCCGCCGAAACCCAACAGAATCCCCAGAAATTTACGACCGGTAATGCGATCACCGGGTATGAAGAAATGGGCTAAAAACAAGATCCAAAACGGAAGCAGATTGGCGATCAATGTACCACGAGATGCATTGGATTTGCTGAGCCCGAAATAAAACATGGATAACTGAACCGCAAAAAGTGCCGCCAGAATCAAAACTTGGTGAAGCTGACCTTTTTTGAGCCCGATGGTTTGGCCGGTTGCACTGGCCCAGACGAAAATCGCCAGGGCGGCAACACTGAATCGGATTGCGGCGGTGGTAAAAACCCCTAAACCGGCAAACGCCAATTTGATGGCCACCGCATTTGAGCCGAAAACGGCGCATAAAAATACCGACAAAATGCCGGCCACAAATGTAAAATCGGGGTTATCGAAATTCTGTTTTGCCATTATGTCAAAATCGCGCAGAAAAAATTTGAAACAACTTCTATTAATTCCGGCACCGGGAAGAAAACGACGGAGCGCTGAGTTTATACCAGAAAAACCCAAATGGCAATGGAATAAAATCCATTCTGACGGTCGGCAGGCTTACCCCTGAGATGGACTGATATAAATTCAATTGCCTATTGAAATCTTATATGTCAGAATCAGAACTTCTATAAATAGAGCGTAAAAACCAAATATTCTGCATCCAGTTGAATTGAAATGAAGGCTTTTAAGATACCCGCATTAGCTTATCGTGTAGCACCTGCCATAAAATTCGGCGCCGGCCTAGCATCCGCGATCGGAGAAGAACTAGCAGCCATCTGTGAGGGAAAGCAAATGCTGGTCATCAGCGACGAGGGGGTGATTGCAGCCGGTCTTGCGGATGCGGCCATTGCTGCATTGAAAAAAAATGGGTTTGCCGTTGAGCTTTTCGAAGATGTAAACGGCGAGACATCGGCAGCGTCCATCGACAAAGCTGCCCAGATGATTCGGACCGGCCGCCCTTCAGCAGTGCTTGGTCTGGGCGGCGGTTCTGCCCTTGATGTCGCCAAGATGGCAGCCGTCGTGTCAGCTGATCATCACAGCACCGAAACCTATGCCCTGATGAATCAACCCCTGCCGCAGAGAACGGCAAAACTCATCATGCTGCCCACTACGGCCGGAACCGGAGCTGAAGTCACGCGCACGGCTATATTCACCAATAGCCAGGACCATAAAGTCTGGGCCTGGGGTGACGAGCTTGCTGCGGACCTTGTGATTCTCGATCCGGAATTGACACTAACGCTGCCGCATTCACTCACCGCAGCCACCGCTTTGGATGCCATGGTGCACGCCATTGAGGCCTGCACCGTTAAAAACAGTCATCCGTTTATACAGGCAACCGGTTTGCATGCCGTACGCCTCATATCTCAAAATCTGGTTAAAGCCATCGACCGACCGCAGGATTTGAATGCGCGCGGAAATCTGTTGATGGCGGCAACCCTGGCGGGGCTGGCGCTCGATGGGGCCGGCGCCGGCCTGGCGCACAGCATCGGGCATGCACTGGGAACGATTGCCGATATTCATCACGGCAGAGCCGTTGCGCTCGCTCTGGATGTCATTTTCCCCAAAAATGCCACCACCGCCATCGACACCCATGCTGAGATCGCTGCGGCATTGGGTGTTCAAACCAACCCATCAAGGGTTGAGGAGGCCGCCAAAATGGGCGCGCACGTTTTTAGTGATTTTATCCGGCGGACTGGAATCGAATTGTCTTTAAAGCTGAACGGGTTGCGCCGCAAGGATTTAAACCGCCTGGTGGATGTCATTTATTCACCGGAAAACAGGCCGATGATCGAAAACAATTGCTATACGGCCAGTAAGGAAGACATTCGTGAATTCACACGGCAGCTGTTATCCCGCTGAATACAGGAGGCCCTTTGAAAATCACCGCCATCAACATTAAAAATTATCTACTGCCGCTGAATCCACCATTTAAAGCCGCCTGGGATCCATCACCCCGCAAAACATTCACGGCCACCATCGTCTGGGTGAGCACCGACGCCGGCATTACAGGGATCGGCTCCGGAGATGCCATGCTGGGCCTGGCAGAGAATGCAGACCTGTTTGTCGGACACGACCCGTTCGATATCCAGCGGCACTGGCAGGTACTGGATAATATCGATTTTCATTACGGCCGCTGCTGGCCGCTGGATGTAGCGCTCTGGGACATCATGGGCAAAGCCAAAGGCAAATCCATCGCCAAACTTCTGGGCGCGCCCGCATCTAAAATTTTAGCCTACGCCTCCACCGGTGAAATGCTGTCCCCGCAAGAGCGATCTGCAAGAGTGCAAAAGCTGTTGGAGCAAGGATTTAAAGCGATAAAAATCCGATTTCACAATAAAGATCCGCGAGAAGACATAAAGGTCGTGGAAGCCGTTCGCAAGGTTGTCGGAGATCAGCTGGAAATTATGGTGGATGCCAACCAGGGCTGGAAAATGCCCTGGGATACCGAAACCCCATGGAATTTTGAGCGCGCCTATCAGGTGGCGAAAGCACTGGAGGATCTCGATGTCTACTGGCTGGAAGAACCTTTGCCGCATTATGATTTCCGGGGCCTGGCCCGGCTACGCCGGGAGACCAACATGCGGATTGCCGGCGGCGAGATGAACCGTCGCTGGCATGATTTTAGAGAAATGAACACCCTCGGCTCTCTGGATGTGTATCAACCCGATGTCGTTCTGGCAGGCGGCATCACGGGCGTCAAACAAATTGCCGCCTGGGTCCAGGAAAAAGACGCCTGGTTTAGCCCGCACACCTGGAGCAACGGCATCGGGCTGATGGCCAATTTGCATCTGGCCTGTGCGGTTAGCAAATGCGCCTTTTTAGAATTTCCATTCGATCCGCCGGCCTGGACCACCGAAAGACGGGATTACATTCTGCAACCGGAGGATCGCCTGATGATCGACAAAGACGGTTATTTGCATGTCCCCGAAAAACCCGGGCTGGGCTGCGAGCTGGATGAAGGGGCCCTGGCCCGTTATGCAATCTAGAAGTGGCTTTAATACCACTTCCAATATCATTTACCACAAATATGTTTACATAAGCCATTGTTATCTGAGTATCCATTTGCGATCTTTATATGAAAAATTCAAAGCATTAAGTGACAAATCACAATGATCGAAATTCAAAATTTCAAACCTTGGGTCATTAGAATATTGAAATTTGAATTTTATTTGGCCTGCGACGAGCCGTTCGGCCCGGA
>JASFIV010000364.1:0-3849 GCA_050122475.1 Desulfobacterales bacterium | reverse complement strand
GCATGTTGATATCCAGCAGCACAATTTCAGGCTTCGTGTTCTGGTATTTTTCGATTGCCTCCTGACCGCTGATTGCAACGGACGATTCGTATCCCAGGCTGTTGAGCAAATTCTGCATGGCCTTTAGAATTTCTTTTTCGTCATCTACCACCAGGATGGTCTCACCGTTACCGTAGACAATTTCAGTAACAGACTGCGACTTTTCTTCAATCTCGGCCCCACCGTCCACCTGCGGGAAGGTCATGATTACCGTCGTGCCCTTTTTGGGTTTCGACTCAATATGAATCAGGCCATCATGGCTTTTGATGATTCCGTAAGTTGTTGAGAGCCCCAAGCCGGTGCCCTTGCCGATGGGCTTGGTGGTAAAAAAGGGATCGAAGCATTGTTCAATGGTTTTGCGGTTCATCCCCTTGCCGTTGTCGGCTATGATCAATTCGGCGTGATTCCCGATTCTCTTGCCTTGGATGCGAAGCTGCCCTCCGGCGGGCATGGCGTCACGAGCGTTGTTGCAGAGATTCATCATCGACTGGCTGAGACTTGCATAATCTCCAAGTATCGGCAGCGAATCGGGAAGGTCAATTTGAATATCAATTTTCTTTTCAAAGGATTTTTTAATCAGCTCATAGGTTTCTTTAATCACTTCTACCAGATCCACCGTACTGAATTCTTTGGCCATTTGTTTGCGAGAAAATTGCAGTAGGCCGTCGACCAGACCAGCACCGCGTTTCACCGACTGGCTGATACGCTCGGTGACATCGGTAATATCGCTATTTTCTTGGTTGTTCATCTGGATTACCTGGGTATTGACCAGCACCTCAGTGAGGGTGTTGCGAAAATTGTGGGCCACGCCGGCCGCAATGGTGCCGATGGCCTCCATTTTCTGAACATGCTGCAGACGCATCTCCAGCTGTCTGCGCTCGGTGACATCGGTGATTAGCAGAATGGTTGTCAAGGGCTCACCTTTGACCGGAATGCAGGAAATAGTTACCAGACGCCCCCCCAGTTCAAGCGGGTTTTTGGCACCGATTTCAAATTGTCTTTCGTCCCCGGATTTTAAGATGGCGCCCAGTTTGTTGCGAACGCTACCTTCGAATAAATCCGGCGGGTAGGATGCCAGCAGATTGCCTTTATCCAGCCCGAACATCTCGACCGCGCTAGCGTTGGCATAGACCACTTTGTCCGAAAACACCTCCAAAATGCCTTCAGCCATGCTTTCTAAAATGGTCTCCAGATGGTGGTTGCGCGACAGCAGTTCTTTGGTGAGCTGCCGGGCATAGACGTTTTCAAGACCTTTGATCGGTTTGGGCGCATCATCTTTGCGCGGCACCTCGGAGGCTTCGATCGCCGCCAATATATGCTTGCCCATCACATCGAAAGGCCCTTTGGCAATATACGCATCCGCACCGATTTCAGTGTGATCAAAGTCGAGCTCGGCCACTGCAGCCGACAGAATCACCAGATAGCAATCTTTTAGATGAGGCATTTTGCGGACAATATGGCACAGTTTGTCACCGTCGATCTTGGGCATGATCAGGTCAAAAAACATGATACCCGGACAGAAAGAGGTCAGCAGGTTCAGAGCCGCAAAACCGTCCTGGGCCGTAGCCACTTCGTAGCCTTCTTTTTCCAGCAGACCGCGTGCAAATTTTAACAATACCCGATCATCATCAACCAATAAAATCTTCTTCTTCATGAGATCAAAACCTTGTTCTTTTTGCCAGAATTAAAAGTTTATATTTTAGACAGGATTAACAGGATTTTTTATTAACCGCAGACGGACGCAGACCTTTGGCCGAGCGACCTGCTCGGCCAAAACTTTCAATCGCTTCGCGATATTTTTTTATTTAGTATTTTAGTTCACGGTGGTAGAATTAAGCACTGTGCCAAAATCTGTCTCCGTTGAATAATAACCTGTTGCCCGGAGGGCATCCAGGTTTTCCTCCCGAAAGGTCGTCGGGAGGAAAGCGTACTGTCTGCGTCTGTCAGCGTGGGTCTCGTGGTTTAAAAACAGCCTCTTGCAATTCCTGTCTGAAAAAGCTCGAGTACTGTTCGTAATATGGAACCCATGACTCGTAACGCGCAACCCACAAGTGTACCTCTGAACCTTGAACCCTGCCTGCCCGCCATAGCCTGCAAGGCGACGGCGGGAACCCTGAACCTGAGGCGGCCTAGCCGCCTCCAGATATTTCCCTGACCAGCTGCTGCAGCCGTTGAGCCACCTGCTCAAGCTGGTCGGCCAGGTTGTCGACAATCTGATCCGCGTCGTCCAATGTGCCGTTGCGCCCCATCTGCTCGAGGGTGTAAGCCGTGTCGGCCGCATGTTCGGCCTGGAAATTCCGCAGCATGCCTTTGAGGGAGTGGGCGGTGCGGGTCAGGATCTTGGCATCGCTGCTCTTCAGGGTATCGCGCAGTGTATCAAGCATCTGCGGGTAGTCATTGATAAAGATATCGACCAGTTCCTCAAAGAGATCGTGGTCATTTTCAAATGACTTGATTAAACCGTCAAGCTCGAGGTTGGTGGATTTTTGGCCATCCCCTGATGCGTCAAATTCTTCCTCTGGTTGGGACGGCACCAGCGCTGCAATGGCCTTGAAAAGTTTAGCCGCCGAAATCGGCTTGGACACATAGCTATTCATACCGGCTTCCAGGCAGCGCTCTCGGTCTCCTTCCGTCGCATAGGCCGTCATGGCAATGATCGGGATGTGGCCGCCGCTGCGGGCTTCCATTTTTCGTATTTCTCGAGTTGCTTCAAACCCGTCCATTTCCGGCATTTGAACATCCATCAGAATAACATCAAACAGTTCCGAGTCAAATGCTTCCACAGCCTGACGCCCGTTTTCAACCAGTATCGGTTGGAAGTCGTTTTTTTCGAGCAGCCGCAAAATAAAGGTTTGGTTAAAAGGCGTGTCCTCGGCCACCAGGATTTTTAAGGCGCCCATGGCCGCCTTCATAGGGGCTTCAGGCGCTTTTGGCGGCTGCGCCTTGTCTGCGGGCTTAAGATCCAGTGCGACCTGCAAAAGATTCAGCAACTCCGGTGGATTGAGCGGTTTGGTGGCACTTGCTTTAACGCCGAGTTTCCCGAACTCGGCTTTACGTTTCAGATGCGGAAAGGTCAGCATCATGGCCACGCGTAGATTATTCATTTCCCGGGAATTTATCCAGCGCGCCAGACTGAACCCGTCGGAGCCGGGCATGTCCGAATCAATGATCACCAAATCAAGCGGAGCATCGCTGGCGCTGCTCTCTGAGATAATCTGTCGAGCTTCCTCTGCATTGGCGGCAAATTGCGCAGTTAGCTGCCAGTTGTCAAACATCTCCTTGAACAGGCGCCGGGCGGCGGCATTGTCATCGACAACCAGAATGCGCGTGCGCGTCAAACCATCGACCGTCGGCCCCACCGTCACCAGCGGTTGCTCGGGCAGGCGCTCTAAGGTAGCCGAAAATTCAAAACGGCTGCCCTGGCCTGTTTCACTGGTAACCGTTAGTTCACCGCCCATCAATTTTACCAGCTGAGACGAGACGGCCAATCCGAGCCCGGTCCCGCCATATTGATTGGTTGTTTTGGCGTCTACCTGTTTAAAGGCGCTGAAGATATCTTTTTGCTTTTCTTTGGGGATGCCGATGCCGGTATCTTCAACCGCAAAATTCAAGAGCGCTTTTTTATCGGTGTGTTGATCGGAAACCACATTGACAATGACCTCGCCTTCGTCCGTGAATTTAACGGCATTTTCAATCAGATTGAGCAAGATTTGACGCAAGCGACCCGGATCTCCCACCAGGCGGTCCGGAACGTCGGGAGCCACACGGTAGGCCAGCTCGAGCCCTTTCGTTTGTGTGCGCATGCCCATC
>JASFIV010000363.1:0-3867 GCA_050122475.1 Desulfobacterales bacterium | reverse complement strand
TCCTCCAACTGATTCTCCAGTTGCCGGTCATGGCGCGTCAAGGTTTTAATTTTTGGCAAAAAACAAAAATTTGGCATCCCGGCTTAAAAAAAATGAGTCGCCTCATGCCGCCGGTTATACTCGGTGGAGCTGTTTACCAGATTAATGTGCTGGTCGGAACGCTGCTGGCATCTTTTCTACCGGAAGGCAGCGTGGCCGTTTTATATTTTGCCGACCGATTGGTTCAATTTCCGTTGGGCATATTTGCGATTGCGGCGGCAACAGCGGTTCTACCCAGTCTTTCGCGTCAGGCAGCCCTAAACGATCTTAGCGCCCTAAAAGACACTTTTGGCTACGCTGTTCGATTGACTTTATTTTTGACCATTCCTTCTATGCTGGGACTCATTGTCCTGCGGGTACCGATCATTACCATGCTGTTTCAAAGAGGCGAATTTAGTCCGCAAGCCACGCTGTTGACTGCCCAGGCACTTTTATATTATGCTATAGGTCTATGGGCCTTTTCGGCGGTGCGAATCGTAGCTGCGACCTTTTTTGCACTTAAAGATACCCGTACGCCCATGATTATGGCAACCGTTTCCATTCTGGCCAATATCGGGCTCGGGATCGTTTTGATGAAACCACTGGCCCACGCAGGGCTTGCATTGGCGACATCGCTGGCTTCTATATTAAACCTTGCTCTCCTGGTGCTCGCACTGCGCAAGAAACTCGGTGCTCTGGGATGGCGGGGCATTGCGCATTCTGCGTTGAAAACGATGGGCAGCGCTGTCGTAATGAGCGCAGTTGTCTGGGTTGCGGCAAAAATTCTGATTCCGGCTCAAGGCGCTTCTTTTCTGGCCTTAGTGGCGGGAGTGATGGCCTGCGTGGCTGCCGGACTGGCGATTTTCTGGGGTTGTTCCTATGGCGTCAGGAGCCCGGAATTGGGTACCATGCTTGCTGAAATAAAAAAGAGCATAAATAGAAAATGACCAAAAAACAAAGCATCTTTTTATCTATCGCAGTTGCCCTGATGTTTTCGCTGCTGTTTTTTATCATCTTCGGTGAGCATGGCTTTATCGATTTAAATTCGTTAAAGGCCCAACAAAACCGGCTGACTGAAGAAAATGAGCAGCTTACCCAAAAAAATCTTACCCTGAGTGTCGAAATCGACCGGTTAAAGCATGACCCGCATTACATCGAAAGTGTGGCGCGTCAGGAACTGGGGATGGTTGGCGAAAATGAACTGATTTTAAAACCCCGACACCTGCCGAAGCCCTGACGAAAAGAAAATGGTGTATTCAGCTGTATAGTGATCATCTGCAGAAATGAAAGAAGAAACCGACTTTTATACGGCCACAATGGCTAAAGTGTATTCTGAACAGGAGCACTGGGACAAAGCTGCTGAAATTTATCGTCATTTGTTGGCCCAGGAACCCGAACGGGACGATTTTCTTGAGGCGCTGGCAGAAGTGGAAAAAAAGGCAAAGCAAAAGCGCCAAAAATCACTTGAGGACTTGGATGCATTGTTTCACCAATGGTTTGACCTGATGTTCAAATATAAAAATCTGCTGAAACTCCGTGCTTTGAACCGTTAACTCTCCCCTTTCCGCCGCCATGCTTTCTGATATTATGGCAGTCGATGCGACGAATGACCCCCCGAAAAGGACAACTCCGACACTCACTCCTGCTCTTTGTTGCTTTCATTTGGATAGAAAACAGCTTTGACCCGCTCTTGCGGGTCGCTTTCGATGCTCATTTGTCCGGTTTTGCGATTGACGATGATTTTTGATCCGGTGATTATGTTACGGTTGCTTTTCAATGTCGAACTTTCACCAATAAGAACAAGAACTTGGGTCTCGAGATCGTATTCAGCACGATCGGTTTCAGCAGTAAATTTTCCAGTTGATAGCTTTACATTGCCGGTGGCAATGACCTGCTGTATGCTTTCCTGACCGGTGGCTGGTTGAGCGGCACTATCGGAAGGTGCTTGATAATAAATTCGAAGACGGTCGGCATTGATAACAAAGGTCCCCTGGTTGGCACGCACATTTCCGCTAAACTCCGCAAATTGTTCCGCATGGTTGGTCGTTAATTTATCTGCCACAATTTGAATTCGATCGTCATTGGCGGTCTCCGGGTTGTCCAATGGCGGTTCCTCGGCCACTACCGCCGACGAAAAAAACATTGCTGCCATGATAAGATGCAGAACGTTACTGCACCCAATCCGGTTTTTGCTTGTTTTAAGATATCGGCCTAATTTCACCATCTCCCTCCACATTTTATAAAAGTCGAATCTGGTTTTTGCAGGCACATCGGTTTCGTCCCATCATTTGATAATTCGGAGCCGATGGGTCCGCCTTAATTGATGCCACAATTCTTTAATGATTACGGCAGCAGCATCATCCTCGGTGTGCAAAGGGTAGTCGGCAAAGGTTAAACAGGATTCAACAAGTTCTTCGTTGCCGGACCACAGGCCAAATTTATCCAAAATGTACCGTCCCAAAAAGGCATTGAGATTCATCAATTCATCTTCGGCCATGTTGGCTATAGTGGTTTTTTCTTTTAGGGACAAGTCGTTTATCAGTTTGTGTGTCGCTTCTTGGACGGTTTTGGGCGGTTGGTCCTGTGGGCTGTGAGGGTCTCCCTTATGACCCGTTCCGTGGGGCGGGTCCGTATTCATCATCTCCAGATAGCAGACGCTTTCAATCAGTTTGAGAACGGCGTTGTATATTTTAGCATCTTTGCTGGCGCGCGGTCCGGCGACGTTTAAAATTTCTATCCGATTTTCGTTTACCCAGGAGCGGATCAAGGTCGCGGCTTTAAAGGCGGGTGTTTGATTTAAATCGATGTGCAACCAGGGGCGTTGGTGCTTAATTGCCATCTTACGCGTATAGTCAGAGCCTTCGCTCAGAGGACCATGACTGATAATTATTGTACCGCTTGAATCAATGACATTTTGTTCGGTTCTTAACGGGTAACTGCTGCTGGGCATTTCCGTCAAGTTATATTCATCCGACAGGGGGCCCACTTCGGTTAATCGGCCCTTGGGAATCCAGCCACCGTGTGGAATGCTGAGTTTAATGGCAGCATCCAGAGCCGCCCGGTCTGCTCCGGTCTGGCCGCCTGATATAATTTTGCGAATCATCTTGATTTAATCTTCAATATTGCCCGTTTTTTGGTATTCCCGCTGAATGCGTTTGAGCATATTGAAGAGCTCATCTTTGGAAAATATTCCCTTCTCGATCAATATCTGAGCAATAGCGTCCAGTTGCATGGAATTGGCCATTAGCAGGTCCTGTATGGTCGAAATTTCACTTTGATCACTTTCTTCTGTCGCAACCAGACTGCCTTCTTCCAATGCTTTCCGCCGGTCTTTGCCACTTCGCCTTTCGGGGCCGTCATGCGGCGCAATAATCCATCTGCGGTCTAATCCAGATCGCCTGTTCTTATCGTCTTCCGGACTTGGTTTTTTGGTTTTGGCCATAAGACACATTCCTTATGATGATTGAAGTTTAATAAATTAAATCCTTGTGCATTCGCTATATCAAATTTAAGGGTAAGATTCAGCGGTCAAAAGATGAATGCTATATAGTACAATTGTCCAGGCGGGTCAAAGAAATAAAACGCCCAACGCCATTTCAGCAAACCGGTATCCATATTTTGGGAGCAAGGGGCTCGATTAAGCCCATAAAAAAAAGGTTTAGACCGCTGTCTAAACCTTTTTTTGCATATTGGTAGCGGGGGGCGGATTCGAACCACCGACCTTCGGGTTATGAGCCCGACGAGCTACCAGACTGCTCCACCCCGCATTAAAATGTTCTTCAGAAGCGAAATAAATAGTCATTTCTGCTGGATTAGTCAAGGGCTTTCTTTGATCGCTGCCTGAATCAT
>JASFIV010000362.1:0-3899 GCA_050122475.1 Desulfobacterales bacterium | reverse complement strand
ATGCTGATTCTGATGCCGTTTCACTTCTGGCGGGTGCGTAAAGTCGGCGGTCTTGTGATTCCCCACAGACCGGATGAAGGCGAAGAGAGCGAGGACAAAAAGGTACCGTCCATTCCAAACCTAATTTTAAGGGAGATGGTGGTTGCTCTGGTTTTAATTGCCGGCATCATGTTGATTTCGCTCTTTTTTAATGCTCCCCTGGGAGCAAAAGCCAACCCGGGGTTGAGCCCCAACCCGACCAAGGCGCCCTGGTACTTTGCCGGTATCCAGGAATTGCTCGTGCACTTTCACCCGCTTTTTGCGTTGTTCATCATACCTGCTTTTATTTTAATTGCCATGCTTAGCATTCCTTATTTAAATTATCAGACAAACACAGGCGGGGTGTGGTTTGCCTCGATCAAAGGGCGCCGGTTGGCTGTAGCGGCTGCCTTGCTTGCCGTTATTTTGGCACCGATTGGCATTGCTGCGGATGAATTTATCATTGATTTTGCCGCCTGGATGCCGGGCCTGTCTCCGGTTGTCAGTAACGGAATTTTTCCGGCGGCTTTAGTTCTGGCTGGAATCATCTTGCTTTATTGGCTGGTGAAGAAAAAATATGCTGCGTCAAATAACGAATCGATTCAGGCCGTTTTCGTCCTGCTAACCGTCGCCTTCATCATTCTGACGATTACCGGTATCTGGTTTCGCGGGAAGGGAATGGCGTTGATGTGGCCGTAAATCAGAGGTCAGAAGACAGAAGTCAGCAGTCAGGGCTAAGGCATCAGTATTCAGGAGCCAATACTAAGGAAAAAAATCTGACAGGATAACAGGATTGACGGGATTTTCTTCAAAAAAAGAAAAGAAATCAGACACCGAGCCAGCCAGAAGATCCTTTTTAAATATCCTCTGGCTAATTCTGGGTGGTGTTGCCCTGGCTGAATTTGTTGCCGTGGCATTTGCTTTTCTGCGACCTCTCAAATCGAAAGCCAGCGGAGAAGACGCGGGTTCAATTATCACTGCAGGAGCAGTCGAAAAATTTACACCGAATTCAGTCACCGCATTTGTGAGAGGAAAATTTTATTTGGCACGGCTGGAAGACGGAGGGTTTTTAGCTTTATCCCGCACATGTACCCACCTGGGCTGCTCGGTCCCCTGGATTGAAAAAGAAATGAAGTTTGCCTGTCCCTGTCATGGATCAACCTTTGATATTACCGGCGAGGTTATCGATGCACCGGCGCCCCGGGCGCTGGATATTTATCCGATAACCATTGAAAACAAAATAATAAAAGTAGACACCCGCAAACCGATCAAGCGAAGCACATTTCGCGTTGAACAGGTGGCGTATCCTAAGAAAAAGGCATAAGGTTCAAGGTACAAGGCAAAAGGAATATATCTTCATTATCCGTATCTATCGGTAAATTTGATGAAAAGCTGGAAAATAACCGGACTCATTGCAACCCTCATCATCATTCTCTCCATTCCGGCTTACCTGCTGAAGGAAACATACTTCCCTCGTCTTCCTATGCCGGAGCCTATTGCCGCTTTCGCCGGCAGCAAAAAATGCATGGATTGCCACAGGGCCGAATACGACAAGTGGCAAAATTCCCACCACGACCGCGCCATGGAGATCGCTAGTGATGAGACCGTGTTGGGTGATTTTAGCAATGTGTCCGTAGATTTTCACGGTGTCATCAGCCGCTTTTATCGCAAGGACAGCAAATTTTTCGTCCACACCCAGGGCCCGGACGGCAAAATGGGAGAGTTTGAAATCACCCATACATTCGGATGGTATCCGTTGCAGCAATATCTGGTCCCTTTTCCCGGCGGCCGCCTGCAATGTCTGCCCATTGCCTGGGATGTGAATGAAAAAAAATGGTATCACCTGTACCCCGAGACTCCCTTCGATGCAAAAGATTGGCTGTACTGGACCAATGCCGGTCAGAACTGGAACGGCATGTGCGCAGAGTGCCATTCCACCAACCTTAAAAAAAACTATGACATTGAGAGTGACGCTTACCAGACCACCTGGTCGGAAATTGATGTCAGCTGTGAAGCCTGCCATGGGCCCGGTTCCCGGCATGTGGAATGGGCGGAGCTGCCGGATATGGCCCGGCCGCAAACCGAATATTATGAACTGGTGGTCAAAACAAAAGGAATGGATTCGCGCCAACAGGTGGAGCTTTGCGCACCTTGTCACGCTCGACGCGCAATACTGGGGGATTACACTCACGCCGAACCGGATCTCTTGGACAGCATGCTGCCCAGCCTGCTGACCCCGGAGCTGTATTTTGCCGATGGCCAGATCCTGGAAGAAGTCTACGTTTACGGTTCTTTTACCCAGAGCAAAATGTACAGCCGCAACGTGCGCTGCAGCGACTGCCACGATGTGCACAGCATAAAAAAGGTCAAAGAGGGCAACGCGCTTTGCTTGCAGTGTCACCGGGCCGGTATTTATGACACCAAAGCGCACCACTTCCATAAGCGTAAGGGGGAAAAAGGGGAGCCGATTAAATCGTCAGATGGGAAAGTTCTGTTTGATGTGGGCACCGGCGCCGAATGTATTCAGTGCCATATGCCGGAACGACCCTATATGATAATTGATTATCGCGCAGACCATAGCTTCCGGATTCCGCGCCCGGATCTGAGTATCAAAATGGGCACACCCAATGCCTGCAACCGCTGCCATGTTGATAAAACCAATCAATGGTCTGAAGAATATATCACCAAATGGTATGGCCCCGGTCGCAAGGCCCATTACGGTGCAATTATTGATGAAGGGCGCAAAAGATCGACGCACGCGCATAAAGATCTCATTAAGCTTGCCGGGGACCCACTTTATCCGGTAATCGTGCGTTCGACGGCGTTGTCGCTTCTGGCGGCATACTCCGGGGAAGAAACCAGCCGCGCATATGAACTGGCATTGATGGATGATGAAGCCCTGATTCGGCGCACGGCTGTCGATCACTTAACTGTATCAGACCCTAAACGTCAGGTCGAACTCCTGACATCCATGCTTTATGATCCGGTTACCGCCGTGCGCATGGAAGCAGCCCGGCGGATGGCTGAAGTTTCCGATCCAGCTTTGAACAGCAACCAGCAAACGGTCTTTCAGGCTTCTCTGGACGAATATCGGAAATCCATGGAATATTCAGCCGATTTTGCTTTTGGCCGTCACAATCTGGCGAATCTTTATGTTGCGCTGAAACAGCCTCAAAAAGCTGTTGAAAACTACCAGGCTGCCATCAAAATCGATCATTTGTTTTACCCGGCCCAGGTCAACCTGGCCATGCTCTATAATCAAATGGGAAATAATAGTGAGGCCGAGATACTGCTTCGTGAAGTCGCCACTTCCAATCCTGAAATGTATGAAGTTCACTATTCGCTTGGATTGTTACTGGCGGAAGAAAAAAAGTATGCCGAGGCAGCGAATTATTTAAAACAGGCTGCCAGAGGCCTGCCCGCCAGAGCCCGGATCCACTATAACCTCGGATTGTTACTGCAGTATCTCAACCAGGATTTAAATGCGGAAGCGGCGTTGCGCAAAGCACAGTATCTGGAACCGGATAATTTAGACTATCTTTATGCGCTCGCCGATTTTTATCTAAAGCGCAATAAAATACAGCAGGCCAGAAGCATTGCTGAGGAAATGGTGGCGCGACATCCGGGCCAAGCCGTTGGGCATGATATTTTGAAACTGATCGAGCAAAATTTTGAAACCCGGTCTGATTAGCTGAGCAAATCAAAGTCGCCACAGCGTCTAAATTCCTTATTTGGAGCGGAATCAATGATCGTTTGCGAAAACCGCGCACTGTCTGAGCGCATTAGGGATCGTTGTAAAAGAACAGGGCCCGGTACGCTGTCGTGAATCGTAAAACAGACCCAATTTTCAGACAACCTATTGTTTTTATATCTTTTTGCTG
>JASFIV010000361.1:0-3913 GCA_050122475.1 Desulfobacterales bacterium | reverse complement strand
TGGCATTGAGCTCCTCGACATTTTCGGTATAGGGCGTATCAGGTAAATTTTGATGGAAGATCTCGGCAATCTGCTGTTTATTTTTGTGGATAGCGGGCACGATGATGTGTGAGGGTTTCTCATTGTTAAGCTGAATGATGAATTCTCCCAGGTCCGTTTCAACGACTTCGATCTTGTTTTCCTGTAAAAATTCGTTCAGCCCCATTTCTTCGGAAACCATGGATTTGCCTTTTACCAGACGTGTGGCCTGGTGCGCATTCATGATGCGCAAAACCTGTTGATTGGCTTCTGCGGTGGTTTCAGCCCAATGCACCTGGATACCGTTGCGGGCGCAATTTTGCTCAAGCCGTTCGAGTAACTGCGGTAATTGGCTCAGAGCCCGGCGCTTGATGGTGTTGCCGATCTGGCGCAGTTGCTCGGTTTCACTTTCGTCTGAAAAAATTTGCTTGCGCTTGAGAATAAAATTTCCCATGGCAAACTTGAAATTTTTGCGCAGTTGTTGATCGTCTAAAGCCCGGGAAGCGTTTTGCTGAAAATTGGGTCCGGCATCATTTTGCATGGGTTCTCTCCCAGATAAATTCGGCCAGGTGTTGACTTCGAATGGGGACGTTCTGATAATCCATGGCCCCGCTGATATTCATCAGGCAGCCGCAATCGCCGGCCAGCAAGCGTTCGGCACCGGTCTGGCGGATATCGGCAACCTTGTCACCGACCATGGTGCCGGAGATTTTCGGCTGCTTAATGGCAAAGGTGCCGCCGAAACCACAGCACTCATGCTCGTTTTGCAGCTCGACCAGTTCGACGTTTTGTAGCTGGCGGATGAGCGATTTTGAATATTCGATGACATGCATTTCCCTCATGGCATGGCAGGATGAATGCCAGGTGACTTTGATCGGTAGCCCGCGGTCCGCCAATTGTATATTGAGCATTTGTACCAAAAATTCGGAAAGCTCGACCACCCGTTCGGAGAATTGCTGAACCTGTTGCAGATTTTTATCGTCTTCAAATAACAACGGATAGTGGTGCTTCATCATGCCGGCACAGGATCCGGAAGGCACCACGATCGGATAGTTTTTAATAAACAATCGGACTTGTTTCAGGGCGACCCTTTTTGCTTCTTTCGGAAAACCGGAGTTATAGGCGGGCTGCCCGCAACAGCTCTGCTGGCGCGGGTAAATGACCTGGACGTCTTCGCGCTGAATGAGTTTGAGCCCGGCCAATCCGGCCTGGGGATAAATTGAGTCCATCAGGCAGGTACCGAAGTAATAAACTTTTTCCGGTTTTATAGATTCCTGTGCCATAGGCGTTCACCTGTTGACATTGTTGTTTTAGCGATTAGAAATTATTACAGATTATAATCTAGCTCCGATTTTGGAATTCGGCAAATAAAAAATAACGGGCTCCATACTTATCGGTTAATTGCGGACTTGTTATGATGTTTATGCATATCGATTTTCTTACAGGAGTGTGCGACTTGAATCAACTCAAAGTTTTTCCGGACATTCCCTCAGCAACGGTGATCGATCCAGAAGCATTTACACCGCTTGTAATATTAATGTCCGAAAAAAGGATTGCGGCATAAGTGTTGTAGCATAAAAACGTTCCACGATCGGAACGTTTTTATGACAACCACTATAATTCAGCCATCCATTCATAAGTGGTATGAGAGTTGCAGACTCTATCCTTATGAATGAGCCCTTGTCTAATGAAAAGGAGGATCATAATGGTTCCCGAGATTAAAAGAATCTTATTTACCACCAATCTTTCTCCGAACGCCCGTAAGGCCTTTGATTATGCCGTCAGTCTGGCTGACCGCTATGGTGCGGTCATTACCGTTCTCCACGTCATGGAAGAGGTGTCGCATACCTCAGATGTCCATATCAAGACGTTTTTGGGTGAAGAACAGTGGCAGCAACTGCAGGAAGCCCACGAGCAGGAAGCCAAACAGATTCTGATCGGCAAACGCAGGGAAGGTGCGATGATCAAAGCGGCGCTGGAAGAATTTTGTGCGTCGGTCCAAAAAGAGCATGATGAATGCGATTTTATGACCGATGAAACGATCGTAACCCGGGGTAATGTCGTGGATGAAATACTGGCGGTCGGTCGCGAAAAAAAATGCGATTTAATTGTGATGGGGTACCAGGATCGCGGTAAATTAGGAGAGGCCGTTTTGGGTAGTACGACGCGCCGGGTGTTGCGGCGAGGCAGCATACCGGTCATGCTGGTGCGCTTGCCCGAGGCTGAGTAATACACGCCACTAGAATCACATTGTATCAAAATTGGTACAAAAGCTGTTGGCCCATTAGCTTTGTTTTCTTTTCTAAAAAGGGTTAAGCGTTGACAATCGGGAGCTCAGAAGACGTTTTTCACAGCGGTTCCTGTGTGACATCTTCAGCAAACAGTTTCGACTTATATCATCAGATATGTTTTTATCGGCTAATGCTTGATGAAAACCAACAGATTCATCGGCTATAATTGCTGTCACTGCTGTCATTCCTTCTAATTCTTCGTTTCAAACTGGCTACATGTCTTCTTTCTGATACACATTAACCTTCCCATTTCTGACGTGACACTGATTCAAGGAATATCCTATCCACCTGAAAATATATTGAATTTAACAAAAAGACATCAAAAAGGCCATCCATTAGAACAGCGGTTCAGCCTCAATATTTTGGCATAGATTTCGCTAACATATTCAGGCAGAAAGAGTGACCCATCTCGTGATTTTCACCCAAAACCCATCCTTTATGAAGTGAGGCAGCCATGAATATCGGATCCCTATTTTCACGCCATGCAAAATACCGTCCCGACCATCTTGCCGTCGTTTTTGAAGATCAGCGCCTGACCTGGCTTGAATTCAACCAACAGATAAATCGTTTGGCCAATGCCTTTATCGATCTGGGGATTCAAAAAGGCGATAAGGTCGCCACGATTTTGCCCAATTGTCTGGAACTACTTGAAGTATATTGGGCTGTCGCCAAGATGGGTGCGGTGGTGGTGCCGGCCAGTACGCTGCTGCTTGAACCAGCCATGAAAACGTTATTGAATGATTCAGATACCGTCTTGTTGATTACCCGTTCCGAATTCGTTGATAAAATCGATTCGATCAAGCCAGAGCTGCCGGCGATAGCTGAGGATCGCTACATCCTCACCGATTATTCCGGCCAAAAAGGCTACCGGAACTACGCTGATTTAAAAGCAGCCGCCAGTGACCAAGAACCGGAAGGCATTGCCATCAATGATGATGATCTCTTTAATATCATGTACAGCAGCGGGACCACGGGTTTGCCCAAAGGGATTATGCATACCCATTATGTTCGGAGCTGGTATGGAGCGACTTTTGCCGCTGCCTATCGCATGACGCCGGAAAGCGTTACCATGCATGCCGGCGCCATTGTCTTCAACGGCGCTTTTGTTGATCTGATGCCCACCATGTATGTTGGCGCTACCTATATTCTGCTGGGTCAGTTTGATCCCGTTAGCTATATTGACACCATTGAGCGCGAAAAAGTCACCCATGTCATGTTGGTGCCCGCCCAGATTATCGCCATTCTAAATTCACCTAATTTTTCATCAAAAGCCCTGGAATCCCTGGAGATGATTCTTTCTCTGGGGGCACCGCTGCTAAAAGAGCACAAAGATGAACTCAACAAACGCTTGCCCGGCAGATTCTACGAACTGTATGGCTTAACCGAAGGCTTTGTCACCGTGCTGGATAAAGAAGATTATGCTGCCAAACCGGAATCGGTCGGTGTGCCGCCGCCTTTTTTCGAAATGAAAATATTAGATGAAAGCGGAAACGAAGCACTGGTGGGTGAGGTCGGCGAAATCTGCGGCAAAGGCCCGATTCTGATGCCCGGCTATTACAAGCGCCCGGACCTGACAGAAGCAGCCGTAGTCGATGGATGGTTGC
>JASFIV010000360.1:0-3934 GCA_050122475.1 Desulfobacterales bacterium | reverse complement strand
CCTATGCTTACTGGTACCAGGATGACATTCCCATGATCAAAACCATTCAGGCTTTTAATCAAAAGCACCACCCGGATGTGACCTATCGGCCCAACTCCTATATGCAGGGCTGGTTCACCGGTATGGTCTTTGTGAAGCTGGCCCAGATCTGCCAGGAAAAAGGACTGCCGATCACCGGCGAAAATCTGAAGAACGCCATCCCGATGATCCAAAAATGGGATACCGGCGGGCTGGCCGGCGCGGTCAGCTTTGGAAACACGAATGCCACGGCCATGGGTAAGGTGTATCGGGCTAAGGCCGGCAAGTTCGTGCCGGTGTCGGATTGGATTTATTTAGACTGATGCATTGTTGGATCTTGCATGAAAAGTAATGAGAAGGTTAAAGCCTCCGACTCGCCCTGTTGAATGCTTGCCCAATGAAATGTAAAGCCCATTTCATCGGGGCTGCAAGGCGGCCCCCGAAGGGGATTCAACAGGGCGAGAACGAGATCCATTTTTTTGAGAGTCTTCAAGCAGTTTCAAGACCCCTTTTCTGTTGGTTTGCGGCTTTTGAAAAGCGCTAAACTCGTTGCGCTAAATCTTGAAAACTCCGGCTATCGCCCTCAAACAGTTCAAGATTTTGCGCTCCACTTTGTTAAGCGCTTTTAGCAAAAGACCGCAAAATGTACCTCAAAGGGGTTTTGAAACTGCTTTTTGAAAACAATTTGGCGACCTAATTGTACACAGGAGGACGGTTTGGCGCCCATCTTAGAGGTCAACAATATCGAGGTCATTTATAACAATGTCATCCTGGTGTTAAAGGGCCTCTCGCTGCAGGTGCCGGAGGGCGCCATCGTGGCGCTGTTGGGTTCCAACGGTGCGGGCAAATCCACCACGCTTAAGGCCATCAGCGGGCTGTTGCCGCTGGAAGACGGCGAGATTACTGAAGGCAGTATTTATTACCGGGGAGAGTCTCTGGAGGGTCTGGCGCCGCATAAAATTGTGCGCCGTGGGATCTTTCAAATCATGGAAGGCCGGCATATCTTCGAGGATCTCACCGTCGAGGAAAATTTGACCTGCGGCGCTTACACCCGCAAAGATCGCAGCGGCGTCAGTAGCGACCTGGACAAGTGCTTTGCCTATTTTCCGCTCTTAAAAAAGCGCCTGAAGCAGACGGCCGGATATTTGAGCGGCGGCGAGCAGCAGATGCTGGCCATTAGCCGGGCGCTTTTAGCCCAGCCCCGGCTGATGATGCTCGACGAACCCTCTATGGGCCTGGCACCTTTGCTGGTCGATGAAATCTTTGAGATCATTCGCCAGATCAACCAGAACGAAGGCACCACCATGTTGTTAGTTGAACAAAATGCTCAGATGGCCCTGGAGATCAGCTCTTACGGCTATATCATGGAAAATGGCCGGGTGGTTCTGGACGGCCCGGTGGATGTTTTGCTCAACGATCGCGACGTGCAGGAGTTTTACATGGGCGTAGGCCATACCGACGGCAAGACCAGCTACCGCGATGTCAAGCACTACAAGCGGAGGAAACGATGGTTGAGCTGAGCGGTAAAACCCTGCTGCAGTCTTTCTTAGAGCGTGTTGCCGAGCGCGGCCCGCAGGACGCCCTGCGGGAAAAGGACTTCGGCATCTGGCAAAGCGTCACCTGGAATCAATATAGAGAGCATGTGGAGCACTTTGCGCTGGGGCTGGTGCAATTGGGATTCAAGCGCGGCGATCATCTGTCGATCATCAGTGAGAATTGCTGCCAATGGCTGTACGCCAGTCTGGGCTGCATCAGTCTGGGCGGTGTGCCTTTGGGTGTTTACCCCACCAGCCCCTACCGGGAAGTCCATTACGTCGTCAAACACTCCGATTCGGTGATCGTGGTCTGTGAGGACCAGGAGCAGACCGATAAAGTTCTGGAAGTCCTGCAGGATCTCCCAAAGCTTAAAAAGATCATCGTCAAAGACATGAAGGGATTGAGAAACTATCCTAAAGACAACATCATCTCTTTTAAAGCGGTAGAGGCCATGGGCCGGGAGCTGGCTCAGGCGCAACCCGACCTTTTCGAGCGTGAGGTACAAAAAGGCCGGGCCGAGGATGTCTGCATGATGATTTATACTTCGGGCACCACCGGTCTGCCCAAAGGGGCCATGGTCAACCACCGCAATATAGAGGCCACGACCCTGGCGACATCCGAGGCACTGGAAGCTGATGAAACGGACAGCGTGGTTTCCTATCTGCCGCTTTGTCATGTCGCCGAGCAGATCTTCAGCCTGTATCTACCGATCCATCTGGGGATCACGGTCAACTTTGCCGAAAGTGTGGCTACCATCCAGAGTGATCTCAGAGAAATCGCACCGACCGTTTTTCTGGGTGTTCCCCGCATCTGGGAAAAGCTTCAAAACTCCATCACGGTCAAAATTAAGGATTCGGGCTGGCTTAAACGCTGGCTCTTTAAGCGCTGCATGGCTATCGGGTACCGGGTCTGTGACCGGCGATTGGCTAAAAAGAAAATCAGCCCGGGCCTGATGCTGGGCTGGTGGGTCGGTTACGGGCTGATCTTTCGGGCACTGCAAAACTACGTGGGGCTTCGCAAAGTGCGCCTGTGTTTTTCTGCGGCGGCCAAGGTCAGTCCAGAAGTGCTGCACTTTTTTCACGCCATCGGCATTCAGGCCAAAGAGGGCTACGGCATGACCGAGTGCACCGGGCTTTCTTTTATCCATATGGGCGATGATATCAAGCTGGGCACCGTGGGCAAGCCCATCAGTTGCATCGATTATCAAATCGCTGCGGATGGGGAGCTGATGAAGCGAGGGCACAGTATCTTTGTCGGCTATTATAAAAATCCCGAGGCCACTGAAAAAACCGTTGTGGATGGCTGGCTTCTGACCGGTGATATTGCAGAGGTGGATACGGACGGACACGTGTCCATTGTTGACCGCAAAAAAGATATTCTGATTACCTCGGGGGGTAAAAATATCGCACCATCCCTGCTGGAAAACGAGCTGAAGGTCAGCCCATACATAAAAGAAGCAATTATACTCGGTGATGGCAGAAAATTTGTTTCCGCCTTGATTCAAATCGACTTTGAAAATACCGGCAAGTGGGCCACCGATCAACGCCTGCCGTATACTAATTTTAAATCGCTGGCCAATCTACCGGAGGTGAACCGGATGATTCAGCAGGAAGTTGACCATGTCAACGAACGTTTTGCCCGGGTGGAAAATGTGCGCAAGTTTTTGCTTCTGACCAAGGAGCTCGATCATGATGACGATGAAATGACGGCCACCATGAAGGTCAGGCGCGCCAACATCTATGAAAAATTTTCCGAAGAGATCGAAGAAATTTACGGCAGGGAGTAATCAGGAACTTGAGGAAGGGTCGCAGAGTTTTTCAAGATTTGGTCGCTGCATGACTAATCAGCGACTTCATCGTGCAAACGCATGCATAAGGCAGTGTAATAAAAGAACAGAAAGCAAAATAAAATAATTGTTATAATACAAGATCACCATCCTGCCTATCAACCGCGTTGAGAAAATGAGCTTTTCTATCGCAACGCTCCCTAATGAATTCAAACAGTCTATTTTACCTTGATGGCCAGCATCGTAACGTCGTCATGCGGCTCTTCGGATTGGATGAACTCATCCAGTCGCAAGTTGATGCGCTCGACGATCTTTTCGGCCGGAAAATGAGCACTTTCTCTGAGGGCGGCTTCCAGGCGGGATTGATCAAACAGGTGCTGGCTCGGATTCATGGCTTCGGTGATGCCGTCCGAGTAAAGCAGCAGTACATCACCGGTTTTGGCCGGTATGGATTTTTCCTCGAGGCATGACGAAAACCCCATGTCCCGGTCGATGCCCAGGCACACGCCACTGGTTTTGAGGGGCTCTATGGTTTGGGTCTGCGCGCGATAGTAAAGTGGCCAGTTGTGCCCGGCCCGCGCAATGGTCAAGGCC
>JASFIV010000359.1:0-3968 GCA_050122475.1 Desulfobacterales bacterium | reverse complement strand
ACCAACGCAGCTTTAGGTAGTTTGAAGCCTGCTCCTGCAAGCCGGCTCCGAGGGGCCCACCCTCATCTTCTGTGCAGTTACGCACACTTTATACAAAGTGCGCTCGTGGCGCACTATATTGAGAATACATGCACTTTGGTAATTTTACAGGTATCAAACGGATATCACAAAAATTAAAATCGACTGATAGGCGCACAATCGTCAAAGGTATTCAGGCTCGGGTTGTTCAGCCAAGATCCCAAAATGCTCCCTTGAGCCCAAGATTGTTAAAAAGCGCCTGAATATCCGCTTGATCAGGCCGTTGCCAATCATAATCAAGACGACCTGTATACCAACTTTGAGCAAGTTCCCAACATTTTCCAATTGGCATAACATACCCAACGGTCAAACTTTGTCTGGATAACCACGCATCAAGATGATCCTTCGAACTGAAAGCAAGAATCGTAGCTCATGTATAGCCTATGTTTTCCCAAAAGCGTTTTGCGGGAACCACAAAATGAACTATCCAATCTGAAGTCACTGGATGTCCGTGCATATGCAAATCTTCATTATTTTGCAAGGAGCAGACACATTGAGAAAAAATTCAACTCAGCCAGTGAAAATTTTGTAACCGAAAACCAAGAGCTGGTTCTTTACGGGCAAAAATTCAAAAAGCAGCAGAATTAATGACATCTTTCACCGGAGAGGAGATCAAATTGGGGCAAGACATTTCGAGGAGAACTTTTCTAAAAGGCGGAATGGCAGCTGCGGCCGGGGTAGCTGCCGGCAGCATCCCGGGTGCTGCTGCAGCCGCACGACCCGAAGAAAAAACGCAGCTGGCCACTTTGCTGGACATCAGCAAATGCATTGGTTGCGGCGCCTGTGTGGAAGCCTGCCAGGAAACCAATGCCCATAAACACCCGGATCCCCAGAAGCCCTTCCCCAAAATGTTTCCGGACAGGGCCAAGGTATCGGATTGGTCCGACAAACAGGATGTCACCGATCGGCTAACGCCCTACAACTGGCTATACATCCAGCATGCCAGTGTTGATGTTAATGGTGAAGAAACCGAATTGACCATTCCACGCCGCTGCATGCATTGCGTGAATCCGCCGTGCGTTAAACTATGCCCCTGGGGAGCCGCCAAACAGCTTGAGAACGGTATCTCCAGAATAGACCCTGATATCTGCCTGGGGGGCTCCAAATGCAATGCGGTTTGCCCCTGGGACATCCCGCAACGCCAGACCGGCGTGGGGCTGTATTTGGATATCCTGCCCAATTTTGCCGGCAACGGCGTGATGTTCAAATGCGACCGCTGCTACGACCAGATTGAGGCGGGGCAGCTGCCCGCCTGTATCGAAGCCTGCCCGGAGGATGTTCAAACCATCGGGCCCCGCGATGAAATCATCAAAAAAGCCCGCCAACTGGCTAAAGAAATAAACGGTTACATCTACGGTGAGACCGAAAACGGTGGAACCAACACCATTTATGTTTCGCCGGTGCCCTTTGAAAAACTGGACGCCGCCATTGAAAAGGGCAAAGGCAAACCGCATCTGGCCGCCGCTTCTGATCGGATGGCGGATGCCAATAATCTGGCCGCCGCTATGGTGATCGCCCCGTTGGCCGGTATCGCGGCCGCTGCCAGGAAGATTTACAATTATACCCAAAAATTAAACAAAAGTAAGGAGCGTACCTGATGAAAGCTGCTGCTCTTTCGCTGACCCATTCAAAGCGCCAAAACCGACCGATGCGTTACCTGTATATACTGACGGTATTTTGCATGGCCCTGACCGGCTTCGGCCAGATGCCGATTTATAAACGCTACTACCTGTCGGATATCCCTGGATTCAGCTGGCTGGCCAATTTCTGGACCACCCGTTATGTGCATTATGCCGGAGCCGCCCTGCTGCTGGCGATTGTCGCCTATCTGCTCGTTCAGCATGTCATTTTAATTCGCGCCCAGCGTAAGATAACGCTAAGCGGTTATCTGCGAGGCGTACTGCTCTTGGGTATCGTGCTGACCGGCGTTTTATTCGTCATCAAAAATTTCGCAGTTTTCGTCTTTTCACCCGAATTCATTATTGCTTTAAACCTGAGTCATCTGGGTTTTGTCATGATATTTTTGCTGGTCAACCTCTACTGCCTGATTTTCAAAAAACAGTGGACAAAAGCCCGCTGAGACCTTATTACATACGAGGAGTATGGTGATGAAAGATATTATCCTTATGTTGGCCATTGTGGGCGTGTGGTATCTCCTGCAGGCCTATATCCTGCCTAAATTGGGCATTTCGACCTGACTGAAGGATTCTTGTCAGGTGACAAGCAAACATGACAGCACCCAAGCGAGCGAATCGCAAACAGATAAAAGATAAGGACCTTGAGCTCATACGGGCTATCAATTCAGGCCAATTCGACCGATTCCCGGAACTTGTCAAACGCTACGAGCAAAAGCTGTACAATTTCAGCCTCAGAATGTGCCGGGATGAGGCCGATGCCGAAGACACGGTACAAGAAACCTTTTTAAATGTCTTCAGATACTTAAAAGATTTCCGGTACGAAACGAAATTTAAAAACTGGCTCTACCGGGTGGCTGCCAGCACCTGCATCAAAAAAAGGCGAAAGTCTAAATTTGCGCCGCAACGGGAATTATCTCTGGATGAGTTTTATCCTCAGAGTGAAGCCGAGGTTCCCCAGCAAGTTCCGGACTGGGCGCAAAGGCCCCTGGACAAACTGCTGAGCAATGAGCTTCTGGACAAGATCAACGAAGCGATTTTTACGCTTCCGGAAAAGTATCGATTGGTCATCGTATTGCGCGACATTGAGGGATTTAATACGGCCGAAACTGCTCAGATCCTAAATTTATCGGAAGCGAATGTGAAGGTCAGATTGCACCGGGCACGCTTATATTTAAGGGACAGGTTGAAAGGATATTTTGAAAATGAATAAGGATGAACACGACCACGGGCACTGCCTGGAGCTTTTTGAAAAACTATCTGAATATCTGGATAATGAGTTGGACGAAGTCACCTGCCGGGACATTGAAAAACACGTCGAAGAATGCGTTCCCTGTTTTGTGTGCCTGCAAACGCTCAAACGAACAATTGACCTGTGTAAACAGACCGAAAACCGGTCGGTTCCCAAAGATTTATCAAAAAAATTAAGAGAAGCGATTCAACATATGCCCAAATTTCCGCCTGCCGGCTGAATGCGTCTAGCGAGCATCACCTCTGAGGCTGCCGTTTAATCAAATAGGACAATTCAAGATACTTACCTTTTTTGTGGGGACACGATTTTTTGTTCTCTCTTTTTCAAATCTTCAAGACAGACCGCAATGTAATCGCCACAGAGCTTGGCGGTGTCGCCGTTTTCGCAATGGCGTCGAAATCCCTTTAACCACTCTTTACCACCCCGGGGACAGATTTCCATAAATTCAACAAAGCGAATGAGCCGATCAATAATGTTTTTTGAGACGGCGTGTTCAACCCTGCAGGAAGCCTCCTCGGCCTCATCTGGATCAATTAGCAGGATTTTTATGAAGAATTCTTTGAGCGCCGCATGCCGTCTGACAATTTCTGCCGCCCGTTTTTTGCCTTTAGCTGTCAGGGTAATGATATCGTAGGGGGCATAGTTGACCAGGCCTTTTTCAGAAAGCGAGCGCAAAGCCCCGGTTACAGAGGATTTGTTTACTTCCATCCTGTCGGCAATATCTTTGGCTCTGGCGGCTTGCTTTTCTTGTGAAATGTGGAAGATGGCTTCAAGATAATCTTCCATATTGGCACTCAGTGTTTTTAAACGACGCATTTTATGATTCCCTTTGGGGTGTTTAAGATTTTACTCGCGTAAAGCCGCTTATTATGCTTTTCCAAATCTTATCGGTAGATTCCAAGAATTTTTTTCACCACAAAGACACGAAGTTACAAAAATTTTTAAAACCTGTTTTTCAATATCTTTCTTTGTGCCTTGGTGTCTTCGTGGCCTTTGTCACGATT
>JASFIV010000358.1:0-3979 GCA_050122475.1 Desulfobacterales bacterium | reverse complement strand
TCCAACCGATATTGCGACTGCATAAAATTTTAAATGGGTAAAAAACGGAACGCTGAAATGCAAGAAGAAGGCTACAAAGTTCAGCTGGAAAACATTTTTGAAGGGCCTATGGATCTTCTGGTTCATTTGATTAAAAAAAATGAATTGGATATCTATGACATTCCCATCGCCATGGTCACAGAGCAGTACTTGCAGTACCTGGAGTGGATCAAAATCATGAACATCGACTTCGCCGGAGAGTTTATTGTCATGGCCTCCACATTGGCCCAGATCAAATCGCGCATGTTGCTGCCGGCAGCGGCTGATGAAGAGGAAGATGACGATCCACGCCAGGAGATTATCAAACCGCTGATTGAATACCTTCAAATGAAATCCGCTGCCGAACAACTATCGGAAAGACATATTCTGGGTGAAGCCACCTTCGTTCGCAGCAGTGATCACCGGGAATTCTTAGACGAAGAGGACGAGCCCTATATCCAAGTCGGCCTTTTTGAGCTCATTGACGCTTTTCAAAAGATTCTGGAAAAAATCCCAGACGATGTGCAGTTGGAATTTACGCCCGACAAAATATCTGTTAAAGAAAGAATTACGCAGATTACCGATATTCTGGAGGCCAAGGGTTCAGTAACCTTTGATCAATTATTTTCAGAACAACCGGATAAAGCCGAAGTCATTGTGACTTTTCTGGCCGTTTTGGAAATGGTCAAACTGACATTGATCCGCATTGCTCAGCATGCACAAACCGGCGTTATGCGCCTTTTTTATGTCTGATGGATGATCTAAAAAATATTGTCGAAAGTTTGCTGTTTGTCACTGAAGAGCCGTTAACGATTGAGCGCCTGAAACAGATTATCAGTGGTAGCGAAACCAAAGCACTGCGCGAAGCGCTAGATGAGCTGATGATAGATTACGAAGCGCGTCAGGGCGGTTTTTACCTGAACCCGGTCGCCGGTGGATACCAGATCCGCACCCGCCCGGAATACATGGAATATATCAAGCGCTTGCTGCAGCCCAAACCGCAGCGTCTGAGTAAAGCCGCTTTGGAAACACTGGCCATTATCGCCTATAAACAACCGGTCATTCGTAGCGACATAGAGCACCTGCGTGGTGTTGATTGCGGTGGGGTCTTGCGCGTGCTGTTGGAGCGCAAATTTATCCGGGTGCTGGGCCGCAAAGAAATTCCGGGTCGGCCGTTGATCTATGCCACCACCAAGCGGTTTTTAGAGGTATTTGGGCTTAAGAATCTCAAAGACCTGCCGACCCCCAAAGAAATCGAGGAATTCGGTAGCACTTTATCGGAAGAAATGGCAGAAGGGGCTGAAGACATTGAGCCAGAGGTTGTGGATGGTGAAGATCAGGCGCAAAGCCAGTCCCTGTCTGACAGCTTTGATGATACCGATTCAGCATCGAAAGAAGAGCCGCCGCCAGAATCCTGAAGTCGGGGATGGTTTAAAAATCCCTTGACTTTGATACCAACATTTTCTTATCTATAAAATGCTTGGATCTTGTGCGCTGCGGAAGGTTCCATAGTGTATTAATTTTCATGTAAAATATGGGCGGTTAACTCAGTGGGAGAGTGCTACCTTCACACGGTAGAAGTCACTGGTTCAAATCCAGTACCGCCTACCAATAATATTAAGGGGTTATGGTTGTTACCATAGCCCCTTTCTCATTAGGTGCTGCCCTTTTTGCTACCATTTATGTATAAAGGGCATATTTTATAACATTAGTTTGCATACACTGCTCCCTTTTTCTAATAAAAAGCAAATCAACCCAAAAAGGCAATTCGGCTAACTTAACTCAAAATACATATCTAACTCAGCCTATGACGGTTCAGAGATGATTTTCCGATATCTTGTAGATTTTTTATTTTTTGGAAGGGTAGGTTCCAAAAATGTATTCATCATATTCAGTCGGGGCTTCCAAGAACTGTTCCAGCTTTGCCTCATTCGCTTTTCTATCTTTATTTTCTTTCCAGGTTAGCCAATTCTCCATGCTCTGCCATGTAGAAATAACAAGTAGACAATGGGGATTTTGATAGCTCATCAGAGTCTCACCTGTGATATAGCCCTTCTGATTCATCGCATTGGATCGATGCTTGTTTAGCAAGGCAAATACGTCTTTCGCTTTACCCTCTTTTATGTGTCTTTTAATCATAACTTTTACCGTCATAATGACCTCCTTTGAATCCGGCTGTTATTAGAGAAAGTTTCATTAAAAGCCACGTGTGCTCGCAGTTTCTTCTGCAACGAGGTGCTCTTCCCACCTCTTGCCCCACAGATCTGGGACGGTCTCTTCAACTTCTACTATAGATTCATAAGAAATATTAAGATCGATAAAAATTGATTTTAATGTGTCTTCATCAGGAGATAACCATTCACAATAACGCAGCCCTTTTTCTTTGTTAAAACAAGTCCGCAACCATCTGCACTTTTCGACGTTTGCGAGTTTTGCCCAGTTTTCTTCCACCTTTTCCCATGAAATATGAGGATCATTGTGGACAACCATGTATTTTAGCATTTTTACCATGATACCCCCCCTTCGATTTAAATATTTTAAAATTATTTTAATTCGTTTTCGTATTTTAAATAATCATATCGCAAGCTGGCAAAGAGAACACCGATATAGCAAACGAGACGAGGACACAGACGCCCGACAAAACAGAAACATTCTGTCAGGAACAGGGAATGCACAATTTGAGAGGTTTCTCCATCTTCTGTTTACTAAGATTGTAGGCTAATTTTGAAATAGAAACCGCAGTCGATTTTAGTGGCAAAGAAAGTTTAGAACTTGAGGGGTCGTAAAACAGGGCTACTATGAACAGTTGCGAAGAATTAGAATGAAAATGAGATTTAGAAATGAAACTGAGATTCAGATTTCCTCATTTACGAACATAATATTTGAATAATCGCTATAAATGTCAAGAAAATTTTATTTGTCAGTCCGTTATCAAAGCCTCACATCAACCTGTGATGAGAATATCACTAAAACCAAAAACTTTTGATATGCCAGAATATCACAAATCCATTTGGTTTGCGATATCCGACTCGTTTAGGATCAAGGTTAGCCAGCCGATTTTACCAGATCATCAAAAGTTTCTACCGTAACCGCCGGACAGGTAGTGAATGATATCCCCGTCTGATCGCTCAACGCTACTGAGGCTTTTATGGCATCATCAATGCCGGGCAACGTGACACAAAACAACAGATCATAGGGCCCCAGAAGCGCATGCATGGCATTTACCTCACCGCCCAGCTTCTGGATGGTGTTGATGGCCTGCTGTGTTCGGGCAGCACTCATTTCCTTTCGTGCTTCAGGGGTATAATTGCCGAACATAAAAAAAATAGCCATAATAATCCTCCTTTCATTCTTGCGATTAACGGTCTTTTAGATAAGGTATAATCCAATACGCGTCAGAGATCAATTCCTGTTTTGCTCAATATGGTTATGCAGAAAGTTCAAGTGAGGCCCACATAACCACGAAGGGCACGAAATGATAAAATTAAAATTATGTGTTTTCCCTTTATGAATCCCACGCCCGCCATCGCGAGACGCTCAGGCGAGGCGGGCGGGTTTGTGTTCTTCGTGGTGAGAAACATATCAGAGGTATCCAACTGGGTTTCCCCAGATAACCGTGTTGCTCGATTCGCGGTTTATGATGCCGGTGAGAGATAAGAAGCGTCCAGGCGACCATGAATTTCCGGAAGAGAATGCATATCCGGCGGTTCGAAATCAAAGACCCGTTTTAAAAATCCGATCGTAATTCGGTAGGTCGCGCCCCACAAAATCTCAGCTTCGCCATCTTTTTCATACCGAAAACACGGAAAGGTATTCAGAATACCACCTGCTGATGAATTTTGGATTCGCAGGCGATAGCGGGCGTATTTTGCCGGATCAAATAAAATATGCAGTGGAATGCAAACGATTTTTTCGACCTCCCAGTTCGGGTAAAATCGCTTCTGACCCGTAACCCAGACAG
>JASFIV010000357.1:0-3998 GCA_050122475.1 Desulfobacterales bacterium | reverse complement strand
GGGAGGTATAACATGATAAAACAGATGTTCAAGCGGGTGGTTTGGCTGCTTTGCCTGGCGGTCGCGATGGCGGCATGCAAAGAAAAGCCTGAAATTGTTGAAGTGGTCCGGTCCATCAAAACCATGACCGTCAGTGAGCAGCCTGCTGAAAAGATACGCAAATTTGCCGGACAGGTCGCTGCGGTCGATTCCTCCGGACTCAGTTTTGAGGTCGGCGGGCAGGTGGAGCTTGTGGAAGTGGATATCGGCGATCGGGTCAAAAAGGGGGATGTGCTCGCTGTTCTTGATCCGGAACCCTATCAGCTGGATGTCGATGCGGCCGAGGCCGATCTTACTAAGGCTAAAGAAAATGTGACCAAAACAAAGGCAGAGTACGAGCGTCAGAAGCGGATTTTCGAAGAGGGTGCGGGGGCTGAAAGGTATGTGGAGGTCGCAGAATACAATTACAAGGCCGCCATGAGCGCGGTTAAATTCCAGACGGCCAAACTGGATCTGGCCAGGCGGAATCTGCGCAAAACCAAACTGCCCTCTCCTTACGACGGCGTCATCGCCTGGCGGTCGGTGGAGCCCAACGAGGAGGTGCTGGCCGGACAGAAAATTCTCGAAATCAATGCCACCGGTAAAATGGAGGTGGAGCTGGCCATACCGGAAACCAACGTCGACCAGATCCAAATCGATGACCCGGTAACCATCGCCTTTCCGACCTTGCCGGGCGAGACCGCCAAAGGCCGTATTTCCTATATCGGCGGCGCCGCCGTTAAGGCCAGCGCTTTTCCGGTCAAAGTGGGGCTGATTGATCCGAGTGAAAAAGTTAAGCCCGGTATGACCGCCGAAGCCACTCTTTCGATCAGAGATGAAAACCGCACATCCGGGTACCTGGTTCCGATGCAAGCCGTGATGCCGTCTCCAGAACCGGACCGCGGGTATGCCTTTGTGTATGACCCAGGCACATCGACGGTCAAGAAAACCCCGGTCCGCTCCCGCGGCACGGCGGATAAAAGAGTTATCATCGACGAAGGCCTTGAGGCCGGAGACATTATTGCCGTGGCCGGCGTGAGTTTTTTAGCCGACGGGCTGGAAGTCAAACTTTTGGAGGAGACCGCAAAATGAGAGGGATCACCGCATTTGCGCTGAATAATTCACGAACCGTCATCATGACGCTGTTACTGGTAATTTTGGGCGGTATGACGGCGTTTATACGCCTGCCGAAACTGGAAGACCCTTTGATCACGATTCGTGAAGCGCTGGTGTACGCAAAATATCCCGGCATGCCGGTGGAGCAGGTCGAACGCCTGATTACCCGACCGATCGAAGAGAAAATCCGCAGCATGGGCGAAATCGACAGGATCAAGGATTCCACCTCTAAATACGGTGAATGCCTGATCCATGTTATCCTCAAAGACGAGGTGCCCACCGAACAGATAGCGGCGACGTGGAAACTGCTGCGCAACCGCATGGCGGATGTCAAGCCCGAGCTGCCGGAAGGCACCATCGGGCCGATGGTCGACGATACCTTCGGCGATACATCGGTGGCCACCATCGCGCTGTGGAGCGACGGGTTCAGCATGGCGGAAATGCATGAAACCGCCCGTCAGATCAGAGAACGCCTCAACATGATGAAGGGCATCCAGAAGGTCGATCTCACCGGGGTGCAGGAGGAGCGCATTTATCTCGATTTTTCGAGCGCGCGGATAGCACAGCTGGGAATCGATACGGCCGACATCAGTAAAAGCCTGCGCGAGCAGAACATTCTGCTGCCCGGCGGCAGGATAAATCTGTACGATGTGGAAATCATCGTGGAAACCCAGGGGCGGTTCACCTCCATCGAGGAGATCGGAGAGGTTCTCATCCCGATTTCCGGCACCCAGGCCTCGATTCCGCTGCGGGATATCGCCACCATCCGGAAAGGCTACGTGGAGCCGATCGACAACCCGGCGTACTACAACGGCCATCAGGCCATTGTGTTAAGTGTCTTTATCATCAGAGGGGTTGATGCGGTTGAGTTCGGCCGGCGCCTGCAGCAAAAAGTCAAAGAGGCGGAAAACTCCCTTCCCTGGGGCTACAAGCTCGACTTTGCCACCTTCCAACCCGAGCTGATTGAAAAAGCCGTCAGCGGCATGGTGATTAACGTGCTCGAAAGCGTGGCCATCGTCCTGGTGGTGGTCATGCTGCTGCTGGGGTTTCGAACCGGACTGATTGTGGGCTCATTCATCCCCATGGTCATGCTTTTCGGTATGTTGATGATGTATGCGCTGGGCATCGATATGGAACGCATGTCGCTGGCCACGATGATCATTGCACTGGGGATGTTCGTGGACAACGCCATTGTGGTATCCGATGACATCAAAGTCAATCTGGAAAGGGGCATGGAACGCAAGGAGGCCGTTTTGAAAACCGGCAGCTCGCTTGCGGTTCCTCTGTTGACCAGCACGCTGACAACGGTTTTCGCTTTCGGACCGATCATCCTTCAAATCGGTCAGACGGGTGATTACACCTCCTCGCTGGGTTCGGTGATGACGATCCTGCTGCTGGGTTCGTGGTTTTTTTCCATGTTTTCTTCGACCAGCATGTGCTTCTGGTTTTTGAAGACCAAAGCGCCTGCGGGCGCAGACAAACAAGAGACGCACGATCCCTACCAGGGAAGATTCTATCAGCTCTATCGCGGGATCCTGAAACTTTCCCTGCGCTTTCGGTTCCTGGTGGTGGCGGTGACGGCCGGCATATTTCTTCTGGCATTGTATGCACTGTCGTTTGTCCCCCAGGCCTTTTTCCCGCCCGGGGACCGGAATCAGTACCTGGTCTATCTGGATCTTCCCGCCGGAACTTACATCGAGGAGACCGACCGGACCGTGAGAGAACTCAGTGCCTGGCTGCAGGATAAGGAACAAAACCCGGAAATCACCGGAACCATCGCCTATGTGGCAAACGGCGGACCGCGGTTTTTTCTCTCGCTGGCGCCGGTGGACCCGGATCCGTTCGTGGCATTTTTAATCGTCAATACCGAGACCAACAAAGAGGTGCCCGAACTGGTCACGCGCACGAACCAGTACATTGCGGATCATTTTCCCAATGTGCGCGGTCGGGTTAAGGCCATGTGGCTGGGCGGCAGTGAGACCGGCCTGTTTCAGATGAGGCTCAGCGGTCCCGGCATAAAGGTGCTGCAGGAGCAGGCCGAGCAGTTGATGGCCGCGCTGCGCAAGATCCCCGGCAGCATCGATATCAAGCAGGATTGGAACAACCGGGTCATGACGGCCATTGTGGATGTCGATCAGGCCCGTGCCCGGCGCGCCGGTGTGACATCGAAGGATGTGGCCGATGCCCTGGATTTCTTTATCGACGGTGTGACCACCACCGACTATCATGAGGGCAATGTGCAGATACCCATTGTCGGGCGCGGCCTCAAGTCTGAAAGGGAATCTGCTGAAAGCCTGACCACAGTCAGTATTCGTACGCAAAACGGCGGCAACGTGCCGCTCAACCAGGTTATTAATAGTTACACCGTCGGTGAACTGAACCGTATTATGCGCTATAATCAGGAACGCACCATCACCGTCAGCGCTAAAAATCAGGTGCTGAAAGCGTCTGAAATCTTTGCGGCCCTTGTGCCGACCATCGAGGCCATGGATTTTCCGAAACACCACTTCTGGGAACTGGGCGGTGAGCTTGAAGATGCCGCCCGGGCCCAGCGAAACCTGGCAAAATGGATGCTACCCTGCTTTGGCGGCATCGTGTTTCTGCTGGTCTGGCAGTTTAACTCCATCCGGCGGGCGGCCATCATTATTTTGACCATACCGCTGGTCCTTGTCGGCGCCGTGGTGGGCCTGCTGGTGATGCGGGCTGATTTTGGGTTTATGGTTATCCTGGGGCTGCTGGCCCTGGCCGGATCGATTGTGAACAATGGCATCGTCATGATCGATAAGATCGAGGAAAACCGGCGCGAGGGGCAGACACCCTATGATGCGGTGATCAATTCGGCCGTCAGCCGATTCAGACCGATC
>JASFIV010000356.1:0-4008 GCA_050122475.1 Desulfobacterales bacterium | reverse complement strand
GATCAATATGGATTTGGCGTTGAATTTGGTGAACCGATTCTGATTTAAGTCGCCTTCTGGTCTCACATTTCCATCCTTGCTTATTCTGCCCGAAGATAGATGGTCATCACCCTGAAGCACAACGTTTTCGGATGGTTGAGCGTTTTATCCGCTTTATGAACCGCTTATCTGCACAACCCCTATTTTGTGAAATAAACTACACAAAAAATAGCACTTCCTTTTCAGAGCCCCTTTTGCCGAAAGTTTATGCAAATTTATAAGTATCTGGAATTCTATAAAATGTCTTTCAAATTGGGACAATTCATTGTATTTGCACGCTTTTTGCAATGAACACAAGTAAGAACTGTGTTTTCATAAGCAGGCGCTTTAAATGTATGAAAAAATGGTGCTATTGGGGGGTTAGATAATAACCCGTCCAAACATTAACTAAAAGACCGAAGTCAGACGGCAAAGAAGGGGATTGATCTATATGCGCAAAGATTATTTTTGCCTGAACCAGAAGGGTTTTACGCTAATTGAACTGGTTTCGGTGATGATCATCATGGGCGTTGTTGCATCCGTATCGATTCAAAAATTTGATATCGTATCCAATACTGCAAACGAAAGAGCTTTGATCACCGGAATTAAAGAACTCAATGTCAGAGAGTCACTCGTGTGGTCGAACATGAAGATATCCGATGACGGGTATACCGGAGATGAGGATTTATGGGATTTGATGAAAACGGATCTGGGAACAGGCTATGATTGGGTCAGTGGGCCGGTTCGCAACACGGGTGGTACATTGGAATTTAAAACCGCATCAAGATCACTTACCCGGCAGGTATCAACCCATTCAGCTGCAGGTAGATGGGACTAGTCGATTCTTATTTTGCCAAATAGACAAAATAAACAAAAAGCAGGGCCATTAAGGCGCTGCTTTTTTTAACCGATCTCAAAAATGCATCTAACGCCCAATTTCAAGAAATGATAGTTTAGAATTTGAGTTGATAAACGCGATGGGTCTTAATAATTTCGCCTTGTAGCGTTTCTACATTACTGAGCATTTTGGCGGTGGTTTCCTGAATCTGGACCATTTCTAGGTGCTTAAACTGGGTATACTGCCGAATCGTCTTTTCGATCTCTGCATATAAAAGGGTGTTAGCGCCGGTACCCTGGAAATCCGGCAAAATACCCATCCCATTAATCAAAATCCGATCCGCTTTTTTATATTCGCGCAGCAACCGAAAAGTAGACCACAGATTTAATTTACCCCCGGCCCTTTGCATGGCGGCAGAAAGATCGTGAAAGCCGAATAAAAACCCGATGACCTTGTCTTTGTAAGTGATAATTTTGATGAGCCTATGATCTGCTATTTGCACAAGGCTATTCTTAAGGAAAGCCAGTTCATTTGCCGACAACTCATAATTGCCCACATGATCGCTGAGCGTTTGGGCAAAAACGAATACAATGTCGTCGGCAATTTCCAGCAGCTGCTTCTTGGATTTAAATTCTAAAACACGACACTCACCCTTTTTTAGCAGATCTGCTGCGGATTGAGCGATGATATCCGGCAGGGTCGCGGTAGTGGGCAGATAAAATGAAAAATTATCAATGAATTTTGTGAATCCGAATTCTTCGAAGTGCTGCGCATAATAGGCATGGTTATACATCATCATCGTCATGGCCGCGCGTTGGTCAAAGCCGGCTACCAGCAAACCCACCCCGGTCACCCCGCCAAGTCCCATCGGGCCCATCAAGCTATTAAGATTCCTGGCTTTGGCCCAATCGATGGCTGTTTGGAGCAGTCTTTCAACAACCTGGCCATCATCAATGAAGTCGACAAAATAAAAATAGGCGCTGTTTATGGAATGCGTTTGGTTGTAACACGCGTTATCAAAAACAAAAATGCGTCCAACGACCTGATTACCTTTTAACGCTACGAAAAATTCCCCGGTCGAATGTTCAAACACCGGATGATGGCGATCGATGAAAGCGATGATGTCTTTGTCAAACCAGGGGACCCAGTTGGGATCACGGCGATAAAGAACAAACGGCATTTCGATAAAATCCCGACACAATGGGCTTTGCGAATTTTCAACCTTTTTGATGTCTATTGAACCCATGGTATCTGCTTTCAGGTGCTCATATTTGATTTTCGTAAGTGCGGCTTAGGTTTTAATATTTTAATTGCAGCGCTTTTTTACAGAACCAGCGACTCAATAAATTCCAGCAGCTGATTTAGGTTCTGGCAGGGACGGACTTCGTCACAGTATTCCATATAGGTTCGCATCTCGCTGTCGCCCGTATACCAGAAATAGGGGGTCTCGGGATTCAGCCAGATCACCCGACGGCTTCTGTCGCGCATTTCATCCAGGATTCTTGCTTCCGGATTGCCGTAGTTTGTCCGGCCGTCACCGATTATAATCAGGGTTGTCTTTTTATTGAGCATGTCCATGTGCCTGCTTTTAAACTGGCGAAATGTCAATCCATAATCAGTCGCCGCATTGTACTCAATATCGGCCTCCTTCAAAATTTTTTCAATGGCCTGGTTGATTTCAAAATCTTCAAAAACATGGGTAACCTCATCCAGACCGGCCACAAATACAAAACTGTGCACCTGGGTAAAGCATTCCTGCAGTGAATAGAGCATATTTAACATGAATCGCGCCGCCGACCAAACGGACCCGGAGACATCGCACAGCGCAACAATTTTGCTTTTCCGCAGGGGCCGATTGCGATAATACAATTCCATTGGGATCCCCTGATAGCCAGCAGCCCGCCGCAATGTCTTTTTGATATCCAGCACACCCCGATTCTGCCTTGCATAACGCCGACTGATAGTATCTTTTAGCTTGCGCACCAGTTGTTCGATTACCTCACGCATTTCCGCCACTTCTTTTTGGGTCAGCGATGCAAAATGGATTTCTCCCAGATGGTCCAGTCGCTGTCGATACGGTATTTTTTTATCAGCGTCGTTCGCATACGCCTGGCGGTCCTGGACTAATATCCGGCGCGCACTGTTCAGTCGGCTTTTAAAAAGCGTATTTAAGTCGCGACGCATTTCCCAATCCATCTGGTCACGATGGTCGGCCAAAAATTGCTCCAGGGCTTCCTCTGCTGCATTGAGCGCCAGCATGATTTCAAGACGCTGCGTCACCGCACCCAGATTCGCTCCCGGTCCGCGGTTTTGATCATCTGGTCCGGATCCGATCTGCTGGAGCTGCTCGAAATATGGCAGCGGATTGCCGTCTAAAAAGTCCAGTACCGTTCGCATGTTCGGATGGTCTTCTTGTATCGGTGACAGCGCTTGCAGAACATCTTGAACTTGTTGCGCCAGAGGTTCGGAGTTGACAATCGAGGCATCCTGGCGCAATTCATGAAAGAACATCTGATACAGACGGTCGAAATGTCGCTGCTCCCGTCGGCTTTTAGCGAAATTGGCACGCAAGACCGCTGCAAATTGCGGCTCTTCTGCGATATCAACTAGCTGCATTTGATTGAGACAATCGAGTACCTCTGAGGTGGCTATCCGCAAACCGGCGCTGCGGGCGATACCTACAAATTTTAAAACCAGATTAACCATCAGAAAAAATGACTTGAGCTGAATTGAGGAATCAGATCATTTTGCTTATTTGCTCACGCAAAGCCGCCAAGCTCGCAAAGTTAGAAATTTTAACCCTTGATTCTTTGCGCCTTTGCGTGAGACCTAAAACTTTTGATCATTTTAGACATTTTAGATCATTTGTTAGTTAATTATCTGAGATAGTTTGGCCTGAACCTGATCCACATCGGCCTGATATTTGAGAATCACATTCAAGGTATCCCTGGCGACTTCCGGGCTCAGGTCCTCAATTTGAAGTGCCAGCAGTGATTGGGCCCAATCCAGGGTTTCCGAAACACAGGGTTTCTTTTTGAGGTCTAAATCTCGAATTTTATGGATGGCATCGATCAGCTGGCCGGCCAGCGCTGCTTTAATTCCGGGGATTTTGAGACGGACGATTTTCATCTCCAGATCGCGATCCGGATAAT
>JASFIV010000355.1:0-4026 GCA_050122475.1 Desulfobacterales bacterium | reverse complement strand
CGAAAATCATTCCTAAAAATCGAATCTACGACCCATTTGTGAGTTGTTTGATTTTTAGGGGTGTTCTCTATTTAGAGGCTTACACCGCTTGTCATCATAATGTTTCGAAAAATAGGATGGCGCTATAAGTGTTGTCGCAACAAAACGTTCCGTCATCGGAACGCTTGATTGACAACCGCTATAAAACAAGATCGGAGGATTTGCATGCGTTTACGGACTTTCATCAGCGCAATAGGGGGTGCGACCATCATCTTATCCGTTTGGATATTGATGATGCAACAGCTGGCGGGAGCCCACACCCTGATCGTCTCCGCCCGTTATGTTAAAATGGCTCCGAAAGGGCTGGATGATCCTTTATGGGAAACAGCACAAGCCGCTCAGCTGCTTGTCGAAGGCCGAGAACCGGTTGTCGGCGCAAATGGGACGGTGACCAGCAGGGCACTGTATACCGACGATCAGTTGTTTTTTTTGTTCAAATGGAAAGATCCGACCAAAAGCATCACGAAGCAATCCTGGATGTTTGATGGTCAAAAGTGGCTTCATCTTCAAGGCAATGAGGATCGCATTGCGTTATTGTTCGAGATCACGCGGATTAACAAATTCGGTACGCGCGGATGCGCGATCACCTGTCATAGTCCGGCGGACATACCCAGAAAAGGCTGGAAATTTGCTACAAAGACCGATGATGAAAAAGGGGATCTCTGGCACTGGAAGGCTGCCCGTTCCGCTCCATACGGTTACGCGGATGATGCCTGGTTAACTGTTGCCGGGAATCCGACCGGATCGTATCGTGAAACCGGACGCAGAAAAGATGTCGGAGCCGGTGGAGATGTTAAAAATGAGACGCTGGATGGGACCCGACCCTTATTCATGCAGAATCCGGCTGTAAAACCCTCAGTTCCCGGATTTTTGCTTCTGGAAGAAACGGTTAAAATTACAGACTATTCCATCTTTACGGCCGGGGACATAATCCCCTACCGTCTCCCACTAAAACCTTCAGGATCGCGGTTTGACGTTAAGGCCATCAGTCGTTACGCGGATGGCGGGTGGATGGTAATGCTTTATCGCAAACTCAATACCGGGCATGAAGATGACGTTATATTTAACCCTAAAAAAAGGTATAGTTTTGCGGTCGCCGTGTTCGATGATTCAGGATCAGAGCATTCTAAAGCGACCGAACCGATGACGTTGCTCTTCAGCCGTTAAGCACCTTCAAGTTATCCTGCCTCAAGAAATTCAAATGCCTGCCGGATATTTAACCTATCAACTATATCAAATGTTGAATTATCAATAATTTTAGACGAATGGAGATATTAAGTTTAGACATATGAATTTTTTTCTTGACACCATATAAAGTTTGGTGTACCTAACTTTTTCGCTTTTATGATTAGAGTGTTTTATACGGAGGATTGAATGGAAATGCGAATCAATATGCGTAACATGAGTGATAATCAAGCCGGCACCATTGCCAGCATCAAAGTCGGCGGCGAACTGGGGCGGCGTATCCGCGACATGGGTCTGGTGCCGGGAACGGAGATTAAAGTTCAGGGGCGCGCACCTTTGAAAGACCCTGTGGCCCTGAGGGTCATGGGGGCAACGCTGGCATTGCGCAATAATGAAGCCGACTACATCGAAGTGGAGGTCGATTAGCAGATGGCACCAACGGTGGCGCTGGCCGGCAACCCGAATGCCGGTAAAACAACACTTTTTAATGAACTGACCGGATCGCGGCAGCACGTTGGAAACTATCCGGGCGTGACGGTTGAAAAAAAAGAAGGCACCTATGTGCGCGACGGGTTCAGGCTGCACATTGTTGATCTTCCCGGCACTTACTCGCTTACCGCTTATTCACTGGAAGAAGTGGTGGCCCGCGATTTTCTGGTCAATCAGAAACCGGAGGTGGTCATCAACATCGTGGATGCTTCCAATCTGGAGCGCAATCTGTATCTGGCCGTTCAGTTCCTGGAGATGGGCATACCGATTTGCATTGCTTTGAATATGATCGATGTGGCCAAGAAAAGAGGCATCAAGATTCATGCCGCAAAGCTTGCCTCCCTGCTGGGTGTGCCGGTGATCCCCACAATTGCTCGCTCGGGTAAAGGTAAAAAGGAGCTCATGGACAATGCTTTTCAAATCATCAATGAAAATAAGCAGTTAAACCCACTTAAAATTTCTTACGGTGCGGATATCGATCCGGTTCTGGCTGAAATGGAAAAGGACATCGCGGATAATCTTTTTTTAACCGACACCTACCAGGCGCGCTGGATTGCTTTGAAATACATGGAAAATGATGAACAAATCCTTACCCTCGGTCGCAAGACCGATGCGGACCTATCCGGCCGGCTGGAAGAGCAGGTACGCAAGGTATCGCGCCACTTACAAAATACCCTGGATACCTATCCGGAGGCTGTTATTGCCGATCAACGCTATGGGTATATCAATTCCATTTTAAAGCAAGGGGTTATCTACCACAAATACGACCGCAATCGGTTATACAGCTCGGATCGAATTGACAAAGTGCTGACCAATCGTTTTCTGGGTCCGTTGATTATGCTGGCGGTGATCGCCGGACTCTATCATTTTACCTTTACCTACAGCAAACTGCCGGTGGAATGGCTGGAATCTTTTTTTGGTTGGTTGGGTTCGACCCTGACAGCCGTTTTGCCGGAAGGTCTGCTGCAATCGTTGATTGTTTCCGGCATCATTGATGGGGTCGGCGGCGTCCTGGGCTTTGTTCCCTTAATCATGTTTATGTTTTTCGGTATTGCCATCCTGGAGGACTCTGGCTACCTGGCCCGGGTGGCCTTTATGCTGGATCGCATATTTCGCATATTTGGTCTGCACGGCAGCTCGGTGATGGCTTTTATCGTATCCGGCGGGATTGCCGGCGGCTGCGCGGTACCGGGAGTGATGGCAACCCGCACGCTCAAGTCACCGCGTGAACGCCTGGCGACCCTGTTGACCGTGCCCTTTATGAACTGCGGCGCCAAACTGCCGGTATTTGCTTTGTTGATCGCCGCATTTTTTGCGCGGTATGAGGCCCTGATTATGTTTCTCATCACCCTCGGCGCCTGGGCCGGAGCGCTGCTGGTTGCCAAACTGCTGCGCATAACGGTTATCAGAGGCTCGGCCACACCGTTTGTAATGGAGCTGCCGCCTTACCGGATGCCCACCTTCAAGGGCTTGGCGATACACACCTGGGAGCGCACTTGGCAATATATCAAAAAGGCCGGCACGGTGATCCTGGGGCTGTCGATTGTCCTGTGGGCTATGATGACCTTCCCCGGACTGCCGGAATCCAAGGTTGCTGAATTTGAACAGCAACGCCAGGGTGAAATCAGTGCTGTGCCGCCGGGGGTTGCCAATGAACTGGATGCGGCCGATGATAACCCTGAACTTTCACAAGCCGCACGCAATCTTAAACAAAGGCTCCAAAGCATTGATACGCAAGAAGCCGAAGCGGGATTGCGCCATTCCATTGCCGGCCGCATCGGGAGTGCGTTGGAAGTTGTATCGAAATGGGCCGGTTTTGACTGGCGAACCAACATCGCCCTGGTGGGCGGCTTTGCCGCCAAAGAAGTGGTGGTCTCAACCCTTGGCACCGCATATTCTCTGGGCGAGGTGGATCCGGAAGAAAGCGGTTCTCTATCAGAACGGCTGGCCCGGGAGCCCGGCTGGTCGCCGTTGATGGCCATCGGCCTGATCGTTTTTACGATGTTTTATTCGCCCTGTTTTGTTTCAGTCGTCTGCATATCACGGGAATCGGGCTCCTGGAAGTGGGGGGCCTTTGCCATGGCATTCAATACGGTGCTGGCCCTTATGCTATCGGTGCTCATCTTTCAAATTGGATCCGCTCTGGGAATTATGGTGAACTAACCATGCAAACCATTATTGTCATCATCATCGTTGCCATAGCGGCAGCGTTTCTCATCCGAAAATTTTTGAGAAATTTTAAACAGGAAGACGCCTGCAGCTGCGGCTGTTCGAGTTGCCCGGCAGACACCGCCGCAACGTGTGAAGATAATC
>JASFIV010000354.1:0-4067 GCA_050122475.1 Desulfobacterales bacterium | reverse complement strand
ATCGAAGAAATTTTTCAGAAATTTTCGGATAAGCCTTTGGTCAAATGCCAACATTGCGGTGGAAAACTGCACAAACTTATTTCCCAGAGTACTTTCCATTTGAAGGGCACCGGCTGGTACGTCACCGATTATGCAAACAAAGCAAAATCCAACAGCGCCGCTGCCAAAAAGGCAAAACAATCCAAAACATCACAAGCCTCAAAATCAGCTAATCCAAACAAGGTCTCCAAATCATCCAGCGATAGCAGCGCTGACTGACACAGCGCAATTCTGTTCAATCTCCGTTCATGCAATCTTGTTCATCATAGCTCATCTTTGAAAAAACTAAAAAAATTAGCTGAATCCCTCTTTACAAATACAAAAGGGTGATTATTATGTCAAAAAATCCAGCACGATGACTGCGAATCTATTAAAATAATTACCTTTCTTAAGCGCTAAAATACTTTTTAAGTACAGAATAAGACCAGCTGGAAGGGAGGTGACGTTTCAGCCCGGAACAGTACGGGTACCTGCGTTATTGGATGCAAGACACAATTTATAATATAAATGACTAAAGCTATTTGACAAGGAGATTTATGACAATGAAACTGAGACCATTGCAAGATCGAATTTTAGTCCAACGCGTTAAAGAAGAGGAAAGGACCAAGGGAGGTATTATTATTCCTGATACCGCTAAGGAAAAACCGGCAGAGGGTAAAGTTGTGGCTGTAGGAAAAGGTAAGCTTGATGAAAGCGGCAAACGCATTGCCTTAGAGGTCAAAAAGGGAGACCGAATCCTGTTTGGCAAATATTCCGGTACAGAAGTTAAGATGGAAGGTGAGGAATATCTAATCATGCGTGAAGATGATGTGCTTGGTATCATTGGTTAACGATTAAAATTCAGATTATGATGGAGGTTATATAAAGATGACTGCTAAATTGATTAAGTACGACATGAAAGCCCGCGAACTCATGCTCAACGGCGTCAGAACACTTGCTGACGCTGTAGTTGTCACGCTGGGTCCGAAAGGCCGCAACGTGGTTCTTGACAAATCCTGGGGCTCCCCAACTGTTACCAAAGATGGCGTGACGGTGGCTAAGGAAATCGAGCTGGAGGACAAGTTTGAAAATATGGGCGCTCAGATGGTTAAGGAAGTGGCCAGCAAAACGAGTGACATGGCCGGAGATGGTACAACGACGGCGACCGTGCTGGCGCGTTCAATCTACGAAGAAGGCCAAAAGCTCGTTGCGGCCGGCAACAACCCGATGGCAATCAAAAGAGGTGTTGATGCAGCAGTGGACACGGCTGTCAGTGAACTGCAAAAGCTTAGCAAGACCACCAAAGATCAGCGCGAAATTGCTCAGGTGGGAACCATCTCGGCCAACAACGATGAAACCATCGGCAACATTATTGCCGAAGCCATGAATAAAGTCGGCAAAGAAGGCGTCATCACGGTGGAAGAGGCCAAAAGCATGGAAACAACGCTGGAAGTCGTTGAAGGCATGCAGTTTGACCGCGGTTATTTATCTCCTTATTTTGTAACCGATCCGGAAAAAATGGTCGCGTCGCTTGAAGATCCTTATATCCTGATCAATGAGAAAAAGATCAGCAATATGAAAGATCTGCTGCCCATCCTAGAACAGGTTGCCAAAATGGGCAAACCGCTGATGATCATTGCCGAAGATGTTGATGGGGAAGCCTTGGCCACGCTGGTGGTCAACAAGCTGCGCGGCACGCTTCAGGTGGCCGCTGTAAAAGCGCCTGGCTTTGGTGACAGACGCAAGGCCATGCTGGAAGACATTGCCATCTTAACCGGTGGTCAGGTGGTGTCGGAAGATTTGGGTATCAAATTGGAGAATCTAGCGGTTTCTGATCTGGGCAATGCCAAAAGAATCACGATTGATAAAGACAATACCACAGTCGTTGACGGTGCCGGCTCCCGTTCGGCCTTGGAAGGACGGGTCAAGCAGATTCGAGCCCAAATTGATGAAACCACTTCCGATTACGATCGTGAAAAATTGCAGGAACGTCTGGCCAAACTGATCGGTGGTGTTGCGGTTATCAATGTAGGCGCGGCAACGGAAACCGAAATGAAAGAGAAAAAAGCCCGGGTTGAGGATGCACTGAATGCAACCCGCGCCGCGGTTGAGGAGGGTATTGTTCCCGGCGGCGGCGTCGCCTTGGTTCGTTGCCTGGACGCACTCGGCAAAATGAAAATCAAAGCCGATCAAAAACTGGGCGTTAAGGTGATCATGCGAGCCATTGAAGAACCGTTGCGCCAGATCGCCAACAATGCCGGTCTTGAAGGTTCGGTGGTGATCGACAAAGTCAAAGGCGCCAAGGGGTCATTTGGGTACAATGCCGACTCCGATACCTACGAAGACTTGATGAAAGCCGGCGTCATTGACCCCACCAAAGTGGTTCGTTTGGCTTTGCAAAACGCCGCCAGTGTGGCATCTTTGATGCTGACCACCCAGGCGATGGTTGCTGAAAAACCGGAAGAAAAAGCTGAGGCCATGCCTGGCGCCGGTGGCGGCGGCATGGGCGGAATGGGCGGAATGGGCGGAATGGGCGGAATGATGTAACCGCCGATTCGCTGATTGAGCCAAACCATCCGAGGTTAAAAGCCCCCACGGCACACCTGTGTGCTGTGGGGGCTTTTTTGTGCAAATTCACAAAAATCCGCATCAAAAAAATTTGACAAATCGGCCATAAACAGGTAATCTTATTATATATAAGTACTTGAATTTTTCATGAAAATCAATGTGCGGCCGAGTTGAATGCATACTGCTTGCCGTCATCAATTGGGTACCAATTTGAGGAAATGAAGTTTTGCTCAGACCCTAAACTAAAACCCTTTGGAGTCTCTGATGAATGTACAAATAACCTTAAAAATCAAAATCTGGCTGTCGATCTTGCTCGTTATGCTTCTGGTCTTGCCGTTAATGCTCAGTGCGGCTGAAGGTGAAAATGTTTTTAAACACGAAACCGGTTTTTATTATACGGTTCAAAAAGGCGATACTCTCTGGGATTTGAGCCGCAAATTTTCTGATTCTGCCTGGTTATGGCCCGAGATGTGGCGGGAAAACAACCAGATTGCCAATCCTCACCGGATCTATCCGGGTGAGCGTATCCGTTTATTTCGCCGCACCGGGTCGCAGGCCACCGGCGTAACAGATGCTGGGAAAAAAGCAACAATTGTCCCCCCCTCTTTGGAAGATCGCATCCACTACAGTTACACTGCCGTAGACCGAGTGGGATTTGTTCGTAAGCAACCCGTGACGCCACACGGTGCCATTTTTAAGGTCCTGGAAACCAAAGAGATGATCAGCATTGATGATACCGTCTATATCCGACCGGCGGAAAACGTTAACCTGGTACCCGGCAAACGCTACACGATTTACCGGACGTTTCAACCGCTCAGGGATCAATACACCAATGCGTATATTGGTATTCAGCACCTGCTCACCGGAGTTGTAGAAATCAACCAGGTGCAGCCCACGTATGCCGTCGCAACGGTTATCGAGGCCTATCGCCCGATCTATATAGAAGATAACATCATGCCGTACTATCGCCGCTTACCGGACGTCGTCATAAAAGAAAGCCCAAAAGACGTGCAGGGGCAAGTCTTCGAAGCCGAGGATCACAATCGACTGATCGGTGACCATATGATTGCGTTTATCGATAAAGGCAAAAAAGACGGGATTCAACGCGGGCAATTTTACAATGTCTACTACCGCGTATCAGAGCGGGTTCATCCCAAGAAGAGAGGGCGAACCACGCTGCTGCCGGTTGAGCTTGCCGAGGTACTGGTCCTGCATACCGAAGATACCACCGCCACTGTGATTGTGACTAGTGCTGAGAGGGAATTTGAGCCGGGCTCAAAAATACGCTCTCCGATTGAATAATCCATTCCACGGGCAGGGGTTACAGCCCCTGCCTTTTTTTTGGTTTTTGGGGTTCCGCACCAAACAAGCGACAAAGGACCCGCCCTGCCGAAACCGGTCCGTTTCCAATTAAAAACGTCTTTCAGCAAGGCTGAAAGACGTTGGACTTTGTTCACCGAATACGGTTTACTTTGTATATT
>JASFIV010000353.1:0-4080 GCA_050122475.1 Desulfobacterales bacterium | reverse complement strand
TGGGAGGATGAGAAGATGTCGAAGGAGAAGTTTGAGCGAACCAAGCCGCATGTAAATGTAGGCACCATAGGGCACATAGATCATGGTAAGACGACCCTGACGGCGGCGATCACCAAGCATTTAGGCAAAAAGGGCTTGGCGGATTTCATCCCGTTTGATCAGATTGACAAAGCGCCCGAGGAAAAAGAGCGCGGGATCACCATCGCGACTGCGCATGTGGAGTATCAGACCGACAATCGTCACTATGCGCATGTGGACTGTCCGGGTCACGCGGACTACATTAAGAACATGATCACCGGCGCAGCGCAGATGGACGGTGCGATATTGGTGGTGGGTGCAGATGATGGTCCGATGCCCCAGACGCGCGAGCACATTTTATTGGCGCGCCAGGTAGGTGTTCCGCGGATTGTGGTGTTTTTAAACAAGACTGACATGGTTGATGATGAGGAGTTAATCGAGTTGGTGGAGTTGGAGTTACGGGAGTTGTTGGACAAGTATGAGTTTCCCGGCGATGATACGCCCATTATCAAGGGGTCGGCGCTCAAGGCCTTGGAGTCAGATGATTATGACAGTGAAGAGGCCAAGTGTGTATTTGAGTTAATGGATGCGATTGATTCGTATATACCGGAGCCCGAGCGGGATGTAGACAAGCCGTTTTTGATGCCGATTGAGGATGTATTTAGCATATCGGGTCGGGGTACGGTGGTCACGGGTCGTGTGGAGCGCGGCATTATCCATGTGGGCGATGATGTGGAGATTGTGGGTATTCGTCCGACGTTAAAGACAGTGTGCACCGGAGTGGAGATGTTTCGCAAGCTGTTAGATGAAGGTCGTGCGGGCGACAACATTGGCGTATTGTTGCGCGGCACCAAGCGCGATGAGGTTGAGCGCGGTCAGGTGGTGGCGATACCGGGCACGATCACCCCGCACACCAAGTTTAAGGCTGAGGTGTATATATTGAGCAAGGAAGAAGGAGGTCGTCACACGCCGTTTTTTAGTGGCTATCGGCCGCAGTTTTATTTTCGCACCACCGATGTGACAGGCGTACTGACACTGCCCGAGGGAGTGGAGATGGTGATGCCGGGCGATAATGTAGCGATTGAGGCTGAACTGATCACCCCGATTGCGATGGAAAAAGAGCTGCGATTTGCGGTGCGCGAAGGCGGTCGTACGGTGGGTGCCGGTGTGGTCAGCGATATTATCGAATAAGACTATAGGAGTCGAACGGTGAGAATCATTGTTACCCTTGCATGCACGGAATGCAAAAGAAGAAATTATACAACCACAAAAAACAAGCGCACGACGCCAGATAAGCTGGAATTCAATAAATATTGTCGATTTTGTCGCAAACATACGCCCCACCGGGAGACAAAATAAACATTTCCGGATGACATCGACGAAAGAGCGATTGTTGAATTGAGCAAAAACGACGGCTTTGGCCACTTGTAAAAAGCGCCAAAGTCCGTTTTCGATGAACTGATTCCAATTTAAAGGATGCAGGCCAGTAGCTCTAACGGTAGAGCATCGGACTCCAAATCCGGCGGTTGGGGGTTCGAATCCCTCCTGGCCTGCCATCTCCTTTTCAAGGCTCAGGGTTTGAAGGTCAGGGAGCTATGGAATTCCTCATATCTTTGACGCTTTGAGCTTTCAACATTTTAGGAGTGATATGGGACGGCTACAACGCAAAAAAGCCTCTGGCGCCAAAAAAAAGAAGAAAAAATCGGTCGCATCTGCTGCAACCCAAAAAGCTCAGAAGACCAATGATGTCAGCGGAAAAAAGACGGCTCGTGCCGCAACGCGCAGCAAAGAGGTCAAGCCGGCAAAACCGGTGGTAACCAAGAAGCAGTCTTTGGCGGTCGGCACCTCGACTGCCAAGCCAAAGACCAACTTTATTCAAGCGGCAATCCAATTTTTAAGAGAGGTCAAAATAGAGCTCAAAAAGGTGACCTGGCCATCGCGCAAACAAACCATCGGATCCACGGCGGTTGTCATTGCTCTGGTTTTAATTATTTCTATGTTTCTTGGAGTCGTTGATATCGGCTTGTCCAATCTGATCCGTGTAGTCTTGCAATGAAACGAGGAGGAAAACGATTGGCGCTTAAATGGTATATCATCCACGTCTATTCAGGCTTTGAAAACAAAGTCAAAGCCAGTTTGGAAGAACGCATTGCCACATCCCAGCATGCGGATAAATTTGGAGAGGTGGTTGTGCCGACCGAGGAAATTGTTGAACTGGTAAAAGGCAAACGCAAAACATCGGCACGCAAGTTTTATCCGGGCTACATCCTGGTCCAGATGGATCTAAATGATGAAACTTGGCATATTGTCAATGACACCGCTAAAGTAACCGGATTTTTAGGCGGCCGGCGCAAACCGACACCGCTGTCCGAAGAAGAGGCGGCTCGAATCTTAAATCGCATGGAAGCCGGTAAACTTAAACCGCAACCCAAATATTTTTTCGAATCTGGAGACGAAGTTCGCGTCATTGACGGTCCTTTTACCAATTTCAATGGAACCGTTCAGGAAGTCAATCCTGAAAAGGGAAAGATCAAGGTGCTGGTCAGTATCTTCGGGCGTTCAACACCGGTTGAATTGGAGTTTGTACAGGTTCAAAAACTATAATCCCGATTGGGTTAAAGCCCAATCGGGAGTTATTGGTTATCTGTTATTAGTTATTTTGTTCACAGCGAGAATGAATAGTCCTTAAATACCATCAGCATCAAATCCTAATAACAAATAACGTATAACAAATAACACCTAACTGAACATTATTTGTTCGGTTAGAGTAACGGAGTAGGAAAAAGCAAATGGCAAAAAAAGTATTGGCAATGATCAAATTGCAGGTGGAAGCTGGAAAAGCCAATCCGTCGCCACCCATTGGTCCCGCACTGGGCCAACATGGCGTCAATATCATGGATTTTTGCAAGGCATTTAACGCCAAAACAGCAAATGAAGAAGGCATGATCATACCGGTTGTCATAACCGTTTATCAGGATCGATCTTTTTCATTTATTACCAAAACGCCGCCTGCGGCGGTTTTGTTAAAGAAAGCCGCCAAAATTGCAAAAGGCGCTGCAGATCCCAAGCGGGAGCTTGTCGGGTCTGTCACCCGTCAGCAGGTTGAAGAGATTGCAAAATTAAAAATGGTTGATTTAAACGCCAATGATTTGGACGCCGCTTGCAAGATCATCGCAGGAACGGCGAGAAGTATGGGCATAGAAGTGAGTTAAAAAATACCGTTGCAACAGGGGACTGCAGGGCAGGGTTTAAACAGTTTTAACCTGTAACCTGGACCAAGCGACGCGATCGAGGGAGATGTTTAGAAAGATGCCGAAACACGGGAAGAAATATCTAGATTCCAAGAAAAAAATCGACTCAGAAGGTGTCAACAGTTTCAATGATGCTGTTCAAATGACCTTAGATTCAGCCTATGCCAAGTTTGATGAAACAGTCGATCTAGCCGTACGCCTGGGTGTTGACCCCAGGCATGCGGATCAGATGGTCAGGGGCAGCGTGGTCCTGCCGCATGGAACCGGCAAAGATATAAAAGTGCTGGTATTTGCCAAAGGCGAAAAGGAAAGCGAGGCTACTGAAGCCGGCGCTGATTTCGTCGGCAACGAAGATTTGATTGAAAAAATTAAGGGCGGTTGGTTTGGGTTCGACAAAGCCGTTGCCACACCCGATATGATGGGGTCCGTTGGAAAGATTGGGAAGCTGTTGGGACCCCGCGGGCTGATGCCCAACGCCAAAACCGGAACCGTTACATTCGAAGTGGCACGGGCCATACAGGACCTGAAGGCCGGAAAGATTGACTTCAGAGTTGAAAAGGCGGGAATTGTGCATGCACCCATGGGGAAGGTCTCATTTGGTGTCGATAAAATTGTTCAGAACATGACGGCTTTTTTTGACACCATCATGCGTCTCAAGCCGGCTTCCAGCAAAGGTACCTATCTTAAAGGAATTGCGATTTCAACGACTATGGGCCCCGGTCTTAAGGTTGATGCAGCCCTGGTCAAAGATTTGTTAAAATAGCGCAAAGCCCTAAACGAGATGCGGTCAAAATGGCCCCATGGTTATACG
>JASFIV010000352.1:0-4127 GCA_050122475.1 Desulfobacterales bacterium | reverse complement strand
TCAAAATGACGGCGCCGGAAGGGTGTGTCGTTAATTGCAGTTTTCCGGCCGCTGTTGCTGCCCGCATGCAAATCGGTCATTTCATGACCGAAATGGTGTTCAAAGCCCTGGCACAGGCAACCCCGGAAAACATTATTGCTGAAAGTGGCGGCACGCCAGCCCAAACCAATATTTTTTACGGCAAACGCTATAACGGCAATCCCTGGTTAACCATGATCATTCGCGGTGGCGGAATGGGCGCCAGCAGCAAAATGGACGGGCACCATTGCGCGATATTCCCGGCCAATGGTGCCAACACACCTGTTGAAATTTTTGAAAGTGACACCCCGCTAATGGTCAAAGAACGCAGCTTGCTATGTGACTCCGGCGGCCCCGGTCGAATGCGCGGAGGGTTGGGAAGAAAATTTGTAATTCAGGTTCCCGACGATGAATTCGCCCCACAGGCGCCAACTTCCATTGCGATTCAGGCCGGTAGATACCGCTATCCGCCCGGTGGGTTATTTAAAGGGGCAGCGGCCAACAAAGCGCAATTTATTGTTAACGATAAGGCTGGAGATTCCAGTGGATTAACCTTATGTGACTCGGGTGATGTCATCCAGTTTATCAGTGCCGGCGGCGGGGGTTATGGTGATTCTCTGGAAAGAGATCCGGTTGCTGTTGAACAGGATGTCAGCAACGAATATGTGAGCATTGAACGGGCAAAGCTAGATTATGGCGTGGTCATCGATCCAAAAACGCTTAAGGTTGATCTGACAAAAACGCAAAAACTGCGGGAGCAGAGAAAACAAAAGATGTAGATGTCCTTGGAGTAATGGAGCGCTTTAAATTTCGGAATGCAGATTGCGGATTTCGGATTGTGAAAGATCGACAGGCCTGGTATTTGAATCTGCAATCCGCAATTGGTTTTGCTCCAATACTCCGGATGAATATTCTAATAAAATTATTGATACCCAAATAGCACGATAAGTGCTTAAGGAGATAGATAATGGCGAACACCTTCATGCCGTCATTTAAGGGTGTAGAAGAACTCAAAAAGCATCAGTTAGACGGATTGCAATGGACAGTTGCTCACGCTTACCAGGGCTCTGAGTTTTATCGCCAAAGACTCGATGATGCCGCTATTCAGCCGAAAGATATCCAATCTCCGGATGACATTCAAAAATTACCCTTTACCACCGCCGATGATCTGCGCCAGGGGTATCCCTTCCCGCTGATTTCCGTTCCCAAAGCAGAAGTGGTTAGAATACACGCATCATCCGGCACCACCGGCAAACGCAAAATTTTATGCTATTCCCAGAAGGATATCGACGATTGGACCCATTTTTTCGCCCGCTGCTATGAAATGGCCGGTCTGACCACCGAAGATCGCGTGCAAATAGCTGTTGGATACGGGGTTTGGACGGCAGGCGCCAGTTTTCAACTCGGATGCGAGAGATTTGGTGCTATGGCGCTTCCGGTCGGCCCGGGCAATGTGGATATGCAATGCCAGTTTCTGGTGGATTTACAGTCTACCGTCATGTGCTGCACAGCCTCTATGGGGCTGTTGATGGCTGAAGAAGTCAACCGTCGGGGCCTGAAAGATAAAATTGCATTACGGAAAATGATATTTGGCTCCGAGCGCAGCAGCGATGCCATGCGCGGCCGAATCAAGGAGCTGCTGGATCTGGAAGATATGTTTGACATTACGGGGCTGACCGAACTCTATGGCCCCGGTACCGGTTTGGATTGCCTCAAACATGAAGGTATTCATTACTGGGCGGATTATTATATTCTGGAAATTCTGGATCCACAGACGCTACAGCCTGTGGCACCCGGTGAAATCGGGGAAATGGTCGTAACGACCTTGTGCAAGGAAGCTGCACCCTTAATCCGTTATCGTACGCGGGATTTAACCCGCTTTATTCAACAGCCGTGTTCTTGTGGAAACGTATTGCCACTGCACGATCGCATTTTGGGGCGCTCTGATGATATGATCATATTTCGAGCGGTCAACATCTATCCTGGTCAAGTTGACGAAGTTCTTTCCGCCATTCCGGAAGCCAACTGCGAATACCAAGTGCATCTTGACCGCAAAGCGGATGGGAAAGATTACATGACGATTCGGCTGGAATGCTGCGAGGGATATGAGGCTTCGCGTAAGGCGGACCTGGCCCGGAAGGTTCAAGCGGAGATTAAAAATAAGATCATGGTCAGCTGCGATGTGGATGTGGTTGATTATTGCTCGTTACCGCGATCGGAGCGAAAGTCCAAGCGGTTTTTCGATAATCGTTCAGATTAGATTTAGTGGATAAATATATTTTTTCTTTACGAATAACAATTAGCCAACGGGGAGAAAAACCGCTCGTTATTTGTTATTGGTTAATCGTTATTCGAAGAAGAATAAAAAGATTTAGATATAATTTCAAGCAAATAACTAATAACAATTAACTATTAACTCTAATTCCGGTGAAGCCGGAATTAGCGGGGAGGGATTTGAAATGTTGCAAAAAGCCTTTATACCTTACGGAGGGTATTACAGCTCACCTTTTTCCCGCTGGCAGGGAACCCTGGCAAACGAGAATTCGATTACGCTGGGCGCAGCCACTGCCAAGCGCTGGATTGAAGACAAAAACTGGGATCCCAAAATATTTGATTATACATTTTTGGGTATCAGCGTTCACCAGCCGCATGCGTTTTACGGTGGACCCTGGTCGGCCGCCCTGACAGGGGCTGAAGGCGTGCCGGGTTTGCTGGTCAGCCAGGCTTGCTCGACCTCCACTGTGGCAGTTTACCTGGCAAGTGTGGGCGTGGAAACCGGTCTGTATCAGATCCCGTTTTGTTTGATGACCGATCGCTGCTCGAATGGCCCCCATTCCGTCTGGCCCAATCCCATGGGACCCGGTGGACAGGTCATATCCGAAGACTGGGTCATGGATAATTTCAACAAGGACCCCTGGGCCGGGCAGGCCATGATTAAGACGGCCGAGAACGTGGCCGCTGAGGCCGGCATTACCCGGGAGCAGTGTGATGCGGTCGCTTTGCGCCGCTATGAGCAATATCTGGACGCATTGGCTGAAGACCGGGCTTTTCAAAAACGATACATGTTTCCGGTGGAAGTAAAAGTTTCTAAAAAGAAAACCCTCATGTTTGATCAAGACGAAGGTGTTATGGAAACCACTGCCGAAGGGTTGGCCAAGTTAAGACCGGTGCTACCCGATGGCGTTCACACCTTCGGCGCCCAGACCCACCCGGCCGACGGCAATTGTGGCATCACCGTAACCACCCAGGATAAAGCCAAGGAGCTCAGTGCCGATCCAAACATACAGATTCAGGTAATATCTTACGGCTTTGCGCGTGTGAAACCGGCCTATATGGCGGCCGCCGTATTTCCGGCAGTTCAGATGGCTCTTGAAAAAGCCAACATCGGGGCGAATGATGTCAGCGTCATTAAGACCCATAATCCTTTTGCCGCCAATGATATCCACCTGGCCAACAACCTGGGAATTGATGTCAACGGCATGAACAACTATGGTTCTTCTCTGATCTTCGGTCACCCTCAAGGGCCTACGGGTGGGCGTTTGATTATTGAAGGCATTGAAGAGGCGGCCATGAAAGGCGGCGGCTACATGCTGTTCGCGGGATGTGCTGCCGGTGATACAGCAGCGGCCATTGTTCTCAAGGTTGGGTGAGAATCACGTTGCGGGTTGAGGGTTCCGCATTGCAGTAAATTTTAAACATTTTGGATCATAATTAGATATTTTTGAAATTTCAATCGAGGTCTTGAAATGAGACAGTTTACCTATTTAACACCTAAAACGCTGGATGAGGCTATTTCCTTGCATGTGTCTCATGGCGAACGCGCCAAATATATTGCCGGCGGTACCGATGTGCTCGTGAAGGTCAAAGAAGGGAAATTAGCGCCGGACTATCTGATTTCATTGAAACACATTATCGGCCAGGATCGCCCCTTTTTAAACCAGGAAACCGGCGAGTTATATATCGGTGCCTTCTGTACCCATGGATCCATTGAAGAATCACCATTGATTCAGCATCACTATCCGATCATCCATGATGCCGTCAAGAATATCGGGTCCGTGCAGATCCGCAACGTCGCCACCATTGGTGGTAATCTGGTGAATGCCGTACCC
>JASFIV010000351.1:0-4129 GCA_050122475.1 Desulfobacterales bacterium | reverse complement strand
GATTTTGGAATTTAGATTGCGGATTGAAAATATTGAAGACAAATTGCTTGGCGGGCCGGTCTGTTCTTAAATCCAAAATCCGAATTGTTAATTGCTCCAACACCCCAAAGAAACATTTTACCGATGCCTGTGCACAACAACGACATTGCCGACATTTTTGATCAGATTGCCGATTACCTGGAGATCGAGGGGGAAAATCCGTTTCGCATCCGGGCCTATCGCAATGGGGCGCACACGGTTAATGGCCTGGGGACAGAACTGCAAGAGATGGTGGCGGCCGGCGAGGATCTGACGCGACTGCCGGGCATCGGCAAAGATTTGGCCGCCAAAATCCACGAGATCCTGGAAACCGGTACAGCCCAAGCGCTAATCAAGCTGCAAAAGCGCATTCCCCAAACAGTGATTGAGATGTTAAAGCTTCCCAACCTGGGCCCCAAGCGGGTGCGGATTTTATACCGGAAACTCAACATCAAAAACCTGACGCAGCTGTCAACGGCGGCCCGCAAAGGGCGCATCAGTGCGCTGGAGGGGTTTGGCCCCAAAACGGAAAAAGCCATTTTAGAGGCCGTTGAATCCCAGGCGCAAAAAGAAAAACGCTTTAAACTGTCAACGGTCAAGCCCATCGTTGAGAGCCTCATCGATTTTTTAAATAAACAATCCGGCGTCAACACGGTTGCGGCGGCCGGCAGTTACCGGCGCTCGCGTGAAACCGTCGGTGATCTAGACCTTCTGGTCACAGCCCGTAAAAACAGTCCGGTCATGCGGCGCTTTCTGGAATTTGAGGCCATCGACAAGGTTTTGGCCGGCGGCACAACCAAGGCCAGCGTGATGTTAAGATCCGGTTTGCAGGTGGACGTTCGATTGGTGGAGCCCGCCAGCTTCGGCGCTGCCCTGCAGTATTTTACCGGCAGCAAAGACCACAATATCGCCATCCGGCGTCTGGGGCAGCAGCGGGGCTTGAAAATAAATGAATACGGCGTCTTTCGGTTTGAAAAACAGGTGGCCGGCCGCACCGAGGCATCTGTTTACCAGGCCCTGGATCTGCCCCTGATTCCACCGGAGCTCAGGGAAAATCGCGGCGAAATCGAGGCCGCCGCCGAAAACCGGCTGCCAAATTTGATCGAACGCAAAGACCTCAAAGGGGATTTGCACATTCACACTGCGGCCAGCGACGGGCACAACAGTCTTGAAGAAATGGTGCGGGCGGCCAAACAGCAGGGGCTAAAATATATCGCCGTTACCGAACATTCGGGCCGGCTCAAGGTAGCCGGCGGCCTGGACCCAAAGCGTTTGAGGCAACAAATCGATGAGATCGAGCGACTCAACGATCGCCTGAAGGGCTTCCATATTCTAAAGGGCCTCGAAGTCGAGATCCTAAAAGACGGCTCCCTGGATCTATCAGATGCTGAACTATCGCGGCTGGATCTGGTGGTGGGAACGGTTCACAGCCATTTCAATTTGTCCCTCGAGAAACAGACCGAGCGCATTCTACGCGCCATGGACCAGCCTTATTTTAGCATGCTGGCCCATCCCACCGGCCGCAAAATCAATCAGCGGGATCCCTATCAGGTCGATCTGACGCGCATCATTCATAAAGCCAGCGAGCGCGGCTGCTTTTTGGAACTGAATGCCAATCCCAAGCGCCTGGATCTGACCGATATTTATTGTCAAATGGCCAAAGAACAAGGCGTTCTGGTATCGATTAACTCCGATGCACACAGCATCGACGCATACAACGACCTGGAATTTGGGATCGGTCAGGCCCGGCGCGGCTGGCTGGAAAAAAAGGATGTGCTCAACACCCGGTCTCTGACGCAGGTGCGCAAGCTGCTCAAAAAAACCATGGGTTCATAGGTCCCGCGTTCCGTGTTGCGCGTTTCGAGCAGCCAGTAGCCAGTAGCCAGCCGCCAGCGGCCAGCAGCCAGTTGTCTGAAAAGATTCCGAAAAAAATTCTTGACAAACATCTATTAAGTGAATAATTATCTGAAATAAAGGATAAATAAAGAATGATTGACGATGTTAGCCTGAAAATACTGAAAATATTACAGCAAAAAGCCCGGATTCCCAATGTTGAGGTAGCCCGCCAGGTGGGCATGGCGCCATCGGCCGTGCTGGAGCGTATCCGCAAGCTGGAAAAACAGGGCTTCATCGATGGCTATGAGGTCAGGCTGAATCCCAAACGCTTTGCCAAAAGTCTGGTAGCTTTTGTGAGCGTCAAATTGAAAAAACTCGATGCCGAAATCAAAGTCGGCCAAACGCTTTCAAAATTGCCGGAGGTGCAGGAGGTGCATTACGTGGCCGGCGAAGACGCCTTTTTGGTCAAAATACGGGCTGCCGATACCGAAGCGCTCAGCGGGCTGATTCGCGATAAAATTGCCACCATCGAAGGGGTGCAGTCCACCCGGACGGCCATTGTTTTGTCGACCTATAAGGAAACAGCCCGGATTCCGATTGATCGTATTGATTAGCACTGATTCTTTGAATTTAATCACACAAAGGCGCCCCGGTAAGATCTTCCGGACTTACCGGGCAAGCAAGGACGCCAAATGGGTTTTTGTTTAAAATATTATTCTTTGTGCTCTTCGTGACCTTCGTGGTTATAGAGACCTGTGGATTCTACCACGAAGAACACGAAGATCGCGAAATTAACAAAGGGACAAAAAATGTTGATGTTTAGTCACTGGAATAACAGATGAGAGGTGATAAATGATTCGAATTAACGAAAATTATTTGAAGCTGCAGGCGTCGTATCTTTTTTCGGAAATCCGACGACGGACCGATGAATTTCAAGCACAGAACCCGGACAAAGAAGTCATTAAACTGGGTATCGGCGATGTGACCCGGCCTCTGCCGCAAGCCTGCATCGAGGCCTTTCACCGGGCTGTTGATGAAATGGGCGCTGCAGCCACCTTCCGGGGCTACGGACCCGAACAGGGGTATGAATTCTTGCGCGAAAAGATCGCCGAGGTCGACTATCAGGAGCGGGGAGCTGATATTTCTGCTCAGGAAATATTTGTCAGCGACGGCGCCAAATGTGATACCGGCAACATCCAGGAAATTTTCGCCACTGATATCCACATTGCCATTCCGGATCCGGTTTATCCGGTCTATCTGGATACCAACGTTATGGCCGGCCGCACCGGATCTCATAAAAAAGGCCGCTACGACGGCATCACCTACCTGGAAAGCACCCGGCAAAACGGCTTTATCCCTGCGTTGCCGACGCAAAACGTCGATCTGATTTACCTGTGTTTCCCCAACAACCCTACGGGGGCGACCATCACAAAATCGCAACTTCAAGCCTGGGTGGATTTTGCCCATGAGAACCGGGCATTGATCCTATTCGATGCGGCCTATGAGTCGTTCATTCAGAATGCGGATCTGCCCAAATCGATTTTTGAGATTGACGGAGCGCGGGAGGTGGCCATTGAATTCAGAAGCTTTTCCAAAACGGCCGGATTCACCGGAACCCGCTGCGCATTCACCGTGGTGCCGAAGTCCTGCAAAGCTTACACCGAAAGCGGCGAGGCCCAGCCAGTCCATGATCTGTGGTTCCGGCGCCAGTCCACCAAGTTCAACGCCGTATCCTATCCGGTCCAGCGAGCCGCCGAGGCGATCTATAGTGACACGGGCCGCAAACAGGCCAAAGCCTTAATTGATTATTATCTTAAAAACGCCGCCCTGATTCGCAAAGAAATGGAGGCCCTGGGCTATGAATGCGTGGGCGGTGAAAACTCCCCTTACATCTGGATCTACGGTGAAACCGATTCCTGGGCCTTTTTCGATCTGCTACTTGAAAAAGCCGGCGTGGTGTGCACCCCGGGTGCCGGATTTGGACGCTGCGGCGAAGGCTTCATCCGCCTCAGCGCCTTTAACGATGCCGACAACGTCCAACTGGCGATGCATAGAATCAAGCAGGCACTTACCTAAAAATCGCATTAGCTTTGCACAGTAAGTTGGTTAAATAGTTGATTAGTTGAATGGTCAGATAGTCAAAGGATTTATATCATTTTAAACTACTTAACGAATCAACCACTTGACTATTTAACTATAGCTGAAAGGATGAACCAACGATGCCGATGTCGCCGAAATTTGAAAACCGACTCTTACCCATACTGGACGAAATTGT
>JASFIV010000350.1:0-4138 GCA_050122475.1 Desulfobacterales bacterium | reverse complement strand
TAACATGCACCCGGGCGCTGGCAAGCCCTCAACGAAAGTGCGAATGGAAGCGTGACGGTCAGGGCTCGTAAAAAAAAGGTTGTCCGTGAACTGGACTCTTGACTTTGCCTTCTCATGGAAGGGTTCAAAGGTTCAGGGTTCATAGGTCAAAGATCATTGGCTGCTGGCAGCTGGCTGTTTGTCAACGCTCGCAAGTTTTTAGCCAGTAGCCAGCAGCGAGCAGCCAGCGGCGAAGGACAGAAACCTGAAATCTTCCAGAAGAAACCAAAGTGTAGAATCTTTCAATTGGCGAATGGAAAACGATAAAATGAAGATAAAGAAAGAATACATCATCCTTCTTCTGATCATTATCGGCCTATGCGTTTATCTGTTTATGCGCAGCTCCGATCGCACCCATTACCAGCTGCCGCAATTGACCGGTCTGGATCGCGGCAACATTACGAAGATTGAAATTTCAAAAGAGGGAGATGCGATTATATTAAACAAGAGAGACAATCAGTGGTATCTTGAGCCCAAGGAATATCTGGCCGACACCAGCAAGGTCGACCGAATGCTCGCCGTCTTCGAAACCCTCTCCCTGGCAGCTCTGGTTTCAGAGTCAAAAGATTACCAGCGCTATGATTTGCATCCGGCCAAGCGCATCAATGCCAGAGCCTGGCAAGAAGATGCGCTCATGCGAGATCTGGCTATTGGAAAGGCTGCGCCTTCATTTCGGCACACCTTTGTCAAATTAGCCGATGACAGTCGCGTATATCACGCCAATGATAATTTTCGCAGTCAATTTGAACAGACCCTCGACAGCCTGCGCGACCGCGCTGTTTTATCCTTTAAGGCCGGCGACATTCAGGCAGTTCATATTACAAAAGAGCAGACAAATGTAGAATTTGTCCGCAATGAGGTCTCGGTCGAGCCGGCCGCGTCGCAGCCCGAAAAGCCGGAAACGGCCCCGCCGGCTACCGCAAAATTTGAATGGCATGACCGCACCGGAAAAAAAGTCAACGATCAGAATCTCAACCGCCTGCTGACCACTCTGGGCAGTCTCAAATGCAGCGGTTATATCAATGACCGCAACAAGGATGCATTTACAGAGCCGATCTACACGGTGAGATTAAATGGGATCCAGGAACATCAGCTGGATATCTTTGCCAAGCTTGAAAAAGATGCTGAAGAATATCCTGCGACATCAACCGGCAGCGACTACCCTTTTCTGCTATCCGATAGCCAGGTGCAGCAGATTATGAAAGACCCCTCCGAAATGCTCGCAAAGCCTGGAGGAAATCAACAGAAATCAGAATAAAATCAGCCCAAGATCAGCCGCCATCCTTTAACTTAAACCTGACCCACAGCGGATTATGATCCGAAGAGTTTACTTCGATTACCGACGCTTCTTGCAGCGTCAGGCCACGATAATACACACGATCCACAGTGTAGCCGAATACTTTGCGGGCCCGATCTGTCTTGAAAGTGGCAGGCACTAGCGACAGACGAGCTGCCACCTCCTCGATGATTGCCAAGCGTTCCTCGCTCCAGGTGTTAAAATCTCCCGCTAAGATCATAGGACCCTGATGATTCACCAGAATTTCGGTCAATTGGCGCACCTGATGCCCATATGTGGTTATGTGCGGCGTAAAATTAATCAGGTGAATGTTGGCGATCATCAGGGAGTAAGGCGTATCGGTCAGCGGATAGCGCGTAATCAATATGCTTTTCGGGAAACGGATCAAGGGTTCCGTCATTCTCAGCGGGCAGATGAAATCCGGCTCGATGGTCGCCGCCGTCAACACCCCGGCCTTAACCTCCTGATATTCGAAGGCGGTCACCAGATGCCAGTAATAGGGTCTGCGGAGCAACAACCGTCTGAGGTCTTCCGTTAAATAGGCCTCTTGAATGATCACAATATCCGCATTTTGTGAAAAGCGTGCAAGATCTGTGTCCCAACCCTTGCGATTTTCTTTTTGAATGTTCCAACTCAACAAGCTGAAACCGGAAGGATCAATGCCTTTTGCCACTGCCGGTGATGGGATTTGGTGCGAGTACACCAACTCCGGATGGCATAAATTGTCGGTGGGCAGCAAATCGAATTTTTGTGGCCGGTCTTCCACCGTTGAGGTGTCCGGTATGCTGACACAGCCAAAAGTGGGTAAGAAAAAAACGTAAAGTAGAACAATCAAACGTTTCATTTTCATGCAAAATTCCGTTAGTACCTGGTTTTTGCACGGGTCGGAGGTTTTCATATGCAAGGCATTTCAGGGCGAAGCTATAGTCAACTATGCTTCGCTCTGAATAACGCAGCAGATGGAAGTCTCCGGCTCGCCCAAGGGGTGAAAATTAATGAGATAAAATGGCGATCATCCACTTATACCTGATTAATGCGGTGATTCGGTAACTTACTTGAGTTACTGCCATTTACGGTATGCAGAGTTTCTCATTAATTTTCATGCAAAACCCAGGTTATAGTTGGTCATCGAGATCAAACAATCCAAAAAACCAGGCTTGTAAGAACTGCCAGGCATTGCGGGCCGGTTCTCTGCGAGAGATCGTATCACCCGCTTTCCAGTACAAACGGCCTTTATCATCCAGCAGCACCTGCCAGGAGTTTTCAGGCTTCATTTCTTCTTCGAATTCCTCAGCAACGGCCTGGGACAATTTAACGCTATCGATGATCATTCCCATTTCGGTGTTCAGGTAAATGGAACGCGGATCCAAATTCAACGATCCGACGAAAACAAACCGGCGATCGATAACCATGTATTTAGCGTGCAGGCCGAAAGCTTTTGATTGCACCGGCGGGGTATCAAATTTTCCCCTGGCAGAGGCATCATGTCGCATCTCAAAAAGCTCTACCCCCATTTCAAGCACTCTTTTGCGATGCTTTTTATACCCGCTGTGCACAATAGGGTGATTTGTGGCTCCCAGTGAGTTGGTCAAAACCACGACGCGGACCCCCCTTGAAATCTTAGCCGGTACATCATTGTAAAAATCCTCATGGGGAATGAAATACGGTGTTGAGATCAGCAGCTCATGCTGGGTGTTGACCGTCAGCTCTCCCAAGGTTTCAATTAACTGCTTCGGCGGTATGTCTTCTCCAACCAGCGGTTCATCATAAATGACGCTGGCAGTACCGCTTTTCATATTCTGTTCAAGCCTTTCCATCAGGGCGTTCTCATCTGGATTTCGTTGCTGGAACTCAACCAGTTTCGCCTTTCTTTTTTCCAGCTCCTCCTGCAGCTCTTCCAAAAGCTGTGGTAAAAGTTCTCTGTCTTTATAATTCTGTAACAACGCCTCCCCCGGATAGGCCCACTGATTGTTCCAGTATAGATCGAAGGAGGCGGACACTTTCTTGGCTACCGCACCAAAAGCCACGACATCAAAATCAGTAAAATTGTGTTTCGGATTCAGGCCAAAGTATTCATTGCCGATATTTCTGCCACCGACGATGGCAAAGCGGTTGTCGGCCGCGATCAATTTATTGTGCATGCGATGGTTGAGCTGCTTGATTCTGCCCACGTATTCCAACACGAACAGCAATGTCGAGGTCGTTCTTTGTTCCATCGGATTAAAGAGTCTAATCTCAATATTGGGATGCTGACTGAGTGCAGCCACCGTGCGGTCGGTGCCAATGATATAAATATCATCTATCAGAATGCGGACCCGCACACCGCGGTCGGCGGCCTTAATGACACGATCCAAAAGCAGGTCCCCGCTGGCATCGGCTTTCCAGATAAAATACTGCATATCCAACGTTTCTTCTGCCATATCAACCAACAAAAGACGCCAGTGCATGGCATCATCATTACGGAACAGTTTAAAAAATCCCGAATGCTCTTGCTTCCCATTCGTTATCAAATCACGGGTCACAACCGCCAGACGACTATCCGCAGGGGGGTCATAGGCGTACGAGGGCGTTTTGCCTTCCGGTACCGGCAGCGTCGCGCAGGCAACCAGCATTATCACCATCAGAAGCAGCCAGATGGGTTTCAATGCCTGAATGCTGCCAAACACTGTCCGACGAGATATAAAGGTGCTTTGATGATGATAATGAGAACCAACCATTTATAATGCGACCTCCATGTTGGACTTCCGGGAATTCGACGCTACCGTTTGAGATTTACGAATGAATTATAATTAAGAATTTCAA
>JASFIV010000349.1:0-4171 GCA_050122475.1 Desulfobacterales bacterium | reverse complement strand
TCAATACCTTCCTTCCAGCCTGCCCGAAAATCCTGGTATAAAAACGGCACGCCCACCGATTTACCGATGGATTCGCCCATCGAGCGGATCAGATCATGCTGTTGCTTCTTACTATACAGTAAGGTTGAAGAGTAGGCCTCAAATTTTCCGCGTTTGGCGATCAGAGCGGTTGACCGCAAGCGGTCATGATAGCAATAATTGCAGCGCTCTGACTCCCGAAAGGCAACATTCTGGATGAAGCCTTCCAGGTCGTAGCCGTCTTGATAAATGACCTTCAATTCCATCTGTTCGGCAAAGGTTTCAAGGGCTTCCTTACGCTTGACGCATTCGGTATACGGATGGATGTTATGCGGGTAAAAAAACCCCATCACTTCCATGCCATCCGCTCGCATGGTTTTAATAGGATATATGGCACAGTTTGCGCAACAGATGTGTAAAAGCACTTTCATGTTCTTTCTCCAAAAATGGCGGTGCCTATTCGCACCAGCGTAGCACCTTCCTGGATTGCCACCTCAAAGTCACCGGTCATTCCCATGGATAGCTCTGCCATGGACACATTGGGTATGCGCCGACTGTCGATCTCATCCCGCAATTTGCGCAAAGCGGCAAAAAATGGACGAACTTTTTCGGGCTGGTAGAAATAAGGCGGCATGGTCATCAGGCCCTGAACAGACAGATTTTTCATCTGGCTGATTTCTTGGATCAATGTGGTGGTTTCGTCTGCGGCGATACCGGATTTGGTTTCCTCTCCGCTGGTATTCACCTGCACCAGGATTTGTTGAATTTTGTCTACTTTGGCGGCCTGTTTGTCGAGCTCACGAGCCAGTTTAAGTGAATCCACCGAATGAATCAAATCAAAGAGCCTGACCGCATATTTGGCCTTGTTGGATTGAAGATGGCCGATAAAGTGCCAGGAAGCAGGGTATTGAACCAGTGCCTTGAATTTTTCACGCGCTTCTTGAACATAGTTTTCACCCAGGTCGGTTACCCCGGCTTCCAGTGCTTCGCGAACAGCTTCGGGTGCAACGGTCTTGCTGACCGCAACGAGTCGCACGGATTCCGCATCCCGTCCACAGGCTTCAGCTGCCTGTTGTATACGCGCTTTTATTTTTTCCAGCCGCTGTCTCAATTGCGTAGCTCCTGTCAAATAAAATAATACACTTTTTCATAATATTAATGGTCTTCGAGACTTAATTCTACGATGCCTTCCTTAATCAAAACATCAACAACTTCACACACCGGCAGACCAACCACATTCGTGTAAGATCCCTTTATGCTTTTCACCAAAACAGATCCAATGCCCTGGATACCGTAACCACCGGCCTTATCAAATGGCTCACCGGTCTGCAGATACCATTCGATCTCCTTATCGCTGAGGCTTTTAAAGCATACGTCTGTCTTGACCACATCGGTGAAAAGGCGCGCTTTGCGCTTGCAGCAGACACAATAACCGGTAAACACCTGGTGGATATTACCGCTTAAACGCTTGAGCATATCTCTGGCAGCATCTGCCGAATCGGGTTTGCCCAGAATCTGGTTGTCGATGACGACAATCGTATCGGCCCCGATGACCCAGCTGGACGGATGCTTTTGCGCTATATTGATGGCTTTGGATTCGGCCAGGGTCCTGACGAACGCATTAGGACCAGAAATCGTCACTTTGTGTTCATCAATCTCACTTGGAATAACGGTAAACGTGAGCCCCGCTTGTGTTAATAAATCACGTCGCCGTGGAGAATTGGAGGCTAGAATCAGCCTGGGATGTTCTGTCGGTTTAATCATGTCAAATAGTTAACTGAATTTTGCAATCATTTTCATGTAATTTTCAATTATTAACAAATGAAATAATCTTTGACAAGCAGCCGTCGGCAAGCGCCTGCTTGTCGGGGCGTAGCTGAAGGCGAAGACCAATGGGGTTTCAGATTATATAAATAAATAAGATAGAATTCCATTGCACAAAGATTCTTTTTATAATCTGAAACGCTCAGTATGGGTACATTTGCTGAGCGCTTGTCGAGGTTGCCGCAGCTACACGGCAGATGTCGTTTCGCTATAGTTGTCTATGCGGAACGGCATCTAACACCGTAGATGCGGTAAGATCGGCAAGCCCTTTGGGGTTTCAGATTATAAAAATAAATAAGATGAAATTCCATTAAATAATCGTACCTTTTATAATCTGAAACGCTCAGCAAATGTAAAAGGTGTTGTAATTAATACATATATTTGCTATTAATAATAATTACGCTTTTTTCAATCAGCTAGCACCCAATATCGAGGATGCCAGAATATCCTGGTTACCATGACAGATATGCCCCCCCAAACATATCGCATCCTGGCCGTTGACGATGATCCCGCCATTTTGGATCTCTACGAGCAAATCCTGGATTCAGACGCTAAAAGAGACCACCAAACTGTTGAATTTGATCTCGATTGCTGCTCCGAGGGGAAAGAGGCGGTTGAAGCCGTCCGGCTTTCCCTTGAATTTAACCAGTCCTATGCGGTCATCTTCCTTGATTTAAAAATGCCACCCGGCCCGGATGGGGAATGGACGGCCCAAGAGATCCTCAAGCTGGATCCGTATACGAATATTGTGTTGGTCAGTGGCTTTATTCGATCCAATCCAGCGATGTCGGTCAAACAAAAGGATACGCCGGATAAATTATTATATCTGCAAAAGCCGTTTCATCGTCAGGAAATCCTCCAATTCGCAACGGCTTTGAGTGCCAAATGGCAGGCCGAGTCAGAGCTGCGCAGGCTCCATCTGGATATGGAAAACCTGGTGGAAGAGCGTACAAAGGCGCTGGTTAAAACCAACAGGCGGCTGCGCAAGGAAGTCGAAACCCGGCGTGAAACCGAAAAAGCACTGCACACGAGCGAAACAAATTTTAGCAGTATGATCTACGCCAATGCGGACGGCATTTTAATTCTGGACGAGAACGCCATCGTGCGGTTCATGAATCCGGCTGCTGAATCTATTTTCGGAACCAAAGCCGAGCATTTTGTCGGTCAAACCTTTGAGCACTTGATTCCCCCGGAAAAATCCACCGAACTTGATATAACTGTTGGCGACGGTAAAACCATGGTGGCTGAAATGCGTGTCATGGAAACCGAGTGGAATGGACAAAAGGCTTATATTGCCTCGCTCAGGGATATTACCGATCGCAAAGGCATGCAGCAGCAACTGCAACTCAGCCTGGATCACATCAAAAAGGTGATGGACGGAACGATTCAGGCCATGGCCCTGGCAGTCGAAATGCGCGATCCTTACACCTCGGGTCATCAAGCCCGGGTGGCCGAGCTCGCGCAAGCCATTGCCGAAGAAATCAATATGACACCCGGAGACGTCGAGGGTGTTTACATGGCCGCCTCTATTCACGATATCGGTAAAATCTCCCTTCCGGCCGAAATTCTCAGCAAGCCGGTGCAGCTTACAGATATCGAAAGGAAGATGATTCAGGCGCATGCAACGGTCGGATATGAAATTTTAAAAGGGATTGAATTCTCCTGGCCGATTGCCCAGATCCTGTTACAACATCATGAACGCATGGACGGGTCTGGCTACCCGAATGGACTCGGAGGAAAGGATATTTTGCTTGAAGCACGCATCGTAGGCGTTTCCGATGTGGTTGAAACCATGGCTTCGCACCGGCCGTATCGGCCCTCCATCGGGCTGGACAAAGCGCTGGAAGAAATTTTTAACGGCAGGGAAAAACTGTACGATGAACAGGTGGTCAATGCCTGTTTGAAGCTGTTTAATGAAAAAGGTTTTACATTCACTGATCCCCAGCACGCGCTAGCGCCGCACTTGTAAAATAAAATTTCCAATTTTACAAAAAGATCAATTTGCGATTATCAACCCCGTATTTAGGCGGAAAAGAAAGCCGCTCAATTTGTCCTCGATCATCAATTTCTAATAACGAATAACAAATAACGATTAACTTTTAATTGAGCGCTTACGCTCAATTAAATCTTGAAAACCCGCCTCTTTTCAGGTATCAGACCTTGAAACCATTCATGCCCGGGTGGCGGAAATGGTAGACGCAAGGGACTTAAAATCCCTCGGTACTAAGTGCCGTGCCGGTTCAATTCCGGCCCCGGGCACCATTTAAAATAAACGGTTTAGGTGAAATTGCCTAGACCGTTTTTTATTGAAAATTTTCATCCAAAAACA
>JASFIV010000348.1:0-4204 GCA_050122475.1 Desulfobacterales bacterium | reverse complement strand
GCGGCCCCGATTCGGCACGCCCATAACATAGACCGACGCTTTTTCCCTCTTCCAGAAATCGAATGATATCCGGGATCACATCGAAGTGTAGATCGCCGACATCGGTTCCCAAATAAGGGCTCCATGCTTTCGGCACCCGGGGGCGATTCAGAACATGGTGCCAGACAAACAAGGCCTGCCCCAGACCGATACCGCCGTCGTGGGGCTGAGCCGGCACCCAGGTATCTTCAAACAGCCCGCTTTGATGAACGGCGGTATTGGCAATGCAATTCATCGAGCACCCTCCCGTTAAGATCAGGTGCTTGGAAGGTTGCCAGGATTTTACGCGGGCGGCGGCCTCCAGGTAAAATTCGGTGGTCAGCGCCTGTAAAGATGCGCACAGGTCCTGTGCAAATTGGCTTTTGGGATCAAGTTGCACGACCCCCATTTCACCGGATTCATCCCTTGGATACGGTGAAAACGGATGATACAAAATCTGCTGCCTTAGGATGTCAATGATCTCTTGTCGCGGGGTTCCATAGCTGGCAAGGCCCATCAGTTTGCCGGCACCCTCCAGGCGTTTCATTCCAAAATTATATTCACCGATGGATGCCCATGTCCGGCCGATGTTGAGCTGCAGGCGACCGACACCTTCATAGCCCCAGCCGTATTCGATCTGGGGGATCTTGTTGCCGCTGCCATAGGCCAGGGCACACATTTTAAAGTCACCACCCCCGTCTGCAGTCAGAAGACAGGCCTCTTCAAACGGGGCGCTAAATAAAGCGCCGGCCACGTGGGCCAGGTGATGATCCACGGCATAGCCATCATACCAACGGCCAAACAATCGGATACGATGTTGGCTGTAACGGTATTCGACCGGCCCTACCCAGCCATCTTTGAGATACTCAGGATTGGCCTCATAGGTTTTTCCCTTAAGGTCCCACTGGTAATGCCGCCCCTCTAAGGTGGGTCTGACACGAGGGCAAATCACGATGATATCGATGCTGTCGGGCGCCCAGCCGTACGTTTCCAGGATCGGTTCCAGATCCATGACCCCCTGGTCGTGTTTTATCCGGGTTATTCGTTCTTTTTCTAAAACAACGACCGGTTCCCCATCTTCCAGCAGGGCACAGTTGGCATCATGTCCATAAAATAGCGATAGAATCCTCATTTATCCTCCCATCGAATCCAACTCTTCAGCGCAGGCAAGTTCAGCATTCGTCATCGGTCGGCCAAACCAGTCTATTTCAAAAAGTATAGAAATCGAAGACTTATATGTCAAGCCATGGTTTATTGATTCGTCAATCGGTTAACAGCATAGCGCACAGGTCGGGCATGTCACAAATACTGGACGCAAGAGGGTCTAAAAATGTCGACTTAATTGAGCTGTGGCGATTCCGGCGGCTCAGTGTTCCCCAGGTGATGAAACGCGCTGATTTCTTTACGATAAACGGCGGCTAAATCCTGAATCAGGGAGCGGTTATCAAAATCGCGAACCACCCGTTGTTGGGCTGCAGGTATAATTCTGTTTCTGAAATCAGCATCGGTCAGCATTCGCAGCATGGCCTCAGCCATTTTAGGGGGAGACCCGGGATCAACCAGCAAACCCGTTGTTCCTGACTCCACAAGTTCGGGGATGGCCGATACATTTGTGGCCACCACCGGCACCCCCATGGCCATACTTTCAAAAAGGACATTGGGAATTCCATCTCGATCACCATTGGGTGCCACTTCACAGCCCAGCACAAAAAGATGCGCCTGTTGATAATGCTGCTGAACCACCTCATGGGGCTGGGTGCCGAACCAACGGGCATGAGCAGCCAGATCTAGCTCTTTTATGAGGGCCAAAATTTTGGGGCGCTCTTCACCATCACCGATGAGGGTATGCTCAAAATCAATCCCTTTATCCTTTAAAATCTTCAGGGCTCGATAAACTGTCGGCAACCCCTTTTTGGCAATCAAACGTGCCACGGTCAGAAGTTGAAAGGGCTTTTTCGCTTTTGCAGAATGACCGGCTATCTGAGAAAACAGTTCGGTATCGATACCATGGTAAACACGATATATAGGGCGCTGGGTGTCATTAACCAGTGTTTTTAAGTAGCGGCGGTTGTATTCGGTGCAGGTGACCACAAATTTGGCCAGCGCCATTTTTTCTCTCAGCTGTCTGGGGTCCGAGGTATAAATATCTTTGGCATGGGCTGTAAAACTAAATGGTAACCCACTGAGAATACTTGCAAACATGGCCACCGATGCAGGAGAATGAGCAAAATGCGCATGCAAATGCAGACTGGGGTGGGCGGGCAAAAGGCATCGCACCAAATACCCGGCCTGGAAAAGATGCTTGAGGGTGGCCGACTTTCGCGTCCGTAAAAACCGTTGCATTGCTTTTTTCAATGCGCGGGCATAAACGGCAGGCCGCTGGGCGGCCAGCAGACAATTATGGACCATCAGACGTGGCAGGGGGCGTAGCAGAGTTTCAGGTAAATAGTCGACCCCTGCCCGGATATGAGTAACGCTTTGATGGGTGAAGTTTTCCCGGGGCTGGCGCATCGAAAACAGATGGATCGGAAACCCGATTTGCTCAAGCAACAGAATTTCATTGGAAATAAAGGTTTCTGAAATGCGGGGATAACCCTTTAGGATCATCCCCAGATGGCGTTGGTGGGAACTGTTCATGATCGTTTGGACCTGAAGTCATGAATGCGTTGCTGCATGGTTTCGATTCCGGTAAAGCGGAACTGTGATATGGCCTCCAAATAGGGCTCGGAATTTTCCAGGAATGATAATATTTTGTCCTGCAAGATATTCGGTTCTAATTCAGCCCACGGGATAAAGTCCACCAGGTTATATCGTTTAAAAGCCTGGGCCCGAATCAGTTGTTCTTTGCGCGGCGTTTCACGGGGAATAACCAGGCTGGGCGTCCCCTGGTTTAAAATTTCACAGAGTGTATTGTAGCCCCCCATACAGACAGCCAGATCGGCTGCCGCAAATATTTTTTCCATTTGCCGATAGAAATGATAGCCCCGCACACCGAGTTTCCGGGCCCGTTTAAAGATTTTACGGCGTTTGTTTTTGGGCATAAATGGACCGGTGATTAGCACGCTTTTGAAAGGCAGCGGTTTCGCAGCAGATTCAAGCATATTCACATAGTTGCGCATCACAAGATAGCCGTCGCCACCACCGCCGGTGGTGACCACCACCAGCTTTTCCTCGGGTTTGACACCAAGCTCCTTGCGAATATTTCGCACCGCCTCCGGACCGGGCATCTTGCGTGGAATATATCCGGTAAAGTACATTTTTTGACTGATCGATTCGGCGATATCGTATTCTTTAATGGGATCATAAAACTCGCGGTTGCCGTATACCCAGATTTCCGAATACAGGTTCTGCAGGATTTCATAAACGCCCTTTTCCTGCCAATCTTTTTTAACCGTGGCCGCATCATCCATGATATCCCTGAGGCCCAAAATGGCCCGGGTATCGGGACGCGAACGCTGCAGCCACTTAAGGGTCGGTAGCACCTCTTTGCGCAGGCCAAGCGGTTCTTTGTCAACAATGAAAAGCTGTGGCTGAAAGGTTTTAGCAGTCGCGGTAATGATATTTTTGCGAATATCCAGCGCGTGCCTGGCATTGATTTTAATCGACAGCGGCAGATACTCATCGTTGGTTTTTTTGATCATCCCCGGGATGCGCACAAAATCGATTTGTTCGGGAAACGAAAAACGACCGGCGATCGGAGAGCCGGTCAAAATGAGTATATTGACGCGGGGCCTCAGCAGATGGGCGGCAATCGCCATCGTACGGCGAATATGGCCCAGTCCGTAAGTGTCGTGAGAGTACATCAAGATGTTATAAGTCGAATTGCGTGCCATCCATGCTTTCCGTCAAACGGGCAGCCTAAAATGCCGGCCCGAAATAACCGCTGCCCTCTTGAGCAACCGATCGAAATCCACGAAGATCACCAAAATTGCGAAGAAAATCAGAGATGCTTTTAAAACTTTACGTCCTTCGTGTTCTTAGTGTACTTCGTGGTTGTATCTGCTGCTGGTGTTCACCACGAAGGCCAGGAAGTTCACGAAGGATTAATAATTGTTGATTTTATTTTTTGTGTTCTTCGTGTCTTTGTGGTTAACGGTTTCGTTTTATTTCGTCATAAATGCAAAATGGTTTCATATAAAATAGGCTGGCTGTTTTTGTCAACAAATGGTTGGAAATCGGACCTTTA
>JASFIV010000347.1:0-4233 GCA_050122475.1 Desulfobacterales bacterium | reverse complement strand
AGCGTAAAACCGCGCAGAAAGAATTTGATGAGGCCAAAAATGAAGGAAAAAACGCCTCATTGCTGAAGCAACAGCGTCCCAATGTATTCAGTATGAATGTTGCCAATATCATGCCGGGAGAGCCCATTTACATCGAGCTGCATTACACCGAACTGCTCGTACCGACCGACGGAACCTATGAATTCGTCTATCCCACGGTGGTGGGTCCCCGCTTTTCGGAACAGGCCGAGGCAGACGCACCCGAGACCGATCGATGGATAAAAAGTCCGTATCTTGAGCAGGGCAGCGAGCCACAGACCCGGTTTAACATCGGCGTGACGATTTCAGCCGGCATGGCCCTCCAGGAAATACTTTGCACCTCGCATGAAACCGATACCCAGTGGGAAAGTGAATCGATGGCTGCCGTTTCCCTGAAGGACACGGCCGAGTTTGGCGGGGATCGCGATTTTATTTTAAAATTCCGACTGGCCGGCAAAGAAATCCAGTCAGGATTGATGCTGTTTGAAGGCGGTGATGAAAATTTCTTTTTGATGATGGTGCAGCCCCCCGAGCGGGTTCAACCGGAAGACATCCCGCCACGGGAATATATTTTTGTGGTCGATGTTTCCGGATCCATGAACGGCTTTCCACTCAACACCTCCAAAAAGCTGCTCAAAGATCTGATCGGTGACTTGCGGCCAACCGATCGGTTCAACGTGATTCTTTTTGCGGGCGGCTCACGGTTGATGGCGTCCGCTTCGGTGCCGGCCAGCGCTGAAAATATCAGTCAGGCCATTCGACATATCGACAAACAGCAGGGCGGCGGCGGAACCCGGCTTCTGTCCGCATTGCAAAAAGGCTTTGATTTGCCGCAGGATGAAGCCTTTTCAAGAACCATGATTATTGTCACCGACGGGTATATCGGAGCCGAGCGGGATGTTTTTGAGGAGATTGCCGCTAATCTGAACCGCACCAACGTATTTGCATTCGGCATCGGCAGCAGTGTGAACCGCTATCTCATCGAGGGGATGGCCAAGGCCGGTCTGGGTGAGCCTTTTGTGGTGACCAAACCTGCCGAAGCCCCGGTGATTGCGCGCAAGTTTCGCGATTATATTCAGTCTCCGGTACTCACCAATATTGCAGTCACCTATGACGGTTTTGAAACCTATGACGTTGAACCCTCCAGCATCCCCGATCTTTTTGCCGATCGCCCGCTGATCGTTTTCGGCAAATGGCGGGGTGCCGCTGATGGCCGCATCGAGATCAGCGGAACCGGCGGTACCGGATCTTATGCCCAAACTTTTGATGCGGCCCAGACGCAGCCCAGTGAGACCAACCGTCCATTGCGTTACCTGTGGGCCCGGTCGCGCATCGCGCGTTTGTCTGATTTTAATCCCAATCAGGCAAATCCGGAAAACAGGGCCGAGATTACCAGCCTGGGACTGACCTACAATCTGTTGACCGCCCATACTTCATTTATTGCAGTCAATGATGTGATTCACAACCCTGAAGGCAACAGTGAAGATGTGGATCAGCCGCTGCCCCTGCCGTTGCATGTTTCCAACCTGGCGGTGGGCGGTTCGGTCTCATCGGTTCCGGAACCCGAGATGGCCGTGTTGTTGGCCATTGCCGCACTGGTGCTGGCATGGATGTTCCTTTATAAAAACCACAAGACCAAACGGCTGATACCGGGGAGTCGCTAAGCCATGAAAATGAAGCAGGCAAAGCTAAGGCAAGGCAAGATATTTGTTCGGGGCAACTGGATCTTTTTGCTGCTGACTCTGCTGGTGGCCTTTGGTCTTAAATATCACTACAGCCAGGCCCGCAGCGACGACCTTGTCTGGATTTTAGGTCCGACTGCGGTCCTGGTTGAACAACTCAGCGGTATCGATTTTGATAAAGAAGCCCATACCGGGTATGTCAATAATGAGCACCGGGTCATTATAGCCCCGGCCTGCGCCGGTGTAAATTTTTTCATTATCGCTTTTTGCATGGCGGTTTTTTGCGGCATTCCTGTAATTAGACCCCTGCGGTCAAAGACCTTCTGGCTGGCAGCCGGCCTCATCGCGGCCTATCTGCTGACACTTGTGGTAAACGCTCTGCGAATTATTTTAGCTATTTATTTATATGATGTGGATATGTATTCAGCCCTGATCACACCCGAGCGTGTTCATCGCCTGGAAGGCACCGTGATTTATTTCTTTTTTTTGTACCTGTTTTATAGGATAATTAAAAAGGGGATAGACGGCTACCGCCGCAGGGCATTGGCGGCCGCCGGACAAAAAAGCAGACCCACGGTGTTTTTCAAACCCGGCTCCGCTTATAGCTTGGCGCTGGCCGGGCTGGTCCCCCTTTTCTGGTATAGCCTGATTACGCTGGTGGTTCCGCTGCTAAACGGGGCGGCGCGTGGCAACGGAGCGCGGTTTGTTGAGCACAGCGGTATGGTGGTTATCGGGTGCCTCATTGTTCTGGCGGCTGTTTTTTTATTCCAGCTGGGGTGGTGGCGACTGGGCAACCCGATAAAACGTGTAGCAGGTAAAAAAGTCTATGGAAAACATTAAACCAAAGATTCTCATCGTCGAGGATGAACCGGCCATTGCCGAAACCATCCAGTATGCGCTGGAAACCGATGGATTTGCGACCCATTGTCTGCCTTCTGGTCGACCGGTGATGCCTTTTTTGGATCAAGAGGCGATTGACCTGATTATCCTGGATATCGGGCTGCCGGATATCAACGGACTGGAACTGTGCAAGCAGATCCGCAAAATACACAACCTGCCGATTATTTTTCTGACTGCGCGCTCGGAAGAGATTGACCGCGTGGTGGGTTTGGAGATCGGCGCCGATGATTATGTCGTCAAACCTTTCAGCCCCAGAGAACTGAACGCCCGTATTAAGGCCGTTCTACGGCGCACCCGGCAGCCAGCAACCGATCCGCCTTCAAATCAAGCCTTTCAAATCGATGCATCCAGACGCCAGATATATTATTTCAAGACGGCCCTGGATCTTTCTCGCTATGAATACAATCTACTCAAAGTCCTTGTTCGTCGTCCCGGACATGTATTTACGCGCGATCACCTGATGGAACTGGCCTGGGACGAACCGGAAGCCAGCATGGATCGAACCGTCGATGCCCATGTTAAAAATATTCGGGCCAAACTGAAAGCTATCCAGCCAGAAATCGATCCCATTATCACTCACCGGGGTGTCGGCTACGCGCTAAAAGAGGATTTATGAGACTGGGAACCCGCATTTTTTTCTGTTACTTTATCATATTTGTCATTTGTTTTTCATATCCGATCAACTGGGTACTGGGCAATTTGCGCTCCCGTTATCTCGAGGGTGTTGAAGAACCACTGGTGGACCAGGCCAATATTCTGGCCGCTATGATCGGGCGCGAAATGGAAACCGGCCAATTTGATCTTGAAAAATGGTATCAGGCTTTCGAATCTGCCGGCTCACTGCCCTTATCCGTAAAAATCTATAATCTGGTCAAAACCGATGTGGACATGCGGATTTACATTACCGATGCAACCGGCACGGTTATTTTTGATTCACAAAATAAACAAAATGTCGGTGCCGACTACAGCAACTGGCGAGATGTTCATCTGACATTGCAGGGAAAGTATGGGGCGCGAACCACCGCGGAAGATCCCAAAGACCGGTCCTCAAAGGTGCTGTATGTCGGCGCACCGGTGCAGGTCAATGGAAACATTGCCGGTGTATTAACCGTTGCCAAGCCGACCACCAATATCAATACGTTTTTAAAAAGCGCCAAGCCGCAAATTTTTAAAGTCGGCCTGCTGGCTGCCGTGGTGGCGGTATTGTTAAGTTATTTAGTTTCCCTGTGGGTGACGCGACCGATCAAACGCCTAACACGCTATGCCGATGATATCCGCCAGGGCAAGCGGGTGGAGTTTCCCAGACTGGATCGCAGCGAAATCGGTGAAATGGGCCATGCGTTTGCAAAAATGCAGGAAACCCTGGAAGGCAAAAAATATGTGGAGCAGTATGTTCAAAAACTCACCCATGAAGTTAAAAGTCCGCTCTCTGCCATCCGCGGGGCGGCCGAATTGCTGGAAGAAAACATGCCGCCCGACCAGCGGGCGCGGTTTTTGACCAACATTCGCCATGAGGCCAACCGCATTCAGCAGATAGTCGATCGGATGCTGGAATTATCGGCGCTGGAAAATCAGAAAATCCTCAAAAAAATGGAACGGTTTTCCTTTTCGTCATTGATAAAAACGGTGATTG
>JASFIV010000346.1:0-4249 GCA_050122475.1 Desulfobacterales bacterium | reverse complement strand
ATTTATCCGGCCGTGGCGCTTAAGGATGTAATCGTCGCCAATTCAACGGTTCTGTTGTTGGGTCTGCTGGTGAGTCTCTATCCCGCGATAAAGGCTTCACGTTTTACGCCCGTACAAGCGCTCGCGCACACATAAATACTAAACTCGAAGCACGAAATCCTAATTGCGAAACAAATCCGAATATTAAATGACCTAAATTCAAAATTTTGGTCATTGGAATTTATGATTTTGAAATTGTTTCGAATTTCGATATTCGAATTTCGTATTTTTACGATATTTAATAATTGGGGAGATGAATACGATGAAAATAGTTGAATGTCAGGAAGTCAATAAAACTTACGAGCAGGGCCAAGTGACGGTTCACGCATTAAGGGATGTCAGTCTACAGATTGCCAAAGGAGAATTCCTGGCCGTTGCAGGGCCTTCAGGATCCGGTAAAACCACGTTGTTAAATATGATCGGCGGTCTGGACCGCTTTAATTCCGGTAATATTATCGTTGATGGCGCGGCCTATGAGAACATGTCCCAATCCCAGCTGGCCCATTTACGGTTGCATAAAATCGGATTTGTATTTCAGGCGTATAATCTGATCCCGGTGCTGTCGGCCATCGAAAACGTCGAGTATGTCATGCTACTGCAAGGATTGTCGGTATCCACTCGCAGATCCAAGTCCAAAGCCATACTCGATGAAGTGGGGCTTGCCGGTAAATATGATCGACGACCGGCAGAACTATCCGGGGGCCAGCAGCAACGTGTGGCCGTTGCCCGGGCCATTGTCTCTGACCCTGCAATTGTATTGGCCGATGAACCCACCGCCAACCTGGATTCCAAAACCGGTCAGGGATTACTGGAGATGATGAAACAAATGAATGCCGAAAAACAGATCACCTTCATCTTTTCGACCCACGACCGCATGGTAATGGAATACGCGCAGCGACTGGTAAAGTTGAGGGATGGCCGGTTGGTAAATGATGAATCAAAGAATTAATTCACCGCAGACCCGTCTTCGCACGAGGCTTCGCCGCGGCAGGCCCCACACGGACGGACACAGATCTCTTTTGTCCAACCCAATTTCCTTCATTTTTATTTTCGTCATCAATGTGCTTTTTGAAGTACAGTTTTGCGATCAGCCGGTTTGGGCATCACCCCTTGAACATCCCCCTGCAGAAATCGCTCAACAAGCCTCCGAACCCACACAGAATACATGGTTCGATCAAATTGACATGCACTGGGGCGGGCGTTTAAAAGCCATTGGTTCGGCCACTTTTGCCCGCAACAACACTGTTTTTGAACCGGTTGGCACCGGAACTTATTTGAATCTGGATACGAATTTGAGGATCAACAATGACACTTTCCTTTCCGATTGGGGTCACCTTGAGACCCAATATGAGGCCATTCTAGAAGGCGGCAAGGCACGCGAAAAAAGACAGGATCTGAGCGACATTTTCCCCAACTTTGAAGGCAGCTCACTATTTGTCGGCGCACCGCTGAAAGATGATCGACGCCTGATGGATTTAACGCACACCATCACAGAAAAAGATAGCTATGTTTTGGTGCAGCGCCTGGACCGCTTAAACCTAACGCTCAAGCCCACCTGGGGGACGGTTCGCCTCGGCCGTCAGTCCATCACCTGGGGCAATGGATTGATATTCAATCCAATGGATTTGTTTAACCCATTCCCACCTGCCGATATTCAACGCGATTATAAAGTCGGCGATGACATGACACTCGCTCAGTTTGCCCTACCGGCCAATCTCGATCTGCAGCTTCTGTATGTGGTCAGACGCGACCCGGATACGAGCAATGTGGAGGCCGACCGCAATTCACTGGCCGGTCTGCTGCATTTTGCGGCCGGTACAACCGAGTTTGATTTAATGGCAACGCGACACTACGATGATTATGTGGTGGGTTTAGGCAGCTCGGGCATCTGGGGAGGCGCTGCCTGGCGCGCGGATATAACTGCAACCTTTTTAGATGATGGTCGAGGGCAAAACACGCAAAATTACGTGTCAGGCATCGCCAACATCGACTACTCCTGGACCTGGTGGGGAAAAAATTGTTACGGCCTACTGGAATACTATTACAACGGCTTGGGTGAAAGTGATTATCCAGGGGCCCTTTCTAACCGCGATATTACAGAGCGATTGGCCCGGGGAGAATTATTTGCGCTCTCAAAGCACTACATGAGCGCTGAAATTCAAGTCGAACTGCATCCGCTCTTTACGCTCTATTTTACCGGCATCAACAACATGCATGATCCATCCGGCATCCTGCAGCCGCGGGCCGTATGGAATGTAACCCAGGACCTGGATATGCGCATCGGTGCCAACATTTTTTACGGGGATAATGGTAACCCCGGCTCCGAATTTGGCGGATTTGTTATCCCGGGAACCGATATCCGCAGCCGCAGTCCTAATAATGCCTATCTGTGGTTTAACTACTACTTCTAAAACTTTATATTTTACTGCAGCTAATTTAAATATTATCAGAATGTTATGCCCTTCCCTTTTAATCGTCTCGGTTCGTTTAACAATCCTCCATTTATAACAACAAATTCTGCTCAAGTTTTAAATTGAAAACCCGATACATAAATCATAATGCACCTCTACAAGGACCTTCATTGCATGAACAGATATTGCACAATCTCAGACAGTATAGCGTATAAGTAACCAATTTTATATAATATTATTCAACATTTTTTAGTTCGCAGAAAAATGATAAGTTGACAAATCAGTTAATATTTCGTATTATGAGTAATAAAACTACTCAAAAAGAGGTTGATTTTGGATAATCTTCTGACAGGACTTATCGCGTCAAAAACGCGTGTTAAGCTGCTGATGCGCTTCTTTTTCAATCCAAAAGCGCGGTCCTACTTAAGAGAGCTGGCTAAAGAGTTTAATGTGTCGACCAATGCCGTTCGGGAAGAGCTCAATCAGCTGAAGAAAACCGACCTGCTTAAATCCGAAAGAAACGGACGGCAGGTATTCTACAAGGCCAACACCAGTCATGCCCTTTTTCCAGAACTCAAATCTATGGTCAGCAAGGTGATGGGAATCGACCAGGTCATCGATAGCATTATTGAACGCCTGGGCAATCTTGAAAGTGCCTATTTAATTGACGACTATGCCGAGGGCAAAGACACCGGCATCATCGACATCATCCTTGTAGGCGATATCGACCACTACCATCTCAACGATCTCAGCAGAAAAACCGAACGATATATAAAGCGTAAAATCAGAAGTCTTGTATTGAGCCAGGAAGAATTCAATGAACTTCTTCCTAAATTGAAAAACCGCCCGCATGTTTTGATCTGGGAAATCAATAAATAATGAGCACAGTCGACGGGCGTAAGAAAATAAGAATTGATATTTTACAGACATCAGCCGGATACGATTGGCTGAAATTTAATTTAGGTTTGTCAAGGGAGAAATCGTAATGAAGGCAGTTATTCTCGCAGGAGGTTATGGGACTCGAATCAGCGAGGAAACTCATTTGAAGCCCAAACCAATGATTGAAATTGGTGGTAAGCCGATACTCTGGCATATCATGAAAATTTACGCCTTTTACGGCATCAATGAATTTATTATCTGTCTGGGTTACAAGGGCTATATCATCAAGGAGTATTTTGCCAATTACTTTCTACATATGTCAGATGTCACCTTCGATATGAGCAAAAATAAAATGCGTGTTCATCGAAATGACTGCGACCCATGGATCGTCACACTACTGGATACCGGCATGAATACCATGACCGGCGGGCGTCTCAAACGTATCCGTCCATATCTCGAGGATGATTTTTGTTTTACATATGGCGACGGACTCAGCGACATCAATATTAAGGCGCTCATTGAATTTCATCGTAACCATGGCAAATTTGCCACGATGACGGCCGTGCAACCTCCCGGTCGTTTTGGCGCAATTGAGCTTAGCGACCATCAAATTACTAAATTTAAAGAAAAGCCCAAGGGTGACCGATCGTGGATTAATGGTGGTTTTTTCGTACTTTCACCGAAAGTAATTGATTATATCGATGGGGACGGCACCTACTGGGAGCGGGAGCCTCTTGAAAAGCTCGCTAAAGATAAGCAAATTTTTGCTTTTAAGCATTCAGGCTTTTGGTATGCCATGGATACTTTACGCGATAAAAATTATCTCGAAGATCTTTGGCAAAATGGCAAACCGCCCTGGAAGAGTTGGGATTAAACGAATGACTGATTCATCTTTTTGGAAAAATAAAAAGGTTTTTTTA
>JASFIV010000345.1:0-4263 GCA_050122475.1 Desulfobacterales bacterium | reverse complement strand
TTAAAAGGTCGAATAGTCGAACAGTCAATTGGTCCATGAATGTATTCCATGAAAACTATTTGACTAATTAACGATTTAACTATTTAACCTTATTTTTAGAAAGAATCAAAATGATGAAGATCCCGCAACCCATCTCCGGCGGCCTGATGCTGTCCTATAAATGCCCGGCCGAGTGCCGGCATTGCATGTACGCCTGCGCGCCTTCATGGCCCGGAGACTGGATCACGGTCGAGCAGCTCGAACGCTATCTGCCGCAGCTGGCCGAAGTGATCGAACCCAGCCCTTACGGCCCGCAGCACATGAGCTTAAACCACGGCTTGCATTTTTCCGGCGGGGAGCCTTTTTTGAACTTCAAGCTGCTGCTCGAGGCCGTCGAGATTGCCGAAGCCCTCAGGATCCCGTCCACTTTTGTTGAAACCAATTGCTACTGGTGCAAGAGCGACGAGCTGACCTTCGAACGCCTCCAGGCCCTTAAGGAAAAGGGCTTAAAAGGGATCATGATCTCGGTCAATCCGTTTTATGCCGAATATGTCCCGTTTGAAAGGACCGACCGCTGCATCCGGATCAGTCAGGAGGTGTTCGGGCAAAATGTGATGATCTACCAGCTGGAATACTATCATTTGTTCAAACAGCTGGGCGTGACCGGCAGACTCTCTATTAAAGAATATCTAAATCTGACCCGCGAAGAATCCTTATCCGCCAGGGTTGAGCTGTTTTTAATGGGGCGCGCGGCAGAAAAGCTGAAAGGCCTTTATCCCGGCTATCCGGCCAAACGGTTTTTTAGCACCCCCTGTCTGCCGGAATTTCTGCGCTCCTGGCACAATCATTTTGACAATTACGGCAATTTCATGCCCGGCTATTGCGGCGGGATTTCATTGGGTAGCTGGTTTGAGCTGGATCGGCTACTAGAGGAAGGGATCGATCTTCAAAACCGACCGGTCCTGAAATTTCTGGTCGATCAAGACATGCAGGGACTTTTCAATTTCGCCTCTGACAGGGGCTACCCGAAACTCAGCAACGGTTACGTCTCCAAATGCCACCTCTGCCTGGACATCCGAAAATTTCTCGTCACCACCGGCGACTACGCCGAGCTCCAACCCACAGAATTTTATGATCAATTGAAATAGTTCGTCTCCGAGGAAAACATCCCCCCTACCCTGACCTCGCCCAAAAACCACCGGGCTGGATAAAGTTACGCAATAAATCAAGCCCGTCCCTTTTCCCGTTCTATTTTCAGGGCACTTGCGTTATCGGTTTCAAAGCGGTAGTTTAGAAAAATCGAGTGTGTGCACGGGCAGGACTCGCTTTTGCATTGTAGCACTCTGCGTCTGGTGCATTGAATATAGAAGGTTTGCGCTTTCCAGGGATCAGGTAAATGATAAGGGTATGTAAAGAATCAGATCACAATACCATATTTGAAATCATCAACGACGCCGCACAAGCCTATAAAGGCGTTATACCACCAGATCGGTGGCATGAGCCCTACATGTCGCTTGAAGAGCTTAAGGCCCAAATTGACGACGGTGTTGTTTTCTGGGGCCTGGAACGTGATGGCCGGCTGCTCGGGGTCATGGGTATCCAGGACAAAGGCGATGTAACACTCATCCGTCATGCTTATGTTGTGACCGGGGAACAAAAACGGGGAATCGGGAAAAAGCTGCTCCAGCATTTACAAGGCATGACCGACAAACCCATCCTTATTGGCACCTGGGCAAATGCCTCATGGGCAGTTTCATTCTACCAGAAAAACGGCTACACGCTTGTTTCTGAGGAGGAAAAGAATCGTCTTCTCAGAAAATATTGGTCGATTCCGGAGCGACAGGTGGAAACTTCTGTGGTGTTAGCCAATCAAGCATGGTAGCGGACCCGAATCGGGGCCTAAATGTCCAAATGTCACGGATGTCCCCTTTTCACCCGATGGGGCTCGGGGATCATTGAATCGGAATGACGGAAAATACCACTGCGCTCCACAAGGAGTGGGAGACGATCACCGGCGCTAAACGGCCCCAATACCAATAGAGCAGCCCCCAGAAGGCGCCGGCCACCGCGGCAGCCCCGATCAGCATGAAATTGAAGGACCAGATATGGACCCCGGCATAGATGGCTGTAGCCAGGAGCCAGCCCTTGAACTGGCCATGGTGAGCCATCAACTGCTTTTGTAGAAAGCCCCGCCAGTAGATCTCCTCACAGGGACCTGTGACCAGCAGCAGAAGGAAAAAGATGGCACGGTGCGAAAACCCGGCCCCCTTGCCATAGATGGCACCGATCTGCTGTTCAGCGAAAGGAAAGATCAGCCCCGATATCTGCTTGCCGAGCCAGAAAATGCCCCACAGAACCGCAGCCGAGACGAGGCCCTGTATCAGTGCCTTGCCATCGGGGCGCCAGTCCTTGACCGGCTGCAGAAAGATGGCCAGCAGGGCCAGAATTAGGGCTGAGCAACTAATTTTGATCCAGAAGTTCGACCAGCTCAGGAAAAAGGTAACGAACCACAACAACGTGGCCAGGGCGACCGTAGCCCACACGATTTTGGGGTTGAGCGCGGGACGGTTCACCCGGTCAGCCCTTCCAGCAGCAGGGAGACCACCAGGAGCAAGCCGAAGGCTGTGTCAAGCCGGGCGGTTCTGGCGTCGGCATCGGCGGGCACGGCCCGGCTCATCTGATGCAGCAAGCGGACCGCCAGTGGCAGGCTCAGGAAAATGATCAGGAGCCAGAGCGTCAGCTTGGCGGCCAGGGCCAACATACCCAGATAGGCCAGCACCATCAGCGCCAGATAGGCCATCAATCCGCGGCGGCGGCCCAGGACGATGGCCAGAGTGCGAATGTGACGCCCGCGGTCGTGGTCGATGTCCCGGATGTTGTTTGCCAACAGCACTAGAGCCACTAGCACGCCGAAGGGCAGCGAGATCCAAAAGGCCTGGATACTCAGTGACTGGCGCTGGACATAGTAGGCACCTTCCACCATCAGTGGGCCCCACATGAGAAATACCGATAGTTCCCCCAGAGCCACGTATTTGTATTTCAGGGGTGGGGCGGTGTAAGCCACCCCGGCCAGCAGACCCACGAGTCCGATCCAGAAAATGACCGGTCCGCATAGAATGGTCAGGTAAACCCCAATGGCCGCGGCCAGTGCGAACAGGACAAAGCTTACACGCAGCACCTGTCCTGCCGGCAGCAAACCCTCCACCAGGGGGTGGGGCCGATACTGGGCCGTAGCCGCTGCCGCCGTGTCCACGCCGTTGAGGACGTCGTAGTAGTCGTTGATCAGGTTGGTGGCCGCATGCAGCAGAACGGCTGAAAATAGGGCCAGCAGGTAAAGAGACCAATCGAAAGGCCCTTCGATGGCGGCCAGGGCGCTGCCCACGCTGACCGATATGGCGGTCATGGAAAATGACCAGGGACGGCTGGCCAGAAACCAGTTGCGATAGATGTTCATGCTTATGTAGCCTCGACAATCAAATTTGCGAATCAGACCCATCAACCTATTTTATAGGACTGGCAAAATAGTCTAGTACCGCGTTGTCTGTCAAGAAAAATGATATGATTCAATTGTTTAAGTTATTTCTACAGGGGCTCAAGGTCCCGCGCTGCGCGGCAGGGCAGATAAAGGCTGACATAGCCTTGACCGGGCGGATAGCGATGGTGCTGCGAGCCGGTTACCGTTCTATTCCCCGCGGTCCGTATCCGGAACCAGACGGTAATGCGTCCGGAAGGCGGCCATGGCATAGTCGTTATGGGATCATTGCTGGAAATTGACAGTTGATTGGAATTAACGTTCGGCCCGAATCACGCCCGTTTCTTTAATCTTAACCGGGTACCCTTCGAGTTTTTCTGGTATTTTATCCTCTAATTCCGGGGTCATTTTGACTACAAACACCTTTATACATGATTCACCATCGAAGAAGCCTTGACCGGTTCCGACCACGCCGGGTATGGCCATCAAATTATCTGTATATTTCATCAAGACCTCTTCGATGGACATTGCTGACATGTTTTATTCTTCTCCGCTGCTGTCGCCGATTTTTTCATTGAAAGATTTAGGTAATTGATTTTCAGCTTAAAAAACTAAAATCCTTCTCACCCTATATCACACCTGAAAAAAGAGCACGAGCCCCACACTAGATCCCAGGGCTCGTGCTCCGATGTTTTATCGTTTTCTGTTTAGTAAAAAGTAACGGTCGCTTCGTTGGAGCAAGTGGAAGTACCTTCTTCACAAACCTGATAGGTGTAAGACCCGCCGCCTCCATTGGGCATCTTGTCGGTATA
>JASFIV010000344.1:0-4266 GCA_050122475.1 Desulfobacterales bacterium | reverse complement strand
CAAAACAATAACATAGCGGTTGTCAGGTTTATAATAAATTCAAGCCGTTACAAACCGCCATGGCGCTTGTTAAAAATTTTGGCAAACGGAACATACTTACGACAACCGCTATAATCATTTTCGCGGCTTTATAGACTTTGTAGCCTTTCGGCATTCGCAGATATGTCAGATTCTGAATCGCTTTCTTCTGATCACCACGAGACGCAACCCCGGCCCCAGCATCCACAAAGCGCCGGGGGTCGGAACCTTGTCGGCAACAACAGCACCACCGCCCTGATTGTTAAATCCCAGGCCGCGGATGCCCTTTATTTTTGCCGCCGTAAAATAGATTTCGCCGTCATCCGGGGCAGGCTTCCACATTTAAAATTTGATGCATTGATATCGCCGTCCGGTGACCTTATGAGGTAAACAACCTTCTCATCAACACCGATTTATTTTTGGCATTTCCTGAGAATTGCCGATGTTTATGCAAGGTTCATACCAACAAATGTCGAATATAAAATTCCTGTTTTATCATATATTTAAAAGAGGAAGGGGATAGCAGAAAAAAAGGAAGTGAACAAAAGTATCTGATTATTCATGTAAAAGCATACCTAATGTGAAAATAAATTCTTTACTACTTTGTGGTAAACATTGTTTGTGAAACAGTCAATTGGTCGGATACGGGAAATAACCTGAATTTTAGCGAAACAATAGCAGCCCCCCCGCGGCTTGCCGCGGAGATGAATGCGTTCCTTATCTTGGTCAATAAGTCGAATGAAAAAAATGGTTACTTAGAGTTTATGAAAAGCGCTAAAACGCCGATACATATTTTAGGCTTGTTTAAACGTCTCCGATCGATCCGATGACTCTTATTACCGGTGAACAATGTATCTAAACCATTACAATCTTGAAATCAAACCTTTTGAATTGAGCCCGGATCCCAAATTCATCTGGCTTGGCGAGAAGCACAAAGAGGCGCTTGCCATTCTTAAATACGGGATCCGGGAAGACAAGGGATTCATCTTGCTTACCGGTAACATCGGAACTGGAAAAACAACGCTAATCAGTTGTCTTTTTAACGAAAACGATATCGATTCAATTATAACGTCCATTCCGGATCCCGATCTCACGATTGAAGACTTTTTCAGGCTGCTGTCACATGAGTCCGGTATCGACATCGATTATAAAACCAGGGGGGAGTTCCTGCTCAAGTTCAAGTATTTTTTGGAACATACTTTTTCAGATCAAAAAAAGATACTGTTGATCATCGATGAAGCCCAGAGACTCGACCATCAGCTTCTAGAACAAATTCGGCTTTTATCCACCATTGAGATGCGGAATTTAAAACTATTCAGCATTATTTTGGTCGGTCAGAATGATCTCCATGAATGTGTGATGGGCGCTCAAAAAAAGGGTATGCCTCAAAAAATCGCCATCCACTGTCATATTGAGCCTCTGACGAAAGCCGAAACCCGGGAATATATCGATCACCGCCTGAAGGCTGCAGGGACGAAGAAAGAAATTTTCAGTCCTGAAGCAACTTCTGAAATTTTCTTGTTTTCAAAAGGCTGTCCCCGGTTGATCAATACCATTTGCGATCGCGCCTTGTTGACCGGTTATGCTTCAGGCAGAAACAAAATCGACCGTAAAATGGTTCAAAAATGTGCCGAGGAACTCGAGCTGCCCGGCGAGAAAGAATATGCCACGGAAACAGCCCGGGAAAAGCCCGAGACGGCAACGAGGAAGGAAAACACTCATGAAGCAGCTGAGGAAAGGCCTGTCTCAGAGGTGAGGAAGGAAGATAGATGTGAAGTCGCTGAAGGTGAGGCTGCACCACTTACCTGGGGGCCCGGTGCTGAGCCCAAACCGCTCATAGTAAAGGCAAATGATCAGCGATTGCCTTCCCGGGATAAACAGATGCCTGCACCGCGCATGATTCTGGTTGCCGCGGCAATTTTGGTGCTAACGGCCATTGCGCTCTATTTCTGGTTGGGCGCATGATCTTAATGTTTAAGTCGAAAAATTTGAATGGAGCTATAAGCCATAGCAGTAGAGGAGAAATACCGGATGTCTCAAAAAGAAAAAAGCAATGATTCTGAAAATATCGAAAAGAGAAAAAGAGTCCGCTTGGATGAGCATCGCCCTATTTCGGTCGAGGATCTGAAAGACGGGATTATGCACAGAGCCATAATGCTGAATCAAAGTGAAACCGGTCTGTATTTTGAGTCGGACAGCCTCTTGCAGCCGGGGGCCAGAGTTTATCTTGCCACTGAGACCTCATCGGACGCTCCATTTGTTGGCGAGTTCGATTGCCGGCTGGCAGAAATCGTGTGGCGAAATAAATTAAAAAAATCTTTTTACAATTACGGCTATGGCGTTCAGTTCATTTCAACGGATAAACCGCAAGAAAATGAGCGCAAAGATCACAAAGAGGTGATTAACGCCAGAAAGCACCCCAGAAAACCGTATGTCCGGCCGGTTCTGTTTGCTGCCAATGATCAGATCTTAAAAGGTACGACTAAAAACCTGAGCCTGTCAGGCATATTTCTACAATCAAAAAGCGAGTTGGAAGTCGGGCAGAAAATAATTCTATCCCTGCCCACCCGGTCAAAAGAGAAATTAAAAATGAGCGCGGAAATCATCTGGTCCAATCACGAGGGGTACGGTGTTAAATTTGTAAAGAAGATTGAAAAGTGATGAATTTTTCTAAACCACACGATCAATCGGATTCGCCACAGACCCGTCTTCGCCTCACGGAGCTGCGCCGCGGCAGGCCCCACCTATATTCACACATACAAATCTTATTCCTCAATAAAGAAAATATCTTGAAGCGAATTTAAGTTTTCGGACGGTCATAGCCTGAATCTATAATATAATTGACAGGCGACAGGCGCGTCGATCGGCCGAAAGGTTTTTGCCTGTCCTGTTGAACAATGCTTCGAATTAGAATCGTATCTTATTAAAACCGTACACATTATCATTTGACCAAGTCAGCCAATTGAGACCAACCGAATTTGCGACAATTTTGCTATTCGGCAAATCCGATAGGGGTGCTCGGTTGAAAAATCCAACCCCAAGAATCCAGCACCGGGCTCAGCAGATTGGTGTATCCGATTTGAAAAAAAATTAATGGCTTGTCTTAATTTACTATTGACAAAGAAATGCGATGTCTGTATATAAAAATAGTTTTCGTTAATTGTAGATATCTACAAGTTAAGCTGAACGGAAGCTGATATCTAACTTGCCGATTTCAACTCTTCCCGTAGACACAAGCGCCTTCTTATCCCGCATTCGATTCATCCGCCTTAAACGAGAACTTTTTATCTTACAGAAAAAGAAGGGGGGTCAAAGATGAAAAAGTTTTCAGCCTTTCTCGTTTTGCCATTATTTGCTTTAGCATTCGCGCTGAACGCCCATTCAGCCTTAATTTCGGTAGCTGGGCCGAAGAGTTCAGCCGGCACCTCGCCTCTCCTCATTATGCCTCCGCCACACGTTCTGGATGATGATGTTACAACCTCGAGCATGCTAGGGTTCAACGAAAACAGGACCATAACGACTGTTTCCCATTTTATGGACGGCGGCGGCGCTATACCACCAGGCACTGCAGTCGACAGCCATATGATTTTTCTGAACTCAAGTGGTCGCGGATTATTAACACATCATAGTGTTGTCTGGACATTTAATGCGCCCATTATAGGCGTCATGTCCGATAAGGGAGGCTTGCTTGAGGATGACTCAACCTTCGAGCTTGGTAATCCGGCAACGATATATCCGGCAGCACCTTTTGGTTCTCGCGGATTGGAGATGTTAGGAGACCCCGCTAATCAAGATGGTTATGAGATAAGCAGCGATCGGCTTTCGATTACAGTTGGAATGAAAGTTACTCAGCCTGGTGACTGGATTCGTGTTATAACACATGTACCCATACCCGGCGCTGTCTGGCTCCTTGGCTCGGGGCTGGTCGGACTGGTCCTCTTGCGGCGCAGAATGAAAGCATAGGCAGATTCCTTAAAGTCATGAACAAAATTTGGGGCAGAGCCTTTTTAGTCTGTCAGGTAGGATCTTGGCCAATTCGTTAAATAGCCAATGAGTCGAACAGTCAAATAGTTTATGGATTCCTTTTTTACTATTTGACATAAACTGAGCGAACCAACAATCTTTTTGTTGAGTCTTTTTTGGGTTATTAATAACGTCTAATATAGATTGGTCCAAACGCTCTATTAATTGTTCTTCAAACGCTTGAAAAGTAGCCGAGTCAGAATCAGAGGCTTCAATGGCGAAAAA
>JASFIV010000343.1:0-4285 GCA_050122475.1 Desulfobacterales bacterium | reverse complement strand
TAAGGACAGGAAAGCGGTTAAAAACGCATTGGGCAGGCTGTTGGCTCTGGCTTGAAATATTTTGGTGATAGAAAATAAAAAAACCCGGGGTGGAAACCACCCCGGGTTTTTATTTTTTGGCTATCTAAGCTACAGTGTAATGCTTTTGCAACTTAGAAGTCGATCTGCCATTTGGCTCCAAGGTAGAACTGATCACCATCATCCACGTTTGGTTGATTCCCGTCACCGAAATCAGTGTAGCCGACTTCAGGAACCACGTACACACCCGGCGCCAGCGTAATAACGGCCTGTCCGTAAAGCTCCCAGGCATCGTCATCATCCAGGGCATTCGCATCCGGCTGATCCTCGCGCCAGCCGAAACCGGCTTCAAAGGTCAGCCCATCGTGGAATTTAAAGCCGGCCACCAGCGCCCACATGAGGGTATCGACGTCATCGAGGTCGTCGGTACCGTCAAAGGTGGCAAGACCGCCGCTGGTTCTGTTACCGGGAATGTTCCAGGAGGCATTGCCGACGTTCTGGCCGTAGCTGACAGCACCTTTGACATAGGCCGGGCCGAAATTGACACCGGCGTCCCCGCCGATTATCCAGGAGGTGACGTCTATGTCTTCATCCAGGCCCACAGTGGCGTCTTCGATTTCATAATACTGATATCCGCCGCGAACGTTAAAATTCCAGGTGTCAAAGCTCATGCCGTATTTGGCCTCGATCTTGGGGAGGAGCTGGTCGACATCGCCGGTGGTCAGGCCTGTGATAAGGACGTCTCGCGGATCGATCAAGGCCACCTCGAATCCGCCAAAGCTCAAGGAAAGCTGTGATTGGCGGGCGCCGTACATGGTGCCGATACCCAGCAAGCCCAGGTCGCCGTCAAATACCTGGCCGGAGATAAACTGTGCAATCGGGGTGTAGTCCTTTCCGACCTTCAGCGTGGCCGCACCAAAATCCCAGGTACCGTAGAGTCTACGGGAGCTGACATCGCCGCCGCCTGTATCGGTAGAGGATACGCCGAATTCAAAATGGCCGGCAACGTTTTCAGCTTTAACCCTGGCGCCGATACGCGAGTTGCCCTGCAGAGCCCATTGCACGTCTGCATCCTCGTTGTCTGTTCCGGAGGGATTGAGGTTGTCGCCATAGTCACGGCTGGTGTAAAAGGTGGCCATACGGGCGGAGCCGTAAAAGTTCCAATCCACTGCCAGGGCCGGTGAGGCAATCAGGGCCAGGGCAGCGATCGCCAAAATAATTTTCTTCATCTTAATTTTCCTCCTTAACGGATTTCGTTCATTTGGTTTTAGTTCGCCTAATAATTTCCTGTAATGCGCTTGATGCAGAACAGCTAAGGATTCACCTCCTTCCCGCGCTAGCTTCGACCGGCATCAGCGGGATGATATAAAGTGGTTTTCCCAAAACCCCTATTAGCCTAATAATAGATGAACGTGCCGATGCCAGATTAAGGAAATTTGAATTATCATAGAATGAAGCCTAGAGGATGTCAAGGTTTTTTGTATTTTATTTAAGATTCTATAATTATTAAAAATCTGCTTTAAAAGGACTCCAAAACCAAAAGCCCTGACCGCTGTGAGTAAGGCCGCCGGAGGGCAGTTTAGAAAATTGGGATTGCGGTTATCTGGAAGATGCCAGTTGGATTGGTCTGATATTGTTTCACCACAAAGAACACGAAGAAACACGAAGATTAACACAAAATTTTTTCATTTCGTGCCCTTCGTGGTTATAGTTGCCTCATTGGAGCCCTCTGCATAATCATAAAAGCGATTTAAACACGAAAGCACGAAATTGAAGAGACACGAAATTGAATTATTGGTTTTTCGCGTTTTCTATTTTTCGTGCCTTCGTGGTAATTCTTTTAGATGGGTGCTTATGGCACCACCCGTTTGAAGGATTTTTGCAGGAAGGCCAGGTCCCAGCGGATCCAGGTGGGGCGACCGTGGGGGCAATGGGATGGGTGCTCGCATGCATCCAGCTGCGCGAGCAGCTGCCGGATCTGTTCCGGGTTCAGCGCCTGGCGGGCCCGCAGGGACCCGTGGCAGGCCATCACCCGGCGGCATTGATCCAGAGTTTCCTGAAGGCCCGGCGAAAAGCCCGTCTCGGCTGCTTTTTCAACGATCTCGACAATCAAGGGTTTGAGGTCGTGACCGGCCAGCAGGCCCGGCACCGCCTTGATCACGAAGGAATTTTTGCCAAAGGGCTCGATCTCCAGGCCGAGGGTTTTTAAATCCGGAATCATCTGCGCTAAAATGTCGGCTTCCCTGAAATTGAGCTCGAGGGTTTCGGGGACCACCAGTTTCTGGGCGGCGGCGGGTTGATCGCCGGCACGCCGCTGCAACTGCTCAAAGACAATCCGCTCGTGGGCGGCGTGGTGATCGATGAGCACCAGGCCGGCATCGGACTCACACACAATATAGGTGCCGTGCACCTGGCCGACGACCCTTAGCGCGCTGAAGCCTTTGTTGTCAAATAACGGCTCCTGGATTCTGGCTTCCGGCTGCGGGTGGGTCTGGCTGCTGGTTGCTGGCTGCTGGTGTTTCTGGCTACTGGCTACTGGCTGCTGGCTGCTGGCTGAAGGTTCGCTAAAACTTGTTTCAAGCTGTGATATCTGATCCTGCCATGCAGACAGTTGGTCTTTGTTTGCAGGTGTAAAGGGTTTTAGTCGCTCGAGAACCTGCGGCGATTTATCGGGCTCCTGTGGTGGGCGCCAGTTGATGCGCTCTGTTTCATACAGGGTCTGGGCGATGGCGCCTTTTACGGCTTCATGCACCCGCTGCGGGTTGACAAACCGGACTTCATTTTTGGTCGGATGCACGTTGACATCCACCTGGTCAAAGGGAATGCGGATGAAAATGACGGCCACCGGAAATTGCCCTTTTAGCAGCCGCTGCGCAAATCCGGCAAAGATACCGTGCTGGATGGTTCGATCGCGCACAAAACGGTCATTGACAAAAACGTACAGCCCCCGGGAGGTCCGGCGCGTAACGGCCGGCGAGCCAATCCAGCCCGAAACAGCAAGACCGTTGCGCTTCGATTGAATCGCATGCAGGTCCGCACGGACATCTTTGCCGAGCACCTCCACGATGCGGTCCACATGACGCGATGCCGGCGGCCAGCTTTTGACGACCTTATGGTTGTGAACCAGGCGAAATTGCACCTGGGGGTGACCGAGCGCAATTCTGGAGACGGTATCGGCGATGTGACTCATTTCGGTGGCGACCGTCTTTAAGAACTTTTGGCGGGCAGGCGTATTGAAAAACAGCTGTTTGACGGAAACCAGGGTCCCCGGCGGGGCACCGACTTCGCTGACGCTTACAACCTTTCCCCCCTCGACAACGATTTGGGTGCCGACGTCGGCAGACCTGTCGCGGGTGACGAGCGCAAAGCGGGATACCGAGGCAATGCTGGGCAGGGCCTCGCCCCTGAACCCCAGGGTCTGGATGGCAAACAAATCATCAATACTGGAAATTTTGCTGGTCGCATGCCGCTCGATGGCCACAAGGGCGTCGTCGGCGCTCATGCCAATGCCATTGTCGGACACCTGAATCAGGGCCCGGCCGCCCTTTTCGACCTCGATCATAATGCGGGTGCTGCCGGCATCCAGGGCATTTTCCAGCAGCTCTTTGACCACCGACGCCGGCCGCTCGACCACTTCGCCGGCTGCAATTTTATTGGACAGTGTTTCTGGCAGGATTTTTATCTTGGGCATCTATGGTCCTATCGCTCATCTTATCAATTTTTTTTTTGGGAGCGGCCTCAGGCCGCGATCCATCAATCAAATTTCTTGAGTTATCAATCGCGGCTACAAGCCGCTCCCACCTCGGAAATTTCATAGTTAGCGCATCAATGGGAGTGACCACTGGCCGTGGGAGTGGCCTCCGGCTGTGGGAGTGGCCTTCGGCCACGATTCCTTTAAAAATAAACTTATACTATCTAAACACCCCACCTACAATACCAATATGGATACTCGTGAAAGTCGTCAACCAATCCGGCACGCACTGGATTATTTAAGGCGTAAAGCACTACTTTATTTAGATCTTCATCCTTTCGTATTGCATGGTCATGATATTGAGGTTGCCAGAAAGTGCCGTGTCTGTTCAAGCGAGAATTTATTTCTTTAGCGGTATAGCTCTTAAGACTGCGCATTAGCAGATCTAGCGAATCTTGTCGCAGGACAGCAACAAAATGTAAATGGTCGGGCATAATTACGGCTGCATCAAGGAGAATTCTTTCTTGCGATTCGAGCCAGAATAAACTGGATAGAATAATTTGTGCTGGTTCAGGT
>JASFIV010000342.1:0-4354 GCA_050122475.1 Desulfobacterales bacterium | reverse complement strand
CCGGAAACCGTTGCTAGCTGGCAGGAACGGGTGATCAAAAATCTGGGAACAATACTGGCCAACGGTATACCCGGTCGTCATTTTTCGGTTGAAAACCTGGATTATCCGTTCGAAATCCTGGATCCGATTATTGCTGAGCTGGACCTGGCGGTCTGTCTGGATTGCGGGCATCTCATATTACACGGTGATGATTTGCAAACATTTTTCAATACCTATGCAGCTCAAACCGCTATCATCCATCTGTATGGCGTTGCCCAAAATCACTTCCACGGCCCGCTGGATCAGCTCTCCGAAAAATTCATCGTCCCGACGATGAGATTGTTGGCAAAGTTTAACGGAACGGTTTCACTGGAAGTTTTCTCTTATGCCCATCTAGACGCATCATTGAAATTTATGGAAACCTGCTGGAACCATCATCAAAAGGGGGTTTGATTCAAAGTCGTTCCAGACGAACGCTTCTCATTAATTTTCATGCAAGATTTAGGTAATAAATCGGTGGTTTCATGGTGAAGGGGTAAATCTGTTGCATGTTATTGGCGAAACGGTTATGGTTTTTAAATTCTTTAGGCAAGGGAAACCGAAATGGCTAAAGACAAAATCAGGGGATACACTCAGGTTTATACGGGCAATGGCAAGGGTAAAACCACGGCGGCCATCGGCCTGGCCATTCGAGCTGCGGGTGCCGGATTGAAGGTTTACATCGCGCAGTTTATTAAAATGGGTGACTACAGTGAAATTAAGGCTCTCAGACGGCATACTGATTTGATTACCGTCGAACAATTCGGACTCGGGCGTTTTACGGATGGAAAACCCTTGCCCGAGGATATAGCGGCCGCTCAAAAAGGTCTTCGGCACGTAAAATCTATTTTGGCTTCACAAGAATACAAGGTGATCATTTTGGAAGAGGCCAATGTAGCCGCAAAATTCGGTCTGATTAGAGTCCAGGATCTGCTCGGCCTGATTATCAACAAACCTTACGATACCGAGTTGGTGATCACCGGACGGTATGCTTCCCCGCGTGTGATTGAAAGCGCCGATCTGGTAACCGAAATGAAGCCCGTGAAGCATTATTTTGAAAAAGGCGTCCCGGCCAGAGTTGGCATAGAAAAGTAATAATGCAATTATTTGAGCAAAGCAAAATTAATGGAATGGCGCTGGCCAACCGATTTGTGCGTTCGGCAACATGGGAGGGGCTGGCAACAGATGACGGTGCCAGCACATCCCGGTTAGTCGACATCATGGCACGCCTCGCGGCTGGCGGCACAGGATTGATCATCACCGGCCACACCTATGTCCGTCCGGATGGTCAGCATTCCCCCTGGCAGCTCGGCATATACAAAGATGAACTGATCCCCGGTCTGCAGGCCATGACCCGTGCGGTCCACGACAACGGCGGCAAGATCGTAGTGCAGCTGGGGTATGGCGGGGCCTACCTGTCAAAATCGCGCGTCAGAGCAATGACCGTCCAGGATTTTCAGGATCTCGCCACAGCTTATGGCGCTGCCGCACAAAGAGCAAAAACAGCGGGATTTGACGGTGTGCAAATTTTTGCCGCCCATGGCTTTTTTCTCAGCCAGCTACTTTGCCCCCGTTATAACGATCGCACCGATCAATACGGTGGCGCGATTGAAAATCGCGCCCGAGCGCTTTTGGAAGTCCTGGCGTCCGTTCGCGATCACATCGGTGGCGACTACCCGGTTTTGGTGAAACTCAATTGCGGGGATTTCGTGGAAAATGGTCTGGATTTACAGGATTCCATTCAGGTGGCAAAAATGCTCGAGGCTGGTGGAATTGATGCCATTGAATTAAGCGGCGGGCTTTTAAACAATCCAAATATCATGCAGAGTAAAATTGATACGGATACAACCGAGGTCTACTTTCAAAAAGAGGCGCGGACATTTAAGGAAGAAATCAATGTCCCCCTGATTCTAGTGGGCGGAATTCGGTCCTTTGCGGTTGCCCGAAGGCTGATCGACGGGGGATTTGCAGATTATATTTCCATGTCACGCCCGTTTATTCGGGATCCCGAATTGATCATTCGGTGGAAAGCCGGTGAGCAGCTGGAAGCTGAATGCATTTCGTGCAATAACTGCTTTGAACAAATCAAGCAGGGCAAGGGAGTCACCTGCGTTCCGCTGGCACCCGAGCCGATTGAATCATTTTTTCCCCAGATATCAAAAACCATTCCGGCCAGCCCCCCGCATCCGCCCGAAACAGGCTACCTGATCTCAATCGGCCTTGAGCAGCGGAGTTCCGACTTTATCCCGGTGGTAAAGATTCAAATGGTTTATAAAGGCAAAACAGTTGATCGCGGCCCGTCCTTTCCGCTGGTCTCGGAAGACCACCAAAAAGTGAACCGGGCAATAAAAGACCTCCTGGAAAAATACAAGGCCGACTCCACCCAGAAATAAACTCCTTTAAGCCGGCTTAACCATTTTGTAAAAATTGATTTATGCAGGCTTTTAGTTGCTCGGTGCCGGGCGTTGCTTCGAAAACCAGCTCGCCCTCGATGACAATGCATGGGACCGGCGCCGGTCTGCCAAGGGACTTGGAAAATTCTGCATATCGTTTGGCACCCGCTAAATCCCTGGTGACAACTTTTTCCCAGTGCAATTGATCGCCAAATTCTGCCGCGACCGCCTCGACCACACGGGCCATGTAAACACAGGGGATTCAGTGCTCACCTTCGTGGAATACTTCCAGATGAATCTGTTTGGCTTTCATGTTAATCTTCCTTTTTTCCACCCTCCTCTTTTTGGTTGAGAACCTCTTCAATGGCCTCTTCCAGTTCAAACTGAGGGGGTATCGCGTCAAAGAACAGCTCTCCATTGATCCATAGCGAAGGCACGGGCGCCAGCCGATGTTGCTTGTAAACGCCGTCTTCCCCAAAAAGTCTCTGGGAGAGTTCCAAAAAGCGCTCTTTGCCCCCACCTATTAAAAAGTCAACCCGACGATATTCCACCCAATCGGCATATTTCGGCAATACAGATTGAACCATTTCGTCCATATAAAAGCATGGCAGGCAGTAATCGGCTTTGTACATCACCTCAATTACAATTTTAGCTTTGCGTTTCGGCGGCATAATTGAACGTCTCAGAATTAATACAATTGAATGAAAATATGTGTTATTTTTGAAGGCAAAGTTTTTACTTCAATCATGGAATAATGGAATCTTGGAACGATGGAAAGGTGGGTTTTAAAAGGATTTTATCTATTTTAACTTTACTGTCAAGCCAAATTCTGCCATTTAACCAATATTGCAGTATTCCAAGACCCATTTTTCCAATATTCCAGCATTCCACCATTCCAATTGGACCGAAATCCAACTCGTATCATATGATATTTATTTCCCAGCTCAATGCACAATACAAGTGGCTTCTAAACAGATATCATAGGGGTGGCGGATTTTCAATGCGTCCCAACTGAATGGGCTTATTTCCGAAGCGGTGGATGCCCGCATCCGTTTGACATCTGAAACGTTTTTAAATAGGTTTAAAGAATGAACATCAAGCAAATAGAGAAAAGAATCATTACGCTTGTTCAGCAGGAAGGCAGAAGGCCGCGCATCCTTCTGGCCCCCCTAAAAAGCGCTCAATCCGACAGCTGGACAAAACCGCTAGCAGCTACTTTTGCCGAATTCGGATTTGACGTTGATATCGGACCTGCAAGCCAGGCACCCATACAGGCCGCCCGGTTGGCAATTGACAATGATGTCCATATAATATGCGTCTATGTAAACAATATCAATCATCTCGCCTTAGTCGTCCAGTTGGCCGAGACGCTCGAGGCAGAGGGGGGTGCAGATATTCGACTGGTCGCGGGGGGCGCCGGTTTACAGCAAAATGATGAGGAATTATATGACGCCGGTGTGGATTTAATCATTAATTCAAATGAGGCTGATATCCATCTTATTGATCAGATTCTCAATCTATTTGATGAATCCGGCCCAAAACTCAAGCCTTAAATTTAAGCTTCATTATCTTCATCTGATTTCAGATATTTCTTTCTGTCGTACTTGCTCCAAAATTCGGCAGCCTTACACCCCAGCAAGGCGGCCGCCGCTAGATCGTTTGAGGCCTGCTGTGTATTACCCAGTTTGTAAAAACACACGCCCCGCTGAAAATAAGCTTCGGCAAATTTAATTTTATGATCAATAGCCTGATTAAATGCCTGAATGGCTTTTAGATACTGGCCTTTTTGCTTCAGCTTCAAACCCTTCTGGTGCCAATCTTTTTCCATCAATGCCATAATTTTTGAGCTTTTTACTCATGCTCCCCTAGTTCCTGTAATGAATGCATTCCATTTGCTTCCGACTGATTATAGGACCCATCACCACCATTATCGCAACCACAGC
>JASFIV010000341.1:0-4369 GCA_050122475.1 Desulfobacterales bacterium | reverse complement strand
GGTGAATTTTATCAATCCGGCCGGATTGGCCCTGCTGGGCTTCGAGACCGATGAGTTGATCGGACAAAAGATCCATCCGTTGATTCACCACACCCGGCCGGATGGTACCCCCTATCCGGTCGAGGAGTGCCCGATGCACCAAAGCCTGACCCAGGGCGTGGTCGGCAGCCGCGACGATGAGGTCCTGTGGCGCAAGGACGGCACCTCTTTTCCCGTGGAATACACCAGTGTTCCGATCCGCAAGAATGGTGGCATTGCCGGCACTGTCGTCGTTTTTCGCGATATTAGCGAACGCAAAGAGGCTGAGGAGGCTTTGAGAAAAAGCAGAGCGACTGCACGGGGGCTGTTGGATGCTACCCAGGAATCCCTCCTACTGCTGGATAAGGAGGGCACCATTATCGCGGCAAACCGGACCGCTGCGCGCAGGCATCAGCGCAAACCGGAAGAACTCATCGGAAAAAACCGCTTTGATATGTTATCTGAAAATTTGCGTGAATCACGAAAAGCCCATTTTAAAGGCGTCCTGCAAACCGGTAATCCGGCAGATTTTGAGGATGTTCGCGACGGAATGGTCTTTCGCCACCTTTATTACCCGGTTCAGGATAAGCAAGGTGCCATAATGGGCGTTGCCATCTTTGCGCAAGATATCACCGAACGCAAACGGGCTGAAGATGCCATCCGAGAAAGTCAGGAGCGCTTGAGCACCATCCTCAAAACGACAAATCAGGGGTTCTGGCTAGTTGATAACGATACCATTACCCTGGATGTCAATAATGCCATGTGCGAAATTCTGGGTCGTGCGAAAGGAGAAATTATCGGCAGAAAAATTTATGACTTTCTGGATGAGGAAAGCAGATCAAAAGTTCGCAAGCAAGAGGAGATGCGAAGAGAGAGCAAACGCAGCCTGTATGAAGCTTCATTAATTCGATCCAATGGGGAGAAAGTGCCCTGCCTGGTGAATGCATCACCCCTTCTGGACAAAGATGGGGATAAGATCGGCTCCTTCGGTATGTTTACAGATATAACCGAGCGAAAGGCGGCTGAGGAAGCCGTTCGCGAAAGCAGGGAGCGGCTCGATACCATTCTGAAAACCACTGCCCAGGGATTCTGGCTGAATGACAAGGACGATAATATTATGGAAGTCAATGAGGCCATGTGCGAAATTCTGGGTCTGGTTAAAGAAGAAATTGTCGGCAGCAATTTTTTTGACTTCCTAGACGAGAAAAACAAAGAAATTGTTCGTGAACAGAATCGAATGCGGGAAAAAGGAATACAAAGCACGTATGAGATTGCGCTAATACGTGCTGATGGACAACAGGTCCCCTGCTTGATGAACGATTCGCCCCTAATGGATGCGGATGGGAACGTGATCGGTTCATTTGGTATGACGACAAACATAGCCGAGCGCAAGCAAATGGAAGAGGAGTTAAGGCGAAATGTGGATGAACTGGAGCGATTTAGTAAAGTAGCGTTCGGACGTGAAAAAAAGATGATCCAGCTCAAGCAGGAGATTAATGAATTAATGATTCAGCTGGGCCAGGATGAAAAGTACAAAATTGTCCAATAAGAAGGAGAAAAGATGTTCAAGGAAGAAAGAGAGGAGCTCAAATTCGATTGGAGTATGATCGGAAATATCGGGGAAGGCCGTCCCAATCTGGGCACTACCATGAATGTGAATGTTTACCGGCTGATGCAGTTTACCCTCAGAGATGTGCTGATAAAAGAATTCGATGTTGAAACCGCAGATAGAATATTTTACGAGGCCGGCAGGCATGCCGGCAAAGAGTTTTGCAAAGAATTGATCACCCAAAGAAATGATTTTAATGAATTTGTGGTCGAACTGCAGGAATTACTAAAAAAACTCAAAATAGGCATTTTGAGGATTGAAAAGTCAGAATTTGAAAAGATGAACTTTACTCTGACCATTGCTGAAGACCTAGATTGCTCAGGTCTGCCGGTCTCTGATGAAACCATCTGTAAATACGATGAAGGATTCATCAGCGGCTTGTTTTCTGAATACACGGGTAAGAAATTTAAAGCAGCCGAGGTAGATTGTTGGTGTTCAGGTGACAGGGTCTGCCGGTATGAAGCCATGCAATTGGCATAACCAAATTCAAAATGCTAAATAAGGAGGGGAAAAATGTTTAAAGAAGAAAGAGAAGAGCTCAAATTCGACTGGAGCATGATTGGGAATATCGGTGAAGGCCGCCCCAACCTCGGCAATACCATGGATGTGAGTGTTTACCGGTTGATGCAGTTTACCCTCAGAGATGTGCTCATAAAACAATTCGATACCGAAACAGCAGATAAAATTTTTTACGATGCCGGCAAAAGTGCCGGCAAAGAGTTTTGCAAAGAATTGATCACCCAAAGAGATGACTTTAATGAATTTGTAGTCGAGCTTCAAGAATTGCTTAAAAAGCTCAAAATAGGCATTTTAAGAATAGAAGAAGCAGACCTTGAAAAAATGACCTTTACGCTAACCGTCGCTGAAGATCTGGATTGCTCCGGATTGCCGGCCAGCGATGAAACCATCTGTACTTACGATGAGGGATTTATCAGCGGGCTGCTTTCCGAGTACACCGGAAAGAACTTTAGCGCCAAGGAAGTCGATTGCTGGTGTTCGGGCGATAGGGTCTGTCGGTTTGAGGCGAAATCAGTCGCTTAAGGAATGAACGCATGCTTAAGGTAAAAGAAGAAGATATCGATAGGATAACTGAAGCCTTTTATCTGATTCTTAAGGGTAAAAAGCCGGCCCCTATCGAGCTGCCCGAAGATTATCCGGACAATGAAATCAAGCAGGCGGTAAGCTATGTTAACAAATTCATAAATGAATATAACGGCGTTACGGAACTCATTTACACCTTATCTCGAGGCGACCTGAGTTTTGAGCCTCCCAGAGGGAAGATGTTAATCCTGCAATCGCTTAAGAATTTGCAGGCAAGCTTAAGACATTTGACATGGACGACCCAACAGATCGCACAGGGTGATTTCAGCCGTGAAGTCGATTTCATGGGGGATTTTTCAGCGGCCTTCAACCGCATGACGCAGCAATTAAAAGATTCCTTCGAAGCTCTCAAGGAAAGCCAGGCTGCGTCGCGGGGTTTACTTGACGCTACTCAAGAAAGTCTATTTTTGTTGGACAGAGAGGCAACTGTCCTTGCGGCCAACAAAACAAGCGCCCAAAGGCTTCAGATGACTTCCCGCGAAATGATCGGTAAAAATATTTTCAGCATACTTCCGGCCGAGATGCGTAAGGTAATGAAGGCTCATTTTGACCACGTCATTGAAAAAGGTTCTTCGGTCAAGCGGGAAGAAATGTATGATGGGTTTCATTTTAATTCGATTTATTATCCGTTTAGGGATGAAAGCGGGGCGGTTATTGGGGTGGCGGTATTCGCTCAGGACATAACAGAGCGTAAGAAGATGGAGGAAGAAGCCGCCCTCCTGCTGGCGGAAACACGACAGCGCAACGCCGAACTTGCAATCATCAATCATGTGGTGCAGGAACTGACCGGAGAACTTGATTTTCAGAAGATAATTGACCTTGCAAGTGAGACGATCAGTGAATTGCTGAAAGCGCATACGCTTTACATCGCCCTGTATGACAAGCAGACCCATAAGATCAATTTCCCCTATTATAAGGCCGGCGACCGCCAAAGAAAGCAGCCATCGATGACACGGGGTGAAGGATTGATCTCAAAGATTCTTCAATCGGCGCAGCCTTTGTTGTATGAGACGATGCAGCAGCAAATCGATTCGGGTGTTGTCATTGATACGGGCGAATGTGAGACATTTATGGGCGTACCCATTATGGCCGGGAAGGAAGCAATCGGCGTTCTCAGTGTACAGCACACCCAGCCCAGTCGCTATACCCAGGATGATGTGCGCCTGGTGAGTACAATTGCCGCCAATCTGGGAATTGCGATCGAAAACGCCCGCTTATATGAGGAAACGCAAGCCGCGAAAGAAGCCCTTGAAAACCGGGTCAATGAACTGGATGATGCCCGCCTGGCCATGCTGAACATGATGGAAGATCTGGATGAGGCCAGAAATCAGGCCGAAGATGCCACCAAAGCCAAAAGCGATTTTCTGGCGAACATGAGCCATGAAATCCGCACGCCGATGAATGCCATCATCGGCATGGCGCATTTGGCCTTAAAAACAGATCTGACGCCCAAGCAATACGACTATCTGGAAAAGGTGGATATCTCCGCCAAATCCCTGCTGGGGATCATCAATGACATCCTGGATTTTTCAAAGATCGAAGCCGGCAAACTGGATATGGAGTCCGTGGATTTCCAATTGGAAGATACCCTCGATAACATTTCGACACTGGTGGGCATAAAAACCCAGGAAAAAGGATTGG
>JASFIV010000340.1:0-4389 GCA_050122475.1 Desulfobacterales bacterium | reverse complement strand
GATCTGTCACGCCGGAGGTGGCGAGTTCGAGTCTCGTCGTCCCTGCCATTTTTTATTCCTTCCAGCCTTTCTTGCCTTTGACCGATCATTAATTTTGCTTTTTTAACGCATCTGAAGCGCTGAATTGACATACCACAGAGTGGTATTATTCTTTTAACGGAACCCTTCATGGCAAAATTATGAACAACAGACACTTTTATCATCCGGTTATAAACCACATGGGTGATAGAAATATAGAGCGTTTCGATGAATCAGACACAGACTCCTGTTATTCACCGTCAAGTGCCACGATATTATATTGCTGCTGCGGTCATACTGGTCGCTTTACTGACCAGCGGTTGTTTTCAAAATTATGGTCGCCTGAAGCACAATGATGATGTGACGCGGGCCTTCCAGACCTATCAGGTCGAGCCCGATTACAAATACTATTATTACGGTAGAACGAATATGCCCTATGCCATTGTCGGGATCGATCGTGCCTACCACATGCGGTCGCGGGTCTGGCGTGAAGTCGATCACGATACCGAGCAATTTAAAGAAATGATCTTTTGGGTGTGGGACGATATCTATGTGCCGTTTCGTCTGAGTGGTGCGCATATTACCGATCCCAGCGGAAAAAAAGTGGGCATATGGTATTCGGGCATCTGGTATGCTGCAGTTCGATTCGAGGAGGACGGCCGCATCGTCATTATGCCGGATACGCCTTTTCTGGGCGGCCCAACCCGCTAAGCTGTTCAACGATCAAAAAATAAGCTCTGAAAACAGATTGGTGTGATTATCGGGCTTCAGCTGCTTTAATCAGACTTAATTTTTGACTTTTAACCGGCGTTTTGATATTTTTGAACGACCTCCCGCAACGCATTCAACAAAAGGAGCACCAATGAAAGAAAGGCGCGCATCTTCCAAACAAAGGTTTATCCTTCTGGGGATCTGTGTCCTGTTTGCCGCCCTTATGCTGAGCGGCTGTGCAGGAAATTATGGCAGGCTTAACTGGGATCCGCAGGTGACCACCGCGTTTAAAAACCATGACATTCAGCAGGGCTTTAACTATTATTATTACGGGGTCGGTAATCGAACATTTGCCATAGCCGGGATTTCAACCGAATATAACATAAAGTCCAGAATGTGGCGGGAAGTCCCGCAAGATACCGAGGCCTTTAAAGGTCTGGTTTCGCGCGCCTGGGAAAATTATTTTTACAAGCCTTATGATCCGCAAGGTGCCCACATCCTGAACCCGGAAGGAAATCGGGTTGGGGTCTGGTATTCCAGCCTGCGCTTTGTGACCGTAAAATTTACGGAAAACAATCGTATCCACCTTATGCCGGATACGCCTTTTCTGGGCGGTCCTGAAGCGGATATCAATAGCTTTGATACCGGGGAGCGGACATCAGCCTTTGAATCAACGCCTTATTTTTCATATCAATTACAAGCGCTCATGACCAGCCGCTGAGCAAATCTTACAGTCCGGTTTATCCGCTTGCCGAATCTGTAGTGAACACCCCTCAAACGGCACGCCTTCGCCTGGTTGACAACCTGTGCCCTCGCATTATCGTTAATCTATAGGCCCGGTATATGGGGTTGTATGGGTTTCGTATTTCAATCCAAATTGATAACACATCCGGCTGCCGGATAATGGTTGTCCGGGAAAGAGGTTTATCATGAATATCAAACACTTATATCGTTTAGAAATGACTGCTAAAACGATGATTCTGTTGAGCACAGGCCTGTTGCTACTATTATTCGTTTCTGGTTGTTCCCAGAATTATGGACGCATACATTGGGACGAAAATGTTACCCAGGCGTTTCAAAACAATCAGGTTGCGCCTGATTATAATTTTTATCAATACACCGTCGGCATGCGGGTGTTCGCCATCGTGGGGCTTGACCCGGAGCTGGAACTGCAATCCAACATCTGGCGGGAGCTTTCATCAGATACAGAGGATTTTTCATTGGCCACATCCCGTATCTGGTCCAATTACACGCAATTGCCCGACGATCCGCGCGGGGCCATTATCCGAAATCCGAGCGGTGAAGATGTGGGCGTTTATTTTTCAAGCATACGCTTTGTATCTATAAAATTCCAACCGAATAATCGCGTCATGGTCATGCTGGATACCACCCCGATTACAGGTGGGCCGGATGACAGGCGGACACCCTAGCCGGCAGACATGGCGAACTTACAACTCTACTGGCCTGACCCGCACGGGGCCGCCGTAACACACAATCATTAAAACTTATTGCAGCCGGGGATCAAAGGGGGGCGATGCAGCCCCCCTTTGATGTGGATGGCGACTGTTTTTCGATACGTGCTCGAAGGTTACATCGGCCATTTACGGATCGCCGCCTACCCGCCTTAAATATTTGCAATCTGGGGATAAAAGCGATAATATAATTGCAAAATCTCCCACATTTCCAAACGTTCATTTTGTGGCATCCAGCTTGAGGCGCATATGATTTCAAACGAGTTTCAGAAGAATGAATTAACAGCGATTCTAAAATCCTGTCGACGGCTGAGTAACATTTTGGAAATCGATAAATTGTATTCGGTTTTTGCAGAAGTGCTGAAGGATAAGTTTTCGATTCGTGAGCTGGCCATATTGATTTTTCATCAAACTCAAAAGAAACTGTCGCTTGTTTACAGCATGGGGCTTGGTGATATCAATTTTGAGATCCCTGAAACCGATACCGGCCTGTGGAAATCCATCTTAAACGGCGAACCTTTTGATATCAAAGACGATTCAGAGAAACTGCTGTTTGCCAGAGATTTTAAACAACTCAACCTCGAGGGGCTGCACTCTCGATTGTGGATTCCACTGGGCATGAGGGATGAATTGATCGGCCTGGTGACCATTGGCAATCGTGATAACAATCAGCCGTTCGATGCCTCTGATCGCTATTTTCTGCAACAGCTCTCAGCGCATACCGTCGTATGCATGAATACCTGTCGTCAGTATGAGAAGCGCCGTAAAGAAAAAGAAGATCTGGACAAAACGATTCAAAATCTGTCTCTTCTATACAGCATCGGCAAGGCCATGAATTATATCAGCGATCTGAAGAACCTGTTGCAGTTCATACTGAGCAAGGCCATTGAAGTCACCTTTGCCGAAAAAGGTTCCCTCATGCTCTACGACATGGAGACAGACCAGCTGAATATTCGTGTTCTGGCCGGCATGGATGACACCGCTTTTCAGGAGCAAGTCAATAACAACGAAATTGCCTGTCGCAGTTTCAAACCGGGTGAAGGCATTGCCGGTCGGGTCTATATGACTGCCAAGCCCATGATCGTAAACAACATCAAAGAGGATGACATTTTCATCGATTCCGAGAAATCATATGTTCGCTCGATTGCCTGTATTCCCATGGTGGTCTTTAACGATGTCATCGGGGTCATCAATGTAACCAACAAGCGCCATGGGAAGGCCTTTACGGATGAAGATGTTGAAATGCTGAAAGCCGTGGCCGATCAGGCCGCCGTGGCCATAAATAAAGCCCAACTGTGGGACATGGCGGTTACCGATTCCTTAACCGGTCTGTTTGTGCGCCGCTACTTTTTGGTTAAGTTGCAGGAGGAGTTGCATCGGGCAGAGCGTTACAATAACATATTATCGGTCGTTATGGCCGATCTGGACCAGTTCAAAAATATAAACGACACCTATGGCCACGATGCCGGCGATCGTGCACTGAAAGCCATTGGCAAATTCCTACAACAAAATATCAGGGATGTCGACATGGTTGCCAGGTACGGTGGTGAGGAGTTTGTCATCTTGATACCGGAGGCGGCCAACGACGCCGCTCTGATTTTAGCCGAGCGCCTGAGAAAGCAGATGTCGGAGCTGAAGATCAAAGATCTCCCCCCCATTACCATCAGCCTGGGGATTGCCACTTTTCCTGACGATGGTTCGGATATAAACGATTTAATCAAGAAAGCCGACGCGGCCATGTACGCCGCCAAAAGAGCCGGCCGCAACCGGGTTGTCAAATATTCGCCGGATATTCCTTTGGTAAGGGAAGGCCATCCAGAGACCATTCAGAACTAAAAACCCGGTGCGTCTTAATATCCATTAATCGCAAGAATTTAAAAACAGGTGATCACACTCTCAGGTTGGTCGGTTGGCTAGTTGAGCCGGTTTTGCCCGGATAACAGGAAAAAATCTAATCATGTCTCCCTACCGGCAAACAGGCTAACCGGAAACGGGGTCAACCGAAGTACTTTTGAAGCATTTTTAAGATCATTTCTTGCAAAAGACAACGATATTTAATAATAACCCACCAAAACCCATTTTGACCTAACTTTCAGTCTGAACCATAAGGGAGGCGATATGTCAGAAATACTAGACATTGTCAAAAACAGGGATCCGCAGGAAAATGAATTCCACCAGGCGGTCAGTG
>JASFIV010000339.1:0-4465 GCA_050122475.1 Desulfobacterales bacterium | reverse complement strand
AAATGAGGGATTGATAAACAGATGCGCATTGGGTTCTTCGACATCACAATCCAGCAATTGGATGCGGGTGCCCACCGATTGCGCCAAATTGGTCGCCACGGTTGTTTTACCGGTTCCACCTTTTCCGCTGGCAATGCTGACGATCATACCAAGCTGCTTTCAATCGAATTGTTTCTCTTAACTGCGCCGCATCCCGCCGCCGCGCCCCATGCCCCGGCCGCCGTCCTGACCCAGACCCCGGCCTCCCGCCTGGCGCATGCCCCGGGCGCCACTTAGGGCCTGTGGTTGGCCCCTGCGGCTTGCGGGTCCGGCTCCGCCGCGCATGCCGAAATGACCGCTGACGGTGGATTGAGTCGTGGGTGTAAGGGTGCCGCTCTTATAGCGGTTTACCACTTCATCGATGCTGCCTTGCTGCTCTGCAAAGACCTCAATGCCGGCAGCTGCCAGCGTTTGAACAGCATTGGGCCCGACATGGCCGGTGATCACCGCACGCACGTTTTTATCCGCCAAAAATTGAGCGGCCTGGATACCGGCACCGCTGCTCTGAGCGGCACTTCGATTGTCAAAGGCCTCAAAGCGCATATCCGCCGGATCAACGATCAGAAAATAGGCACAGCGGCCGAATCGGGGATCGAGGGGTGAATCCAATGTGTTACCTGATGAACTGATGGCGATTTTCATTGTCCAACCTCCCTACAACTTTATTATGGGCATATGCTCATAATAACGATAATCCTATCGGCATGGATTGTCAAGCATTATTATGAGCAGCCGGTGGTAAGGCAGGGGAGGGGCGCTTATGACTTCCGGGTGTGCCCTGGTCGGGAATTTTTTATTTTAGATTTTCTTGATTTTCGGTGTAATTTTTTCGGGCCGCGACGTAGTCGGGATGGATGCGCAGGGCTTCGCCATAATGATAATGGGCAGCCTCAAATTGACCTTGCCGTTGCAACGCATAGCCGAGGTTGTTGTGCGCCTCTGCATACTCGGGATCATGGCGCAACGCTTCTTGATAATGATGGATGGCCTCGACAAGATGGTTTTGCCTTCCCAGAGCTATGCCTAAATTGTTATGGGCGACGGCATAATCAGGGCTGAGTTGTAACGCTTTTTGAAGGTGACGTATGGCCTCAGTCAGGCGCTCCTGCTTGATGAGGGCAACACCCAGATCGTTGTGAACTTCTTTATGGCCCGGATCGATGCGCAGGGATTCGTTGAAATGAAACAGGCCCTCTTCAAAATAGCCGCCTTTAGCCAGTGCATTACCTAAATTGTAATGGGCGAGGGCGTAATCGGGTCTGATTTGCAAAGCGATTCGATACATCTCAACCGCTTCATCCAGCCGATTTTCGGTGGCCAGCGCCACGCCCAGGTTGTTGTACGGGCGTGCTTTACGCTCTGATTTCGACACGCTGTCCTGCCAGACGGCAACAGCGCTTGTCCAGACCTTGTTGCGCTCGTAGGTTCCAATCGATAGCGCCGCGATCACAAGGAACATCAAAGTGAAGCACAGCCATTTGGGCCTGATGATCTGAAAAGCCAAACTGACGAGCATCAGGATAAAGATCATCGACGGCAGATAGGTACGATGCTCAAAAATGATTTCAAGCGGTATAATCGACGACTCGATAACCAGATTGCCGAAAAACCAGAATATGCCAAATGAAATCAGTGGTGCCTTTTTGACCAGATAAACAGCCGCAGCGATAGAGACGACAATGGCGATCAGGGAAAGCAAAGTGGTGATCGGATCAATCAGAGAATGGGACAGGTCAAAGGCGTGATCCAGGTTCAGCCGGGAGGGATGCGGCCAGAAAATCAAGCTGATATAGAAGATAACGACCCTTAGTTCGGTCAGCAACCGCTGGTATACGGTGTGATCGCGTTTAGAAAAACCTGCCAAAATGTCATCCAAAGGTGCCGTACCCATGTATAATAGCGCCAGCACAACGAAGAAGAAACAAGCCCCTATAAAAACCAGGCTGTTCTTTTTAAACCTAAAGCTGCTGTCCCCCCTCAAAAAATACCACTCATAGAGAATAATAAAAAAGGGGAGGGTGGCTGTGATCTCTTTGGATCCAAAAGCAAGTAGGCTGCTGACTGCACATCCGACAAACAGCCATGGCCGCAAGCGGGTATTCTGTGTCAGACGGCCTCTTGCGTAAAGCAAGATAGCTAAAATGAAAAATAATGTGGACAGACTGTTCATGCGTTGGACAATATAACTAACAGATTGGGTCAGCAGTGGATGCAGTCCCCAGATGAAGGCCGAAAAAATTGGAATCCATGCCAGCGCAAAAGGATCGTAGCGCCAGCGCAGAGCGGGGGTGTTCAGGGTCGTTTTAGCCAGAAAATAGAGTAAGATACTGTTGATGATATGAATGAGAATGTTGACGAAATGATAGCCGACGACATTATAGCCGTTCAAAAAGTAGTTGAAGGCAAAACTGATGTTGGACACCGGTCGCCGTGTTGAAGGGCTCTCGAAGCCGGCCTTCAACAATCCGGTCAGAGACAGCTGCTTCATTTTGATTTTAGTGTTAGTTTGAATGTTTGGCCGGTCGTCAAACACAAACGGTCCGGTCAGGGTGTCGCTGTACACCATGAAAATTAAGACCGTTAAAAGCAGCAGGAGCCAGGTCTCGTATCTGGCGGGGAAATCTGAAAAATCGTGTTGGGTTTTCATCGGTAAAAAGCCGGTTCTATCTAAGAGCGATTTTAGGATAAAAGCCATCCTGCTTCAGCTGCTTGCTCAGATTGGCGGCGGTCTGTTTGCTTTCAAATGCACCGACGAGAACCCGCATCCGATGTGGATCGGTTTTTGCCGGCAGGCTGTAACTGAAATAGCCTTTAGCCTGCAGACGGGTTTGAAGCTCCCTGGCGTTGCTTTTGGGGATCGGTTCACCCACCTGAACCGTGTAGGGCTTACGGGTGACATTGACATAGCGGAACTTTCTGCGCTTCAGGTCGTCTGCAGCGGTTTTGGCTTCTGCCAGGGTTCTATAGTTGCCGATGTAAACCCGGTACCATTTTCCTTTTCCGTCAATAGTCACCGGACTGGTAAACGCCGGATCGCCCTGGGTGTTTAACTTCCGGGCCACCTGCATGGATTGTTGCGGATCCCGAAAAGAGCTGACCTGAATGGTATAGGGTAAGGATTTGACAGCCGGGGCCGGTGTTTTTCTGGCCGGAGGTGGGGTTGTCGCTTTTGGTGTTTTTGCAACGGTTACTGTCTTTGGTGATTTTACGGGCGGCGCTGCTTTGACTGATTTAACCGCTTTTTTGCTGTTTGGCGATGCAGCCGCCGGTTTTGGTTTTTTTACGGTGGCGGCTGTCATCTGTGATTTAGCGGACGGTGCCGGGTTGGCTTTCTTTGGCGCTGTCTGCCTCTCCTGTTTTGCAGTTGGAGGCTTTGGCAGTTTTGCTGCAGCTGCACTCTTTGATTTCTCACCTGATGCTGCAGGCTCTTTTTGGGTGCGTGACTTCTGCGAAGCCTTTGTGGTTGTCTGGGCTACAGCTGCTCTGCGCCTGGCGGTATAATCGACCAGCAGGGCCTGGCGCGAGCGATAGCTTCTTAAGTGCTTCATGTATTTGGGCACCTCTGCGGTCTTATTTTCCAGCATCAGTTTTTGAATGGCTTTTGTCTGAAGATCAACAGCCATTTCAAAGTTGCCCGTGGCCGCATGGGCGGCCGCCAGGGTATCCATGGAACTGATGTCGGGTTTGAGCTCTACCGCCTTTGTGGCCAGGCGGACGGCCTGCCCGCCGTCTCGAAACCGTTGATCGGAGCTGGTGGCCAAGATCCAGGCCTTGTTGTTATACGCGTCTACAAAAAAGGGATTGATTTCAAGGGCGCGGGTATAGTCGTTTAGGGCGGCTTTCAAATTGCCGGTCTGGGTATTTGCAAATCCTCGATTATTGTATGCTTCAGCATAACGCGGCCGGATTTCTATGGCTTTGCTGTAATCGGCTATGGCCCGGTCAAAATCCCCCTTCAATGCCCAGGTGACGCCCCGGTAATTATAGGACTGATAGTCGAGCGGTATGATGTCAATGGCAGTCGAAAAAGCTTTAATGGCTTCATCATATTGCTGCTGGCTAAGCAACCTGCGGCCCTTCTCATACCAGTCTTCATCCTGTGCCCGGGCATCCGGATACATCCATAACAACGCAATTCCGAAAATAGCCAAGACCATTTTGATCGATCGCATGATTCATCTCCAAAGGATTGATATATTTGTCAAAACGTACTGCTAGGATATCGAAAATTTTGCGGAAATGCAATTCATATTGAAAAACGCTTTGTGTGAGTAGCTACAAAAGCACTAAAATGAAGTGTTTTTGGTTTTTTTTAACCTTAAGTGTAGCATTTTCGCGGACATACACAGATCTGCAAGTATTTCATTTGACAGCTGATAGCATATCAATGTAAAATTGAAGGGTTACATCGTTCAGAGGTTCAACT
>JASFIV010000338.1:0-4472 GCA_050122475.1 Desulfobacterales bacterium | reverse complement strand
CACAAAGGCGTTCACCGGAATAGAGCATAACGCAATGGGAGAAATACTTATCCGCAGATTACACAGATTTCCGCAGATTATTATCTCTATAACTAGATTTTATTATTTATTTTATAAATCCGTGTAATCTGCGTAATCTGTGGATGGTTTTATCAGATTGTTCTAATCTGGGTTCATCCCACCTACTATCGTCCGCCCGAAACCCAGGCGAGGTGGGCCGATCTGCGGTGAGCCATAAATTGGCAAGACTTGCGAAGCGGTCCGGCCGGGCTTATCTTTTAGGTAACAAACTGTTAATAGAAAGGAAAATGGATAACCATGCCCCTTTATGAATACAACTGCGAACACTGCAGCCATAAATTTGATAAGCTGGTGATGAGTGCCAATGATCAGGTGAGATGCCCCCTTTGTCAGGGTGCTGTGAAAAAGCTGATGTCAACCTTTTCGGTCGGCCACGATGATAAATATGGCGGAAACCTGCCACCGGGGGTGGGGCCAAAGATGTGTACCAACTGCTAATACCTGAATATTGCATGAAAATTAATGAGAGGGATAAATTACTATCAACAACATTGAATTAAACACTAAGCAAAGTAAACCAAAATACTAATAGAGTTTAATGGATGATAATCATTTTATCTCATTAATTTTCACCCTGCGGGCGAGCCGGAGACTTCCATCTGCTGCGTTATTCAGGGCCAAGCATAGTTGACTATAGCTTGGCCCTGAAATGCCTTGCATATGAAAGTCTCCAACTCGTGCAATATCCAGGTTATGTTTTAAGCGGAAAAGTTATAGGACTTTTTGTTCAATTAAGTAAATAGATTCAATGTGATGATTTGAATCTTTTAGCTGAGTATTACCAAAGAAATATTTAACCTGTTACACTTTTAAATAGAAGCTGGCTCAAAAATAGCAGATCACGTTCAAGGGCAAGGCAAAAACCGATTCAAAAGTGGAGCATACACGTTAGTATTCGAGCATTTTGAATCGGTTTTTAACACAGCCCTTGAGCGTAATCTACTATTTTTGAGCTAACTTCAAATAATACCCTTAAACTCATCTTACTGATATTGCGTTAAGCGACCTCATGTTGCAGGAATATTAACTGTCGAGATACAATCTGCACTATCAAGAAATGGTGGGATAGAGCTCGAGAAGGCGATTCCCCAGCATTTCAGCCAAGCGCCTGAAAAGCAGGGCCTCGTTTTTGGGGTATTTGCTCAGAATTTTAAGAAAAACGTCGCGATCGAATTTCAGCAGGTTGGTTGCTTCCATGCATTCACCGCTGGCGGAATAGGTATCTCTGCCAATCAGACCCGACCAGCCGATAATTTCCCCCGGCTGGCGCACCATATACACCACCGGCCCGGAATCGCCCAGACTGAGCTTCACCCGCCCTTTGAGCAAAACATAAAAATATCTGGCCGGGTCCCCTTCCTGAAACAAAACATCTTTTTCTTGCTGGGCTACTTTTTCGGCAACATCCAATATCTCCATTGTAAAATCCCGGCCCATTCCCATAAAAAAATCAGACATTTTTATGTACATGGCTCGTTTCTCCTTTCTAACTTTTTAAGAGAAAGAGAGTGTTATTAGGGTTTCAATTCGCGGTTATCTGGGAAACTCCAGTTGAATGCGGCTGATATATACCTCACCACGATGAACACGAAGATCACAGAGGGAAAACACATCATTTTAATTTTGTCCTTTCGTGTCCTTCGTGGTTATGTTTGCCTTACTTGAGTTTTCTGTATAACCGTATTTTCATTTTACGGCTGCATTCGCTGCCGCAATTTAAACTTTTTCAATTGCTCGTTTAAAAGCCGCCATTGAGGCGCTGATCGTCGAATCCGGTACGGCATAAGATAGCCGAAAATAACCCGGTCCCCCAAAGCCGACACCCGGTACCGCCAGAATGAGCTCCTCTTTCAGAATGCCGGTGAACTTGACATCATCCGCAATAGGGCTTTTGGGAAACAGGTAAAAAGCGCCTTCGGGCACATGAAATTCATACCCGATTTCAGAAAGACCCTGGCAGAGCATATCCCGCCGGCGCCGGTAAATAGAAACATCTACAGTGATGCCTTGCAGCCGCGCCACTGCATGTTGCAGCAGGCTGGGCGCATTGACGCACAGCATGGTGTTGACTACGGCTGCGGCGCTGGCCACCAGTCCAGCGTCTTCTGCCTGAGGGTTGACCGCCAGAAAACCGATGCGTTCACCAGCCAGGGACAGCTCCTTGGAATACGATGTCACGATAATTGAATGGGCATAGGCCTGAAATATGGAGGGCACCTCCAGATCATAGGCAATTTTACGATAGGGCTCGTCGGCCACCAGATAAATGCGGCGACCGAATTTTTGGCTGGCATCGTCCAGCACCCGGCCCAGCTCGGCAAGCTCAGCTGCCGAATATACGGCACCGGTGGGGTTGTTCGGCGAGTTGATCAGCATCACCCGGGTTTTTTCGGTAATGGCGGATGCAATAGCACTTGTGTCCAGATGAAAATTGCTGTCCGAGGGGACCGTTTTAATCGTCGCTTTGGCAATAAAGGCATAATGGTCGTAGCCGATAAAATAAGGGCTGGGTACTAAAATTTCTTCGCCTGGGTTGATGACGGCGTTAAGGGCATCGTTTAGCGCACCGGCCGCACCCACGGTCATGACAATGAAATCCGGGGCCAGCTTGACATCGTGTACGCCACTCAGATAATCAGCAACCGCCTGCCGGACATGTGGATATCCGTTATTGGGTGTATAGCCGTGGCCGAGGGATTCGTCGTCGACGAGCTTTTTAAGCACTTTTTTAAATTCCGGCGGTGGCGGCACATCCGGATTGCCCAACGAAAAGTCAAAAACCTTGTCCGGCCCATGCTCGGCTTTGAGCCGGGCACCTTCTTCGAACATCTTTTTGACCATTTCCATTCCTTCAACCATTTTGATCATTTGGTTTGCAATCGGCATAATTTATTTCCCTTCTTTATCAGGACGATAGATGATGTTTTGAAGTCATTTTAATCCAGATCCAGTGGAATCTTACACATGTTGCAACGAAAGGTGAAATCGCGGCATTTCATGCTTATACGTATAGGTGCGGAATTTAAATTCGGTCAGTCAAAAATTTGATAACATAGGCGCTTGATAGAATTCAAGCATTACCCGACGTTGAATAAGGAGTTTACCTGTGAGAATCATATTTTTTGCCGGCAAAGGCGGAACCGGCAAGACATCGATAGCAGCCGCAACCGGTATCCAAGCAGCCGAGATGGGCAAAAAAACGGTGATCATGTCGCTGGATGTGGCGCATAGCCTGAGCGATATCTTTGATCTAGACAAAAATTTGCTCGATCAAAACAAAGGCCAACCCGTTCAAATCAACCCCAACCTCTTTATCCAGGAAATTGACATTCAGGAGGAAATCACAAGATACTGGCGGGATATTCACGGATACCTGTCCACCTTATTCAACACCACCGGGCTGGATGAAGTTCTGGCGGAAGAACTGGCTATTTTGCCCGGGATGGAAGAGGTCAGTTTGCTTTTGTATATCAATCGGTATGTACAGCAAAAAGAATATGACGTTATCCTGCTGGATTGTGCACCGACAGGAGAATCGTTAAGGTTTATCAGCATACCGGCCACTTTGGAATGGTATATGCAGAAAATCTTTAAAGTCGAAAGAACGCTTGCGAAATACGTGGGCCCCGTGGCTAAAAGATTTACCGATGTCCCTCTGCCCGACGATGATTATTTTAAAGCGCTCGAAGAGCTGTTCGAGCGTCTAAAAGGCGTTGATCAAATCTTAACGAATCCCAAAATAACAACGGTGCGTCTGGTCACCAATCCTGAAAAAGTGGTCCTCAAGGAGACCCAGCGGGCGTTTATGTATTTTTGCCTTTACAAAATGAGCATTGACGCGATCATTATGAACCGTATTTTACCGGAGCACATTACCGAATCCTATTTTAAAAGCTGGATCAAAGGTCAGCAACGGCACCGTGAAGCTGCTGAACATATCTTTAGCCCGGTACCGATTATGTCGGTTGATCTATTTCAGGGAGAAATTTTAGGATATGCCAAACTGAAGAAATTAGCGCGGCAATTATACGGCAAAAAGAATCCGCTGAAGCGATTCTATAAAGACGAGCCCTATCAACTGGTCAAAAAAAACGGAAATTATCATCTGAAGGTAAAGCTTCCTTTCCTTTTGAAAAAAGATGTGGAATTGAACAAATTTTTTGATGAACTTGTTATTCGCATCGGAGGATTTAAAAGAAATATCTTACTTCCAAGACAGGTGGCCTCAATAGAGCAGGTCAACGCTACACTTGAGGGCCAGGTATTGGACATTTGCTTTGAAGGAGTTAAAGATGGCAGCCAAAAAAAGTGATCCCCAAATGGTCATTTGCCCTGTTGGCAAGTTTTTCATGGACCTTGAAAATGTCCTCGGGAAGAAAACGGATTTTTTT
>JASFIV010000337.1:0-4495 GCA_050122475.1 Desulfobacterales bacterium | reverse complement strand
TTAAAATCGACTCAGGCATTTGGTACTGGCATCCAGCCATCAGAAAAAATTGATCATTCGGTCCAAAAATAAACCACTGGCTCTCCAACATGCAGTATCCGATTTTCCTTCATTTATCATTTATGGATCCGCAATCCGAAATCTGAAATCCGCAGCGCCTAACAATCCGCAATCCGAAATCTGAAATCCGCAATCAATCAACTCTGAACCCTCGAATTCCTGATGGAATTCTTTTACATATCTTTGGGTAACTCAATACCCATTTTAGCCAATCCTAAAATGCGCCTGCCCTCCATCTAAAAATTTAGGTCTCAGCAGACAGCAGGCTATCCTTCTGATCTTACAATCAATACAAACGTCGTTGGTGTCTGCCTGCTTTTTCCCGGAAAAAATAAAGACGCATGGAATAAAAATTGCTTCACTTCAGATCACAGGTTTAAAATTGTAAGAGCCACAGACCCACCCCGGTGAAATCCCGCTGGAGCCGGTTTGAAAAGCGGTATTTCGCGGGGCAATCACAGACGGACACAGACCCCGGCAACCATCACAACATTATATCGGGTAAACCCTTTTACAAAACGCTCCAAATGAAATTGCTGGCGGGCTATGCCAAAGATGTAAAAACTGATTCAGACCGGAATCTGTCTGAGTGAGCGCATGGCGAAAACAATAAAATGGAGCCTCAAGTGGGAAAGCCTATGAACGAGCAAAAACAAAACCTCACTTCGACCGACAACGGCGGAAGGCGTTCCGGGGGGGATCGTCGGACCTACTCTTACACTATGCATTTTCCTGAAAGGCGCAGTGGCGAAGATCGGCGTAAAAGCAAGGATCGTCGCAAGTCACCGCGCTATAAAATCCCGTCAGATTAGAACCTAAATCTTGCATGAAAATTAATGAGAATATGAAAGCCTCCGACGGATGCACCATTCAGGTAGAAAAATTTTAAATTTTGAAACTTTGATACTACATAAATTGTAAAAACCACCGTGATTAAGCTATTTTCTTAGGTTAAAAGCTCCGATCCGCAATCACCTGAATTGACAGTATTGGCAAAGGGTTTGCCCCGCATGGGGGGGACGAAGCAACCGGTGAGCCATTTCCCGAATCAGATAAAGCTTGGTAATTACCTGTTTTTTTGATAGGGTCGCCTTAATTTTGGCGCATCCTTGGCCCTGCTTTTGCGATTTGAATAACATATCGTCAGAAGCTGCCGCGCGCTGGAAACAGCCGATTTAAGATAGAGTGTTAATTCTTGACAAAGAGTAAATTTTATGAATTAATTAGTGTAGTTACTTATCACCCGTCAATAATTGATGCGACTTAAATCGATCACCAAGATATTATCGGCACGACGAATCCGCGGGTAGTCGAGCTGATCTAGCAGTAGACGTTACAGACAGGCGCGGCTGCGCGGCTTAGGCGTATTTTGCATGATGCCCAAGAGCGGAATCACAGGTGCCGTTTTCGTTGTGAATTATCCAAAATGAACGCCGGTTGCCGGCATATTGAACCCGACAGTAGCCGAAGGTAGATCGGATAGCTGAGTGAAATCGCGTAGCCGCAACCCATATCAAATCTACCAGAATACCCGGTTTACCCGTTTTTATATTTCAGGGGAGAGCAGCTTTGGCCAAAAAGAATGAGATTTCTTCAACAGAGAGACTTCTCGAGCTAATCCGCACCGACAGCGAAGTAGATTTGGAAGACGCCGGCGAGCCGACACGAAAATCCGGCCGTAGCGGTAAGTCATTCACTCGCAGTTTCATTGGATTGAGAAAGAACGTAACCATCGGGGTTGATATTGGTTATGATGATTTGAAGCTGGTAAAACTGAAACGCTCATCGGCCCAAAGCCATGAATTGCTCGAATATGCCCGGGTGCCGTTCGATCAGGAAATACCCAGAGAAAATCCGGATTTTTACCGGTTTTTAAGACCCACTCTCGAAGATTTCTGCGGATCGGACAGAAACGCCGACATGTGGTGCACCATCTCTTCAGCCCGGGTGGAAACCCGCCAATTCCGCATCCCGAAAGTCTCTGCCCGGCAAGTGCCCAACGCCATCTACTGGACCTATCAGAGAGAGTCGGCTTTTGATGAAGACGAAAAGCTATTTGATTTTGAAATTCTCGGTGAGGTTGAGGATGAACAACCGGTTAAAATGGATGTGCTCGCTTACACCGTACCGCGAGATGAAGTTATCGCCCTGAAAGATATGTTTGCCAAGGCTGGATTTCCATTAACCGGCATATCCATCGTCCCTTTTGCATTTCAGACCCTGATGCGAACGCGTCGAGTGGAGGCCATGGATGAGTATGTCGCCAGCCTGTATATCGGGCGAGACTGGTCGCGAATTGATATTTTTCATAAGGGCAATTTGACGCTGTCACGGGGCATTAAGGCCGGTGTACGGACGATGATGGAGTCCCTGCAAAAGGAAATCGGGGGCACGCGCAAAGGTCTATCTCTGGTCAAATCTCCTGATGAGGATGTCGGCCGGATTCGGGCCGTAAAGAAAAAGCTGAAACTCGATCTGAAAGCGGCCCAGGAGTATTTTTTCGGCTATCTTCGCGAGCCGGGCGCCGATGCTGTTCAGACGCAAAAGCTGAACATCGATGAAGACAAAGTGTTTCAAATGATTCAGCCGGCTCTGGAGCGGCTGGTTCGTCAGCTGGAGCGCACCATCCGCCATTACGCCCTGAACTTTGAGAATGCCCGGATCGGTAAGATATATATTTCCAGCGGAGCGACTCCCCATCAACGCATTCTGCGTTATATCGGTGATGAGCTGGGAATGCCCACCGAGGTATTGAATCCGTTTCAGACCAGTTCCAATTTTCTGCCGCAGGTGCCGATACCAGATTCCGTATCCGAACAGAGTTCCTTTGCACCGGCAATGGGAATGGGCCTGGCGGATAATTCCAGAACACCAAACTTTTTGTTTACCCATAAAGACAAGCGCAGGGCCGAGCGCAATCAGCTGATCAACCGCGGCGTGTTTGCGCTTTTTGCAGTTTTGATGGTTGCCTGCGTCGGTTTTTCGTTCTGGCAGGAGCGGCTGATCGACGAGAAAGAGGCCAAAAAGCTGCAAATGACCCGCCATCTGGAACAATACAGCCTGAGGGTCGATCAAAACCTGATCCTTAAGCTGGTTGAACAAATTCGCCAGAAAAACAAATCCGACAGGGCTATCGGTCAAAAATATTTAAATCTTGCAGTCATCAGTGAAGTTGTGGATCTGACGCCCCCCAATGTTCGGTTACTGAGCATATCGACGCAGCTGGGCCCCTTGCCCAAAAAAGCGTCGTCGCAAGCTTCCAAAGGGAAAAAAGCCGGCCCGGAGGCAATATCTAAAGTGCTGATTCTAGAGGGGATTGTCCAGGGGGATCGCCTCACGCTTGAATCGACTCTGGCCGGATATTTGATGGAGTTGAAGAATTCACCGTTGTTTGATCAGCCGGATATCAGCACCAAATCATTTGAGTACTCAGGAAACAACCAGGTATTGCGGTTTAAGGCACAGCTGAATCTGGGATAAACCGCAACCCGCAGACCATAAGAAGAAGAAAGACAAAATGGCAGATAGGATATCGACAAAACCGTTAGCCCAAAGCGTACTGATACTCATTGTATGTGTGATTGGCATTTTGGCTTTTTTGCTACTGATCATTCTGCCGTCTGAAAAATCATCCAAAGAATTGGACCAGGAAATCGCGAAACTGAACGCACGTATAGAGGAACAGCGCATCTTGACACCGGTTTTTCACAGCCTGCTCAAACGTTCAAAGATGGCACCGCCTTCGGATTTACCCGTGCCTGAACGAACAAAATTAACCCACGGTGATATCAATACCATCTCAAACGTTTTTCAGGATATCGCCGCTCGCCACAACTTGCAGCTTGAGGACATCAAAACCGACGTCGGCTCGATGGTGCAGGATACCGGTTATCTGTCGATGCAAATTCGACTCAATGGCGATTTTTATAAATTTCGTGAATTTTTAGTTGACCTGGGCTCGATTCCATCCCTGGAGCACATCGAAGAAATCAATATACGTCCGCTGCAAAAGTCCAGGGAATTTGAAATTAAACTCTGGCTGGCACAGGAATGAACCCATTTTGGATTGCGGATTGCGGATTTGGGATTGAAAGCAGCAGATCATTTGGAGAATAAAAATCTTTAACTCGGCTTGTGACAGGCAGAATGCTTAACAGCGACCTGACAGCCGAAACCTGAAGCCTGAACTATGACCCAACGGGAAAAAATAATTGTCGGTTTAATGCTGCTCACCGTGGCTTATGGTATTTACGCCCTTTTCTTTGAGGGTAAGGGTAATAGCACTACCACCGAGCCGGCCAGCGTCAGTTCTGCCGTTCAGCTGGAAAATTTAAATGCCTTTATTACCAAGGTTGCCGAAGCATCCAAGGCCGGGCTATCAAAAGAAGATAAATACATCATTTCGCGGGCCGAAACCGAGTGGAAGCAGGACCCG
>JASFIV010000336.1:0-4506 GCA_050122475.1 Desulfobacterales bacterium | reverse complement strand
CACCGCGCCTGCTCCGATCAGCGCCGGCCTGAGAAACTTTAAGGTGATGTGCCAGATGACTTCGAAGCGGTTGGCGCCCAGATTCATGGCCGCTTCTTCCAGGGTGCGGTCGAACTTGCGCAAACGGGCGGAGACCACCAGCGTCACCAGGGTGGCGATAAAGGAAAACTGCCCCAGCACCACCAGCCAGAAGCCGGGACGAAACAATTCCACATCTATCTTCCAGCTCTCCTCAAAATGAGTACCCAGCGTATTGCTGAACAACAGAATCGATATCCCCAGAATCACACCCGGTATGACCAGCGGCGCCAGCATTAGAAAATAAAGCCCTTGTTTGAAACGAAAATTCTCCTGTTCAAACAGAAAAGCCGCGCAGGTGCCCACCGCCAGTGACAGCAAGCTCACGAAAAAGGCCACCCGGAAACTGACCCAGATACTGTCCAGATTGATTTGATCATGAAAAATACCGACCCGCTGGGATAAATTGGCGGTAAACCACTCCAGCGTGAACCCCTTCCAGGGCAAAGACGGAAACTGGGAGTCGTTAAATGCCAGTATGCAGGTGACCAGCAGCGGTGCAAATAGAAAGACAAAATACAACACCACATAGAGCTTGAAACAGCGGTTATACGTTTTGGAGGTCGGCAGTGTCCGGATCATTGCACCACCTTCTTTAGATTCTGCCGGGTCAGTTTAAGTCCCAGCCAGACGACGATGGAAGACAGCACCAGCAGCAAAAAGCCGAATGCGGACCCCTGGTTCCAGTTAAAAGAGGCGATAAACTGATTATAAATTTGCTCGGTAAACCAGAGCGAGTTTTTACCGCCCATCAAATTCGGCGTCAGGTAATTACCCAGCGTCAGCATAAACACCACAATGGATCCCGACATGATACCGGGCGTGGCATGCGGAATGATAATCTTGAATAATATGGTCCACATGTTGGCACCCAGGTCATAGGCCGCCTCGATCAGGCTGTTGTCCAGGCTATCGAGCACCGAAACAATCGGCACCACCATAAACAGCATGGAAGTATACACCAGGCCCAGGATCATGGTGGAATCCCGGTAGAGCATCTCAATGGGTTGCTTTAAAATGCCCACTTTTAGCAAAAAATGATTGATCACACCGCTTTCTCTTAACAGGATCATCCAACCGTAGACCCTTACCAGCTCGCTTACCCAGAAAGGCAGCAACAGTAGCACCAGCAAAAATCCCTGATATCTGGGGTTGACCACTTTGGTGATATAAAAGGCCACCGGAAGGGCAATCACAAGAGTCAAAAAAGTTACCAGGATGGAGTAAAGCGCGGTTCGCACGAAGGTCAGCCAATAGATGGGTTCTTCAAAAAAATTCAAATAATTTCTCAGGCTCCACATCATCCGACCTTCGTCGTTTTCCAAACGAAAAGACATCACCAGCAGATCAATGTGCGGCAGCACGATCAGCACAAACAACCACAGCACCACCGGTGCCAGGAAAAAAAACAACCCCCATTGCTTATGACTCGTCATAGTGACTCATCTTCGTTATGGGTTACAAGTAAATAGCTAAAGCATACAGCTTTCGGGTGTCAGATATCAGCTAGCGGATTCCATGGTTCAAGTTTCAGCGTTCAAAGCTTCAAAGGATAAAAAACAATAGTTGCTGGGGACTGAGCAAAAAATTTACCTGATGTCTGACACCCATGCGTTAAACACTGAACCTTTGAACCCAGAACCCTTGAACCTTTAAACTTGTTAGATCAGTCCTGATTTTCACTTCTGGGAAAACAGATGCCGGACTGTTCGTCCCAGCCGATTTCGATCTTATCGTTTTTCCGGATGTAATCATACTGATGGGTTTGGGGCATAGCGATGAGCAATTCCGTGTCCGCATCCAATGGGTTGGCCAGCAAGCGACTGTTGGCGCCGTCAAAAAGCAGATCCTTCACAATAACCTCGAAGCGATTCAGATTCGCCAGGCCCACATCGGGTTGAATCAACATGGCCTCCGGGCGCAGGAAAAGATCGACTTCATCGCCAGGTTGCAATGGCTGCCGAATTTTGGTCCGAAACACCCTGCCGTCGGTCGTTTCAATTTCAGCGGCTTTCTGATCGCACTGCCGGATACGGCCGGACCAGGTATTGTTGTCGCCAACAAATTGGGCCACAAAAGGGGTATCCGGGCTGTTGTATAAGTTCTGGGGGGTATCGATCTGTTCAAAAACGCCCTGGTTCATCACCGCCACATGATCGGACATCACCAAGGCTTCGGACTGATCGTGAGTGATATACACAAAGGTGGTACCGACCTTGGCCTGAAGTTTTTTCAACTCGACCTTCATTTGCTCGCGCAGCTTCAGATCCAAAGCCCCCAGAGGTTCATCCAGCAACAAGACCGCCGGCTCCAGCACCAGACAGCGCGCAATGGCCACCCGTTGCATCTGGCCGCCGGAAAGTTGATCGACTTTTTTGTCGGCAAAGCCGGTTAGATCTACGCGCTCCAGGATGGTATTGACCTTGCTTTTAATGGTGGCTTTATCGTCACCGCGTCTGCGCAGACCGAAGGCAATGTTTTCGCCGACATTCATCATGGGAAATAAAGCCAGATGCTGGAAAATCAGGTTGACCGGGCGTTTGTTCGGTGGGATGCCATGCATGCTTTTGCCGCGGATTTCAATGGTACCGGCAGAGGGTTCGGTCAGCCCGGCGATCATCCGCAACAGTGTTGTTTTGCCGCAGCCGGATGGCCCCAGAATGGAAAAAAAACTGCCGTCGGCGACCTCAAACGATACGTTGTCAACCGCCACAAAATCATCAAAGGTCTTAGTGACCTCTTTTACCGCTAAATCAATTTGCATATAAAAAAGTTGCCTCTCGAAATGAAATTAGCACTTTAGGGACCATCTAAATCAAAAGACCACGAAAACACGAAAGATTTAAAGCACGAAACTATTTTTACATTTTTCGAGTTTCAGTATTTTCGTGCTTTCGTGATAAATTTATTCTTTTGTTCAGATCATGCCGCTGTTGTTAAAAAGGAAGTAAGAAAATAATCTTATTTGTAAAAAAGGGGCTCTCCAGTAGATACCGGAAAAGCCCCCGATTTCAGATTCTTGGTAAGGTGATTAAATTAGGTATTCCGATGTCTTACTTGGCGGCCTTGACCTTGTCCAGGATTTTACCTTCGATTTCCTCAAGTTTTGCCGGCACAGGTGGATACCACTTGATATTATCAATTGCTTCCTGCGGAAAACAGCGTTCAAAATTCCCGCGGATATCGACATTCGTCAACATGATTGAGCCCTTGGAAGCCGTCCCGTATTTTTCCATATTCGTAAACTGGGCGGCATTTTCCGGCTTGAGCATGAAGTTGATCCATTTATAGGCCGCATCGACATTTTTGGCCTTGGCGGGTATGGCAAAGGTATCGATCCAGCCCAGCGCGCCGCTTTTGGGTGCCAGAAAGTCGATATCGGAATTTTCCACATGCAATTTCCAGCCGCCGTTATCCCAGGCCATTGCCAGGTGCACTTCTTCAGAGCGCATGGATTGCAGCAGGGCATCCCCGTTGGTCCAGTAATTTTTGACAATCGGTTTCGCATCAATTAAGGCCTGGCCGACTTTTTCCATCAGTGCCTGGTAAGCGTTGACGTCACTGTATTTAGCAAAGGGGTCATCGCCCATCGCAAATGCCAATGCAATCAGCGTCGGCCTTTTGAGGCGGTAACTGACTCGGCCTTTGTACGCTTCGTTGAGCAAGTCCGAATAATCTTGGGCATCCGGCGCAAATTTGCGGTTCACAACCAATCCTGAAGTTCCCCAGCAAAAGGGCACAGCGTATGATTTGACATCGACCATGGTATTCAGCTGCACGGCAGCGAGCATGGAAGGAATGATCTGGGCCGTATTGACTTTGGACAGATCAATCGGCTGATAAATCTTATACTTCTCTTGAACCGCAGCGATACGGTCCTGGCTGGGTTGGGCCAGATCAAAACCGGCGCCGCGGGTGGCGCGCAACTTGGCGATCATTTCCTCATTGTTGGAATAGGTCACCTTGACGGTGATACCGGTTTCCTTTTGAAATTTCTCTACCAGATTCTTGGGCGCATACCCTTTCCAGGTCAGCAACGATAAGGTTTCTGCTGCATACAGGCCGCCGGCAAATACCAGCACAAAAGCAGAAATCAGGCCTAAAACAAGGATGGTCCGTTTAGTCATAATAATCCTCCTTTCAATTGATTGAGATTTGATTAAATCTTAATCTTTTTCCACAGAAAAATGAAAATGTAATAAATCAGAAACAGATGAAGACAGAATTACCGATGCATCCCCGCATTAGAACAGCAATTCAACGATCGTTTGAAGAGTGTATAAGATACAAGCCGGCAACTTTTAAATTATGAAAAAGTTGTATTATTCGGCTTTGTCAGCTATTTAGAAAGGGCCTTTTGCTTGCTTGAATGTACACTCCAAAAAACCAAGTTTTCGGTAAAAAGTCAATCGATATATTAAAATTTGA
>JASFIV010000335.1:0-4515 GCA_050122475.1 Desulfobacterales bacterium | reverse complement strand
AATAAGGAAAGGAGAAGAACATGGGGTCTCACGTATACTGGCTGTTCTTTTTTGTTCTCCTTTACTGGGGTTACTGCATAACCATTGGCGTTACCGGTTATCTGAGGGCCAAGAAAGGGACCGATTATTTTATTGCCGGCCGCCAGCTCAACATATGGGTATTTGTGCTGGCAGCGACGGCGACCTCATTTAGCGGATGGACCTTTGTCGGCCACCCGGCCCTGATGTGGCGGGATGGATTACCATACGGGTATGCGTCCTTTTATGTCCTTACCATCCCGTTTACGGGCGTTCTTTTTCTGAAACGCCAGTGGCTGATCGGCAAACGCTATGGGTATGTTACCCCGGGGGAGATGTATCATGGATACTTTAACTCAGAGGCCATGCGCATTCTGACCGTCATCGTGGCACTGTTCTTCAGCGTGCCCTATCTGGGCATTCAGCTGCGGGCTTCGGGCATTTTGTTCAACGTCCTAACCGACGGCTTGTTTTCGGTTAACGTGGGCATGTGGCTGCTGGCCGTTGTCGTGCTGTTGTACGTGGCCCTGGGCGGTCTGCGCTCGGTGGCATACGTGGACACGGCCCAGTGTATTTTACTCTGGGGCGGAATTATCACCCTGGGCATTATCGGGGCCACATTTGCCGGCGGCTTTGATTCGCTGACTAGCAAGTTCGGGGATGTCGTGGCCTGGATCAACAGCGGCGGCACGGCGGTACCCCAATGGGCGGATCCGGAGGCCGTCAAAACATTCATGGCGGCCAAAGCAAAGATCTTCAAAATTACACCGGCTGGCCACAGTCATTTAATAGCTGTACCCGGTGTGATTCAGTTTGTGCCGGATATTAGCAAGACCGTCGGCGGCACTTACACCGGCGTATATATTTTGACATATATGTTTGCGCTGATGGGGATTCACGCTTCACCCGCCTTTTCGATGTGGGCTTTTGCCAACAAGAATCCCAGGCCCTTTCCGCTGCAGCAGGTGTGGGCTTCCACCCTGGGGATCGGGTTTGCCCTTTTTATTTTCACCACCATGCAGGCTATGGGGGGCTGGGTATTGTCTCTGACACCCAGCGCTAACGGAGAGACCATATTGCCGCTTCAAAGCCTTATAGACAGCGGGGGTAATTCCTTGGTGCCCTTGCTGATTCATCTGATGAAAGACACGGCGCCCTTTGCCGTGGGCATTCTGGCGATCTGTGCTCTGGCGGCCATGCAGTCCACCGGTGCGGCCTATATGTCGACCGCCTCTGGTATGCTGACGCGCGACATCGTCAAGCGGCATATCGTCAAGGATATGACCGAAACCGGGCAAACCCACTGGGGCCGGATCACAGTGCTGATCGTTGTCGGATCGGCCCTGATCTTTGCCACCCTGGTGCCTGGTGCCATCGTGATGCTGGGCGCCTTTGCGACCTCTTACGGGTTCATGATGTACCCGTCCCTGATTGCGGTCTGTTACTGGAAATTCCTTACCCGTCAGGGGGTGGTCACAGGGCTGATCTGCGGCATGATCGCGGTATTTCTAACTTTCAGGTTCGATCTGGGACTTCCCTGGGGCTACAATCCGCTGACGATTTTTGCCGCCGGCTGGGGGATTCTCTTCAACCTGCCGGTCGCCATTCTTATCAGTCTGTTCACTCAGCCTACGGGTGAGGTGGATGCCAAACAGAAGGAATGGCATGCGTTTATCAAACAACATGCGTCTTTACCGGAAGAAAAGCGTGGGCTGGTCAAATGGGGCTGGATTGTGGCTCTGGTCTGGTTCTTTTTTGCCATCGGCCCGGGCGCTGTGATCGGTAACACCATCTTCGGTGATCCTGCAGCGCCTGCTTCATGGGCAAATGGAATGCCGTCGATCTGGATCTGGCAGATCATCTGGTGGATACTGGGTATTGGCATGATGTGGTTCCTGGCCTACAAGCTGGAGATGTCAACCAACATCACCACCGACTTTGAGGCTTTGAAACACGATATTTACGAAGAGGAGCCGGCCGTTGCCGAAGGTTCCTCCCGAGGACAGTCAGGCGTTTAACGTTCAGCAGTTAGCCCTGATTACGTCGATAACGGTAAGGATGAGGAGGCGCTTGCGCCTCCTCATCCAACCTTTTCGAAAAAGGGAAATCAGAACTCCAACAAATGAAGCGACTATTTCTGACTCTGTTAATATCTTTCTTCGCAGTTGCCGGCTGCGGTCTCGGGACGCCAGAATTTAAGGATGCCGTTTTAGACGGTGCTTCCAATCTCAACAGGGGCAGAACGGAAAAAGCCCTGGAAGATTTCAACCGGGCTATTAACATTGATCCTACACACCAAGATGGCTACATGGGGCGGGCTGACACCCTCAACACCATGGGGCGTTATGAAGAAGCTCTCAAGGATTACAATAAAGCCATTGAAATCAAACCAACCCTGGCTAGCGCATATGTCAATCGAGGGATTGCTTACAGCCACCTGGGGCAATATGAAAAGGCAATTGCCGATTATGAGAAAGGGCTGGAGCTGGATCCGGAGATCGATGATCCGCCCGGTTTTATAAAACGCCTTTTCAGCAACGATCCGAATACCGACAAAGGCATCCGCAAGCATTTAGAATTTTTAAAGCAGAAGGTGAAAGACTCATAATTGGAAATCTAATTTGGAAATACCGGATCCTTTTTGAAACGGAAGAACCCATTTCAGGTTTCAGGTGTCAGGTGTCAGACTTCAGAGAACAGAGGTCAGGCGACAGAAGACAGATAGCTGAAGATGAAGCAACAAATCTAATTTCGACTTAGCAGCGTTGACCGACACCTGATTACAGGCTTACTACCGACACCTGACACCTGACACCTGAAACCTAAAGCTTAACCATTCGAGCAAAGGAGAATACTTATGGCTAACCCTTATGAAATCGCCCACAACCAATCCATTGAAGACCCGAACGGTTTCTGGGGGGCGGCAGCCGAAGACGTCCACTGGTACAAAAAGTGGGATAAGGTTCTGGATGAGACCAACAAACCCTTTTTTCGCTGGTTTAGCGGCGGGGAGATGAATACGTGCTACAATGCACTGGACTATCATATCGATAGCGGCCGGGGTGAGCAAAATGCGATGATCTATGACTCCCCGGTTACCGAAACCATCAAAAAATATACCTATAACCAGCTGCGTGATGAGGTGGCTCGGTTTGCCGGCGCTCTGGCCGCCCAGGGCGTGACCAAGGGGGATCGGGTCCTGATCTACATGCCGATGATCCCTGAAGCGGTGATTGCCATGCTGGCCTGTACCCGTATCGGTGCGGTACATTCTGTAGTCTTTGGTGGATTTGCCGCCAAAGAACTGGCGGTGCGCATCAATGATGCCAAGCCCAAGGCAATTGTGTCCGCTTCCTGCGGTATCGAAGTCAAACGGGTTATCGCCTACAAACCGTTGCTTGACGAGGCCATTGATATGGCTGAGGCTAAACCGGATTGTTGTATTATCAAGCAGCGGCCCATGGAAACCGCCGCGATGATCGACGGGCGGGATCTGGACTGGGATGACGTGATGGCCAAGGCCCAGCCTCATGATTGTGTGCCGGTGGCGGCCACCGATCCGCTGTACATCCTGTATACCTCCGGAACCACCGGCATACCCAAAGGGGTGGTGCGTGACAACGGCGGACATATGGTGGCCTTAAAATGGACGATGGGCGCCATTTACAATGTGGAAGCCGGTGACGTTTATTGGGCAGCATCGGATGTGGGCTGGGTTGTCGGCCACTCCTACATTGTTTATGGCCCTCTATTGAAAGGGTGCACCACGATTTTATTTGAGGGCAAACCGGTGGGTACCCCGGATGCCGGTGTTTTCTGGCGCGTGATCGCCGAACATAATGTCAAAGTCTTGTTCACGGCGCCGACGGCCTTTCGCGCCATCAAGCGCGAAGATCCCCAAGCGGAGATGATGAAAAATTACGATTTGTCTAATTTTAAGGCCCTTTTTCTGGCCGGTGAACGCACGGATCCGGACACGCTCAAATGGGCTGAAAATAGCCTGAACGTTCCGGTTATCGACCACTGGTGGCAGACGGAAACCGGCTGGGCCATCGCCGGCAACTGTCTGGGGCTGCATCATTTTCCGGTCAAAGAAGGCTCGCCTACCAAAGCGGCTCCGGGCTGGAATCTGCAGGTGGTCGACGAAAACACCCAACCGGTTGCATCCGGAGAAATCGGCGCCCTGGTGGCCAAACTGCCGTTGCCGCCGGGCACGCTCCCCACACTGTGGAACAATGATGAGGGCTTTTTAGCGGCCTATATGGAAGAGTTTCCCGGATATTATAAAACCGCGGATGCCGGTTTTATTGATGATGAGGGCTATGTTTTTGTGATGAGCCGCACCGATGACATTATCAATGTTGCCGGTCACCGGCTATCCACCGGAGCCATGGAGGAAGTTCTGGCGGATCATCCCGATGTGGCCGAATGCGCAGTTTTAGGGGTCGAAGACAAACTCAAGGGACAGGTGCCCGTTGGTTTCTTGGTGCTGAATGC
>JASFIV010000334.1:0-4520 GCA_050122475.1 Desulfobacterales bacterium | reverse complement strand
AAACAAAAGCGGTCTTTGAGGCTTTTCAAAACCGCTTTCTTCCCTGTGGTCAATATAATTCAAGCCCAGGCAGATAATCTTCGAAGGCCTGTTTATCGGGCACCCCAGGCGAACATCCAGTGTTTGACCCGGATCCTTTATCTTCTCGATCCGCTGCAGCCAGCCGTCTGTAAAGAAGCGCTCGCCGATGTCCGGTATCTCCGGGAAAATGGCGCGCAAGTCGACTATTTTGCCGGCTTGCCACAGACCCGGTTTTTCCTGGCCGGCAGCTCCGAAGCGAATCAATCGCATGGGTCATCACCCCGATGTTTCGTTCCATCCTGGAAGCACTTCTTCCCGTACCAGTTAATCTGCCTGCAGATGCCGCGAATAATACTGACTTCTTTAGCCCGCAATCTCATGCGGGTGCCGAATTGGCGGAGATTGTTCATAAAGTAATCGGGATTGTCCGGCTGAATGTAGCTGATTTTGACCAGCACATCTTTCAGTTGAGCATACATCCCATCCAGTTCCTGACGGTTGGCAAGTCGCGGCACAAACGGCTTGCTTTCTGAAGATCTATCTCGCCGCAACTCATAGCAGATGATCATCACGGCCTGGGCCAGATTCAATGATGAAAATTCAGCTGTCGGTATAGTGACCAGCCGATGGCACAGGCGCAAATCTTCATTGGTCAACCCGCGATCTTCGGGACCAAACACGAGTCCCACTCGATTATTTTCGGTGATGGGCGCCAGTTCGGAGGCCAGCCGGTCTGCTGAGATCACAGACTGGCGCTGTCCACCGAGGCGCGCAGTTGTCCCGACAACATAGTGCATGGACTCAAGTGCCGTCTGCAGGTTTTTAAAAACCTGCATCTGCTCAACCACTTCGCTGGCAGCATGGGTGGCCATTTTTAAAATTCGTGTTAGATCGCAGTTTTTAGGATCAACCACAAGCAGTTGATCGATGCCCATGTTGCACATCGCACGGGCAGCAGCACCGATATTTTCCGGGTAACGCGGCCGGCATAAGATCACAGAAACATTCTTTGAATTGATGGTGGCAGGCATTAGCTGACAATTTCAAGGTTGTTGAAAAAATAGGCCATCTCAAAGGCTGCTGTTTCAGGCGCATCGGATCCATGCACCACGTTTTTTTCGATATCGGTGGCAAACGCTTTACGAATCGTCCCCTCGGCGGCCTCCTTGTAGTTGGTGGCGCCCATCAATTCACGGTAACGGGCGATGATATGTTCACCCTCCAGCACCATCACCACGGCTGGCCCGGAGCTCATAAAATCCGTCAGGCTTTCAAAAAACGGCTTTCCCAGGTGCACGGCATAAAAGCCTTCGGCCTGTTTTTTCGATAAATGAATCATTTTCATTGCAATAATCTTAAAATTTTTGTCCTCCAGGCGCTTTATCACCTCCCCGATGATTCCGCGCGCAACGCCGTCCGGTTTAATAATGGCCAGTGTTCTTTCCATAATGTCTCTTTAATCTCCTTCCATTTAGTGTTTCAAATTTAAGATCGGCTAAATATTTTATTTCAAATGAATTCTATTATTACAAAATGTATTTAAAATTGATTATAAAAATAGCAGCTCACTTTTTCTGGTTGGCCAGTTGGGCCGGTTTAGCCCGTTGAGCCCGAAAAAAGCGGGAATCCGCTTGACTTTTTTCTAACCGGCAAACGGGCTGACGGGCAACGGGCTCAACCTGTAGTATTCGAGCATTTTGAATCGGTTTTACGCACACCTTGATGTTCATAAAAATAGACGTGTGATCCCGATTTATCGGGGAAACGCAGCTATTCAGCGTGAGATGCATTTTTTATAATAGATTTTAGAGGGTGCCATAACAGAGGCCCACGCCCAAGTCAACGGGCTTTTAATGCGGTTGACAAGCAAATCGGTACCCTCTAAAATTTAGGTGAACGATATTTCTAAAAAGCAATCCAATATTACCTTAAATTTGGCAATCATGGCTTACTGGAATACTGGAGTAGTGGAGTAGTGGAGTGATGGAGCGTTGTATGATGAAAAGTCCCCATTGTCTGCCTACTTTTGGATTGCAGACCTGTTAACAGATAAATTGAAGGATGTAAGGAAAATTTGAGGACCTGCTATGCCCATCTATGAATTTTATTGTGATCATTGCAATACCATCTTTAATTTCTTTTCAAAAACGGTCAATACCCGCAAAAGACCGAAATGCCCCAGGTGTAAAACCAGAACCCTTTCACGGCAGATGTCGGCTTTCGCCTTTACCGGCAAGGCTAAAGAAGACGGTGACGTTGATGACATGCCGTTTGATGAAAATAAAATGGAAAAAGCCATGCAAATGCTGGCCGGTGAGGCCGACAAAATCAATGAAGATGATCCGCGTCAGGCCGCCAACCTCATGCGCAAACTTTCAGATATGACCGGGCTTGAACTGGGAGAGAGCATGAATGAGGCCTTAAAACGCATGGAAGCCGGTGAAGACCCGGATTCGATCGAGGCAGAGATGGGTGATTTATTAGAGGAAGAGGATCCTTTCCTGTTACCGGATAAAAAACCAGGCGCCTCCAAGGCCAAGCGACCAGCACCAACAAAAGACGAGAAACTTTACGATTTATAATCCGAAAAAATAATATTTAAGAACCTTAAATGGCTCCTTATCAAGCCATCATAAAGGCCTCAAGGGAGGTTGTAATGAAAAAGGAAATCCTTGATAAAATAGAAATTCAACAGGGTGATATTACCCGCTTAGATGTGGATGCGATCGTCAATGCGGCCAATACTAAATTGCTTGGGGGTGGCGGCGTCGATGGCGCTATTCATCGAGCCGCCGGCCCGGATTTGTTGGAAGAATGCCGCACCATCGGCGGTTGCCCTACCGGCGAAGCCCGCATAACGGGTGGTTACAACCTGCCGGCGCGCCATGTTATTCACACCGTAGGTCCGGTATACAGCGGCAAGCCGCAGGACAGCCGGCTGCTGACCGGTTGCTATCTCAACAGTTTAACACTGGCCGTTGAAAATAACCTCAAAACCATTGCGTTCCCGGCCATAAGCTGCGGGGTATATGGATATCCGATTGAAGCGGCCTGCAAAATTGCAGTGGACACCAGCATTGACTTTTTAGGACGCCATCCATCATTGGAAAAGATCATTTTTATTCAATTTTCAGAAAAGGATTTTGAAGTCTATAATAGCTACTTAAAATCATTGTCATAGGTTTTACACTGTCATTTCTTTGAAATTTAACAGATATGTTTATCACCACGAAAACGCGAAAGTTAAAAAGCACGAAATCTAATTTTTTAGCTTTTCGTGTTTTCGTCTTTTGGTGCTTTCGTGGTTTATTAATCCTTTTTGTTAAAAATTGACGCCTTTTTAGGGCGTTCATTTTAGATTTGACAAAATGTCATGCCATCATTAAGATTAAGGGATGGTTTAAGCTCGGACAAATTATGCATGTTGAGCTGATAATACGCAAGGAGGGTTGAAACATTATGGTTGAAGTAACCGAGGAAGCGACTAAACAGATTCAAGAGTATTTCGAAGGCAAAGAGGTGTCACCAATACGCATTTTTTTAAATTCCGGTGGTTGAGGCGGCCCATCTCTGGCCATGGCTCTGGATGAGCCTAAAGAAAACGATAAGGTGTTTGATGTAAACGGTTTTCAATTTATCATGGAAAATGAGTTCTATGAAAAAGCCCAACCCGTAAAAGTCGATTTTCTGGGATACGGGTTTAAAATCGATTCCAACATCGAGTTTGAAGCCAGCGATTCAGCCTGCGGCGGCTGCGCTACAGCTGGCAGCTGTGACGTTTAAGCAGCTAAAATGATTATAAAAAAGGCGACACTGAGACTAGTGTCGCCTTTTTTCATGTTAACCTGAATCTTTCATAAAAATTATTTTCGAACGCGCGCAAGATTCAGATAATAACCTAAAAAAGGCGAATTGCGTATTAAGGATTATTAAAAGAGCGTTAGCAAAAGGGAACGCTTTTTACCAAGCCCTGACAACCTGTATTTGAGAAGAGGGACTGTATATCAGATCTGATGGAGATTATTGAGGGTCGGAGAAGTATTTGCAAATATGAAGATCGCGAAGTCCGGCAAGAGATTCTCAATGCTAAAATTTCTAAACCGCCTCGACGCAGAGAGGTAGAAGAGTTTACTCACGAAAACACATTTTAAGACTGGGTTGTAACCCTCATCTTTTGCCCGTAGACTGGGTTATGATTCGATTCAAAACGGGTGGGCAACATGATATCCGCTAAAGCAGAAGAAATAATCAATTATCATGACGCCACCAAGCATCACTTCGAACGCTATGCCCGGTCGCTGGGGTATATGGACTGGAACAATCAGCCGAACCCGTTTCGCACCTATATAGACACTCCGGTCTTAAGGCTGCCACTACAAGAAAAAGATCCGCCGGCGACTTATCCTGGCTTATACGAACGGCAGAATAATACACCTCAGCCATTCTCTATAGAGACCCTTGCCGGATTTCTGGAACTGTCTCTGGGGCTATCGGCCTGG
>JASFIV010000333.1:0-4551 GCA_050122475.1 Desulfobacterales bacterium | reverse complement strand
CATATCGGGTTACTGGGAAGGCAAGATACCGGGTGCATCCATTTTTTCCACCGTTCCGTTCGGACCTGAAGCCGGCGAATTTCTGGCTTGGATGTGGTACGGAAACGGTCGCAAGCTTTACCAGAAAATGTATGATGATGCCGGCTATAACGTTCACGTGATACCCTGCGGTATTATCGCACCGGAAACGTCCGGCTGGTTCGCCAGTCCGATCAATTCCATCGATAATCTCAAAGGATTGAAGATGCGATTTTATGGCCTGGGCGGCAAGGCCGTGCAGAAGCTGGGTGTTTCGGTCAGTCTGCTACCGGGCGGTGAAATTTTTCCTGCTTTGGAGAAAAAAGCTATTGACGCGACCGAATTCTCGATGCCTGCCATCGACGCTCGTCTCGGTTTTTACAAAGTGGTCAAACATAATTATTTCCCCGGCTGGCATCAACAGGCGACCCTCTTTGAGCTGCTGATCAATAAGGATGTCTGGAACGGCCTGAGCGATCAACAGAAGATGATCATTGAAATGATGTGTGTGGCCGCGACAGCCGATTCCTTTGCTTACACCGAGGCTATTCAGGGACAGGTGATCAAGGAAAATGTCGAACAGCGCGGCGTGACGCTTCACTACTGGTCGGATGACATGCTGGACGCCTTTAAAAAGGCCTGGCAGGAAGTCGCGACCGAACTGTCCGCTCAATCTCCGATGTTTAAGGAAGCCTGGGATGATCTCAGCGCATTTCGCTCCAATTACAGCTTCTGGCAGTCATACGGGTTCCTGCCAAGGCCCAAACCGGTCAAGTAGTCTGGCTGCTTTAAGAATCTTTTCGGAGCGGCGCGGATACGTTCGTGTGTATCGACAACCGCGCCGCTCATGCCAAACCTCCGGTCAATGATTGAAGGGACGGGTTGATTTAATAAAGTCCCTATACTTCGAGGAGATCACCATGAACGCTGAAGTCAACCAGGAACAGGTTCCCAACAAGTTTTGCAACGCCCTGGATGCGGTCATCCGCTCCATTGGACATGTGATTATGTGGACCAATGGCATCCTGATTCTCGTCATCATCTTGCAGGTCGTTTTGCGCTATGGATTCGGCCGCGGCCTGGTTGTCCTGGAAGAATTGCAGTGGCATCTGTATGCCCTGGGGATCATGTTCGGGGCCTCTTATGCTCAGATGATGGATTCACACATCCGGGTCGATATCATCCACGCCCGCCTTTCCCAAAAATGGAAATACCGCTGGGACCTCTTCGGCACCGTATTTCTGCTGTTGCCCTTTATCATTATCATCTTTCACCAGAGCCTGGACTTTGTCTATGAATCCTGGCGGGTCAACGAACGGTCCGATGCCCCCATGGGGCTTCCCTGGCGCTGGGCAATAAAAAGCGTGATTCCAATCACTTTCGGCCTGCTGGGGGTGGCCACCGTTTCACGTGCCGTTCGTACGTTTCTTTCCCTGAGGAGAACATAAATCATGGAATTCAATGATTATCTTGTAATCGCCATGTTCCTGACCTTCGTCGGACTTTTGTTCACCGGTTTTCCGGTTGCCTGGGTGCTGGGTGGCGTGGCCATGATTTTTACCCTGGTGGGCTATTATTCAGATCTCTGGTTTGGCACCATTACCGGGCTGGACTACCTGACGCTGGGGATGGTGGTTAATCGGATTTATAAATTCATGGACAACTGGGTCCTGGTGGCCCTGCCCATGTTCATTTTCATGGGCCTGATGCTCGATCGTTCGGGTATTGCCGAAAGCATGATGAAGTCCATGCAGAGCCTGTTCGGCAAGGTGCGCGGCGGGCTGGCCGTCACCGTAACGACCATCGGCATCATCCTGGCGGCCTCCACCGGTATTATCGGCGCCTCGGTGGTGCTGCTGGGGCTTTTGTCCCTGCCGGCCATGATGAAGCAGGGGTATTCCAAAACCCTGGCCCTGGGGACCATTGCCGGCTCCGGCACCCTGGGTATTCTAATCCCACCCAGTATTATGCTGGTCATCATGGCCGATCAGCTCGGTATGAGTGTGGGCGATTTGTTTATGGGCGCTGTGGTTCCCGGCATCATTTTGGGATCGTTGTATATTACCTATATTCTGATCTTTAGTCTCTTAAGACCCAAAGCAGCGCCCCTTGATCCCGATCGCCAGCCGCTTGCCTGGCGCATGATCTGGGATGTTCTCAAAAGTATTTTGCCCCCGGCAGCCCTGATTATTGCTGTGCTGGGCTCCATCTTTGCCGGCATTACCACCCCAACCGAAGCCAGCGGGGTCGGGGCCCTGGGCGCCACCATTTTAGCGGCCATCAACAAAAAGCTCAATTTCAAGGTCATCGTCGAAGTCATGAAGGCCTGCTTTAATACCACGGCCTATATTTTTGCCATTTTTCTGGGGGCCACTTGTTTTGCCCTGGTGCTGCGCAGTCTCGGCGGCGATGAATTCATCGAAAGAATTTTAACCGGAATCCCGCTGGGGCCCTATGGCATCATGGCCATCATTCTGGGATCCGTCTTTTTGCTCGGTTTTTTTCTGGACTGGATCGAAATCACTCTGATCGTTTTACCCTTGATCGCACCGGTTGTCTCCAGTCTGGGATTCGAGATCGAGGGACACGGCGTCGTGGATAATCCGGAGCTGGTCTGGTTTGTGGTTCTAATTGCCGTAAGTTTACAAACCTCATTTTTAACGCCTCCTGTTGGATTTGCGCTATTCTATCTCAAAGGCGTTGCGCCACCTGAAGTCGAACTGGTCGATATTTATAAAGGCGTGGTGCCGTTTATCATCCTGCAGCTGATCGGACTGATTATCATCGCGATTTGGCCGCAGCTGGTCATATGGCTGCCGGCCCTGGCTTACGGCTAACCCCACAACGGCGTCCTGTCACGCCCTGGAGACCAGAGGTCCCCGGCCGTTATTTAGGCAACACCGCTCACATCGTGACCTTGATGAGGAGGCGCCTCATGAAAACTAAATCTTTCGTTGCAATTTCCGTCATTTTAGCGATCATTTTATCCGGTGTTGCATTCTGCAACAGCGCTTTGGCCGGTGACGCTTTCCATCTCGGCGTTGCTCTGGGCCTTTCCGGGACCGGAGCCCCCTACTCAAAGGAAGCGGTGGAAGGCATCGAAATTGCGGTTAATGAGATCAATGCTTTAGGCGGCTTACTCGGAGAGCATCGGATTAGACTTTTTATCAGAGATACCCAGACCAAACCGGAAGTCGCCAAACAAGTAGTCGAAAATCTGATTCAAAACGATAAGGTTCGAACGATTATTGCAACCTATTCCAGTGCGACAGCCCTGGCCATCAAACCCATATGCCGCAAAAACAGAGTGTTGCACATTGCAACGATCAGTAACTCTGAAAATATCACCAAGATTGACCCCAGTCCCTATACCTACTCGGTTGTCCCCAACACTTATATGATGTCAAAAGGCGTTGTTGTCGGGGTTGCCAATCTGGCCAAGAAAAATAACTGGACGAAATATGCGACGATTGCCTCCGACTATGCCTGGGGGCGTTCCAGTCAAGAGGTGCAGGTCGATCTGTTGAGACAGATCGCACCAAATTTAGAGCTGGTGAGCACCTATTGGCCGAGGTTGGGTCAGTCGCGGTTTAATTCTTTTATTGTGGATATTCTGGCCCAAAAGCCTGATTTTGTGCTCGGATCCATTGCGGGTACTGACAATGCCTTCTGGATGAGGGATGCCAGGGACTACAGATTATTCAAACAGGTGGAATATCCGGGAGGCCTCATCAGCCTGACCGAATTAAAATCGCAAGCCAGAAGCATTCGTAGAGACCAGTACGGCAGGACCCGGGCGCCCTTTTTTGCCCACCTGGATGTGCCTATGATGGCCAAATTGGTGGATACTTATAAGGCCAAGTTCGGCACCTATCCCAGCGACTGGACTGTCATGGCCTACGACGGTGTCCATGCCCTCAAACAGGGGGTTGAAAAAGCCGGCAGCATCAATGTCGAAAAGATCAAAGATGCCATGAAAGGAATGACCATTGATACCGCCCGCGGGAAGCTCTTTTTCCGCACCATCGACAATCAATTGAGTTGTTCAACTTACTTCGGGCGGGTGGCCGACGATCCCAAATACCCCTTTCCCATTTATCACGATCTTCTGGAACTTAAGGCGCCAGAAAACTGGCGACCCGAGGCCGAAATAAAGGCAGCCAAGGGTCAATGAAAAAATCGGTTGCATCCGTTATGACGCCCGTATTGATGTTTGCGGTTTGCATTTATCAATGCTGAGGAGATGGGGTTATGCTAACGCCCGGCAACACTTATGAAGAAGTCGTTACCCGCTTTCGCTGGGAAATTCCCGCGCATTACAACATCGGTGTGGATATCTGCGACCGCTGGGCGACACAACCTGACCGCCTGGCTTTGATGTATGAAAATGAAGACGGCCAGGTTGAAAAATATACGTTTGCCGATTTGAAGCGCCTGTCCAACAAGCTGGCCAATGGGTTACAGGCCAGCGGCATCGGGCAGGGTGACCGCTTCGGCATCCTGCTGCCCCAGTGCCCGCAAACGGCCATCAGC